>JALOQF010000058.1 GCA_025459425.1 Myxococcaceae bacterium | reverse complement strand
CGGAACTCGGCCATCTGGCCCGTGAGCTCGGTCATCGTCGCCGCGCTCACCAGCTTGCCCTTGTCGAGGATCGCCGTGGCGTCGCAGAGCTCTTCCAGCTCCTGCAGGTTGTGGCTCGAGACCACCACCGTGTGTTGGCCCTTGAGCTCGCGAATGAGCTGCCGCACCGAGGCGGCGATCTTCGGGTCGAGCCCCGCCGTCGGCTCGTCGAGGAAGATGACCGGCGGGCTGCCCATCAGCGCCTGCGCCATCGACACCCGCTTCGCCATGCCGTGCGAGAGCTGGTTCGAGTACATGTTCCACGTCTCGGGCAGCTGCACCTTCTCGAGCACCCGCTTCGCCTCGGCCTCGGGCGAGGCCAGCCCCGACAGCTCACCGAAGTACGTGAGCAGCGCGCCCACCGGCCACGTCGGCGGCAGAATCGCGTCCTGCGGCAACACGCCCACCTTGCCCTTGAGCGCGCCGGGCACGAAGGGGTCCACCCCGAGGATGCGAATCGTCCCCGCGGTGGGGAAGAGGTAGCCCGTCATCATCGAGAACGTCGTCGTCTTGCCGGCGCCGTTGGGCCCGATGAGGCCGTAGCAGTGGCCCTCCTGCACCTCGAAGGACACGTCGTCGACGGCCCGCTTGGCGCCGAAGTGCTTCGACAGCCGCTCCAGTCGAATCGCGCTCTGGCTCACAGATCCCTCTTCTTCATGACGAGCTGGGCCGCCCCGAGGAACACCAGGGCGAAGCCGACGTGCACCAGCGCCGCGGTGACGAAGCGCGTCCAGTCGGGGTGCAGCAGGTCCTGCCCGTAGTGCCACACCGACAGGTACCGCGTGTACGCCAGCGGGCTCTCGTCGGTGATCATCGACTTGAGCGAGCCCGCTTCGACCACCTCGCCCGGCAGCGTGAAGTACTCGCCGAAGAACGCCAGCGCCCAGATGCCGAACAGCACCATGATGTTGAGCAGCAGGCTCACCGCGCCCGACCGCACCAGCGCGCTGCACAGCGTGGTGAGCGCCAGGTACGCCAGCGCCAGCACGAACGACGCCGCCAGCAGCCGCCCCGTCCACACCACCACGTCCTTCGCCGCGAAGTCGGCGTTGAGGGCCTTCGCCACCAGCACCATCAGCACCGTGCACACGAAGAGCAGCGCCGTGAAGATCGTCACCTGCGAGGCGAACTTGCCCAGGATGAGGTTGTTCCGCTTCAGGCGCACCACGAGGAAGCGGATGGACTTCGGCCCCAGCTCGCCGGCCAGCTGATCGAACCCCATCAGCGCCACGAAGAGCGGCACGAAGCGCAGGGTGAGCTTGAAGACGAAGAGGAGCACCACCGGCAGCGTCAGCAGCGACTCGAGCATCTCTTCGTCGTCGGTGATGACCACCGAGAGGAACTGCTTCTTGCTCTGGTTGAGCTGCTCCTGCATGCGCTCGTCGGTCGCGTCGACGCCGGCCGACTGGAGCTGCTTGTCGACCGACGCGTTGAGCTGCCGCGTCACGAAGCCCACCACCGCCAGCGTGAGCGACACGAACATCACGAAGAGCACGAGGAGCGCGAGCACCCGGCCCGAGCGCGTGGCCCGCACCGTCTCGCCCTTCCACACCGCACCGATTTCCTGGAGGTCCGTCACGGCGGGCGCTCATAGCCAGAAGGCGCTCGGAGTGTGCACTTTCGTGTGGGCCGGCGGCCATTTTCGGCGCGAGCGCTTGTCTCGGGCCGTCGTTTCGGCGAATTCTCGGCGCCGTGTCGCGGGTCGTCGTCTGTGCGGTGCTCGTGTCGTGCTTCGCCCACGCTCAGGAGGCTGGCGACGACGTCGGCCTCGACGTGCCGAGCCGGCTGACCGAGCCGCCGCTGTCGAAGGTGACGTCGCTCGCGAAGGAGCGCGATCTGCTGGCCCAGGCCGTCCCCTCGGGCGGCAGGCTCGCGGCGCCGGTCGACGGGGCGCTCGAGCCCCTCACCATCGACCCCACGCTGCAGGCCGAGCTCGAGGCGATCCTCGAGAAGTACGAGACGCCCTACGCCGCGGTGGTGGCGGTGGAGCCGTCGTCGGGCCGGGTGCTGGCGATGGCCGAGCACAGCGCCGCCGAGCCCGAGCTGCGGGGCCTCGCCACGCGCGCGCTGTACCCGGCGGCGAGCATCTTCAAGATCGTCACCGCGGCGGCGCTCCTCGACGTGGGGGTCGACCCGGCCGAGGTGCTCTGCGCCCACGGTGGCAAGCGCAAGGTGAAGGAAGCCCAGCTCGAGGACTCCGACCGGGACACCCGCTGCCTCTCGTTCAGCCAGGCCCTCGCGATGAGCGCCAACGTCGTCTTCGCCAAGTTCACCTCGCGCTACCTCGACGCCGAGAAGCTCAAAGCCGCCGCCCGCGCCTTTCACTTCAACGCGCCGTTCCGTTTCCCCGTGCCCACCGACGTCTCGCTCGCGGCGGTTCCGTCGGAGACCTACCCGCTCGCCCTCACCGGCGCCGGGTTCGGAGACGTCTACCTCTCACCCCTCCACGGCGCCGCGCTGGCGGCCGTCGCCGCGAACAAGGGCCTGTGGCGTTCGCCGGTGTTGCTCGAACGTGACGTTCCAGCCGCGCCGCCGACCGAGCGGGTGGTGTCGGAGCAGGTCGCCGAGCGCCTGACGGCGATGCTGGAAGAGACCGTCACCCAGGGCACGGCGCGGCGGATCTTCCACGAGCGCGGCATGCGGGTGCCGGGCGCGGTCGGCAAGACGGGCAGCCTCGCCGACAAGCACCCCTACCGGGACTACACGTGGTTCGTCGGGTTCGCGCCGAAAGAGGCGCCCCGCATCGCGGTGGCCGCCGTCATCGTCAACGAGGCGAAGTGGCGCATTCGTGCGACCTGGCTGGGCCGCGAGGCCATGCGCCTGTTCCTCTCACGGCGCTGATTGTCCTGCAAAGTCGGCGCTCCGACGCTACCGACTGGCGTCCCCATGGCAGACTCGGCTCCTCCGCGCTCGGTGTGGTCCCGCTCGTCGAAGCTGCTCAAGCTCGCGGCCGGGCTCGCGCAGAAAGAGGCGGCCGGCCGAATCGCCCGCGCCTTCGAGAAGGGTGAAGAGCTCGCGCACCGCCTCCACACCGCCAAGGTGCAGGTCGAGCAGGCGCGGGAGATCGTCGAGCACCTCGGCCAGCTCAAGGGCGCCGCGATGAAGGCGGGCCAGCTGCTCAGCATGGAGCTTCGCGACGTGCTCCCGACCGAGGTCGTCGAGATCTTGAGCAAGCTGCAGGACTCGGGGAACCACGTCGGCTTCTCCGAGATCCGCTCGATCCTGAAGGACGAGCTGGGTGACGAGCTGCTGAGCCAGCTCGAGATTCAGGAAGCGCCGCTGGCCAGCGCCTCGATCGGCCAGGTGCACCTGGCGCACTGGAACCGGCCCGACGGCACGCGCGAGGCCATCGTGCTCAAGGTGCAGTTCCGCGGCATCGCCGACACGATCGAGTCCGACCTGGCGGTGCTCGAGAAGGTGGCGCGGCTGTTCCTCGCGATGCAGCTCAAGGACATCGAGGTGTCCGGCGCGTTCGACGAGCTCAAGGCCGTGCTGGTGCGCGAGACCGACTACGAGGCCGAGGCCGAAGCGCTCGAGCGGTACCGGGCGAAGGCCGCCGACCTCGCCGGCGTGCGTGTGCCGCGGTGCTTCCGTGAGCTGTCGACGAAGCGGGTGCTGGCGCTGTCGTACGAGAGCGGCGTGAAGGTCGACGCGTTCTTGTCGACCAACCCCTCGCGCGAAGACCGCGAGCACTTCGCGCACGTCTTCCTCGACCTCTACTTCCGTGAGTTCTTCGACTGGGGCCTGGTGCAGACCGACGCGAACTTCGCGAACTTCCTGTTCCGGCCGTCGACGCGTGAGCTGGTGGTGCTCGACTTCGGCGCCACCCGCGACTACCCGCAGGCGTTCCGCGATGACTACCGCGCGCTGATCCTCTCGAGCTACCGCCGCGACGAGCAGGCGACGTACGAGGCGGCCATTCGGCTGGGCCTCATCGACCCGACCGAGAGCGAGGCGGCCCGGCGGGCGCTCTTCGTGCTGCTCGAGTCGGTGCTCTGCATCTTCCGCGACGAGCAGCAGCCCTATGACTTCGCCGACCGCAAGCACACCGACGCGGCGGCTGAGGCGCTCAAGGCCTTCTACAAGACGCTCAAGCGCGGCACGGCCCCAGCGCAGCTCATCTTCCTCCACCGAAAGCTCGCGGGCGTTCACGCCATGGGCAAGGCGCTCGGCGCGAAGATGGATCTGCGGGTGTACTGGCGCCGGCTCGAGAGCGACGAGCGCCGCGCGGCCTGACCGGGTTCTCACGCCGGTCACGGGTTCGCGCGAAGCGCCCGGACTCGCGGACGAGCCGCCGACGGCGGCGCCCGAGGGCCACCCCGAAAGCAGCGGGTCGATGCGAGGGCGGAGACCGGCACACCGGCCGGCCGAGCCGATTCAGGAACGCTGCCCGGAGCCATGCGCGGCGGTCAGCGCGTGACCCAGCCCTGGGCCAGGAACCGATCGAACGCGGTGAGCGCCTCGAACTCCTTGAGCGGTGCCACGCGGACGATGGCTTCGAGCTCGCGTTTTCCGTCGACGCGCGCCAGCAGGTAGCGCTCCGCTGCCGACAGCGGGAGCGCGGCGAGCTGCTCGGCCGACAGCTTCGTCGCCGGCACCAGCCGCTTCGCCATGAGATCGGCCCGCAGCTGCGGGTGCCACGCGGCCTCGATCTGCTTGAGGAGGAACGTAGCCTCGAGGGTCGGCACGAGCTGGTTCGACCGCCGCGCCACCGAGTAGGCGTCGCGGAAGTTCGACTGCGCGAAGAAGGCGCGGGCGTTCTCGAGCAGCTGCTCGGGCGTGGGGCTGTCGCCGAGGCCGAGGTCGACGTCGATGGCGAAGTCGGGCTCCTTCTCGGCGCGCGGCGGCTTCACCACGATCGCCCCCATCGCGTGGAGCGCGTACAGCCGCTGGTACAGGAAGAAGTCCGTCGCGTGCAGCCCGAGCGCGAGCTCTTCGAGCGTCTTGCCCGACTCGATGCCCTTGAGCAGCTTCAGATCGAGCGAGCCCTTGCGCGGCGTCATCTCGAGCAGGTCTTCCTTCACCTCGAGCGTGCAGCGCGGCGAGGGGAACACCTTGCGAATCTGCTCCCAGGCCTGCGCGCGGAAGTCGGCCTCTTTGTACACGTCCATCAACGAGACGCGCACGTCGAGGCCGTCGGCCGGTGGTGTCGGCAGCCCGGGCGTGAAGGCGAAGCCGCCCACCTTCCACTCGCAGGCCTCGTGCAGCGTCTCGCGGAACTTGGTGGCGAGCGCGGCCACCACCACGTCCTCCTTCACCAGGCCAATCATCACCAGAATGCGGCCGAGGTAGACCTTCGTCTCCTGCTGCGTCTGCCAGGCGCGGTTGAACTGCTCCTCGGTGATGTGCCCCATGTTGATGAGGAACTGCCCCAGGTACTCGCGCGGCAGGTTCGACGAGGCGTTGATGATGCGGCCCTCTTCGAGGTGCACCTGCTTCTTCGTGCCTTCCTTCTCGAGCGAGAGCACGCCGGTGGCGAGGCGGTTGGCCAGGTAGACGATGAGATCCCGAATGGGCATCGTCTCGAAGTCGCCAGAGAGGCCGCGCGTCGTCACGCCGGGGATTCCACGCGAAAGCTCGACGGTCCTCAATGGTTGGTTGATGCGTGAGAACGGCGCAGGGACGGCGGAGCGGCGAGGCAGTGTGCCCACGAGTTCACCTTCACGGGCTGTGCAGACCCGAGGCGGCACCCTTCGGCCACACCGGGGTAGGCTTTCGCGCCATGGGCGAGGGTGAGCCGGTGTGGGACGGGCCGACGGTCGTGCTCTACGGCAAGCCGGGTTGCCCGCTCTGTGACGAGGCGCGCGAGGTGCTCGACGAGGCGGCTGAGACGCGCCACTTCCGGCTCGAGCCCCGCAACATCCTCGAGCGTGACGAGTGGTTCGCGGCCTTCCGGTACCGCGTGCCGGTGGTCGAGGTGGAGGGAATCGTGCGCCTCGAGTTGCGGTTTTCCCTCAAGGACGTACACGACGTGCTGTCGTCCATCGAAAGTGAGGCGTCGTGAGCGTCGTCGAGGAGCACCCGATCACCGCGTTCCGCCAGGTGCCCCGCACCGGCGTCATCTTCGTCACCACCGAGGCCCAGCGGCTGGGCTTCTCGGCGAAGAACCCCGACTGGTGCAACCTGGGCCAGGGCCAGCCCGAGACGGGCGACCTGCCCGGCGCGCCAAAGCGCGTGCACACGATTCCGGTGGACGTGGACGATCAGGAATACGCGCCGGTGCAGGGCCTGCCCGAGCTGCGCGAGGCGATCGCGACGCTGTACAACCGGCTCTACCGCAAGGGAAAGCGCTCGCAGTACGGGCCCGAGAACGTCAGCGTCTCGGGGGGTGGGCGCACCTCGCTCACGCGCGCGGCGGCAGCGCTCGGCCACATCAACCTCGGCCACTTCCTGCCCGACTACACGGCGTACGAGGAGCTGCTCGACATCTTCAAGGCCTTCACGCCCATTCCGATTCTGCTCGAGGGCGACCGCGGGTACGCGTTCTCGGCCGACGACTTGCGCCGTGAGGTGCTGGGCCGCGGGTTGTCGGCGGTGCTGCTGTCGAACCCGTGCAACCCGACGGGCAAGGTGGTGCAGGGCAAGGAGCTCGAGAAGTGGGTCGAGGTGTCACGCGAGCTCGACTGCACGCTGCTGATGGACGAGTTCTATTCGCACTACATCTGGAACAGCCCGCCGGGCGTGCTGCCGGTCGAGAGCGCGGCGCGGTACGTCGACGACGTGAACAAGGACCCCGTCGTGCTGTTCGACGGGCTGACGAAGAACTGGCGCTACCCGGGCTGGCGCGTCACGTGGACGGTGGGCCCGAAGCAGGTCATCGACGCGGTGGCGTCGGCGGGCAGCTTCCTCGATGGCGGTGGGAACAAGCCGGTGCAGCGCGCGGCCATTCCGCTGCTGGAAGAGTCCTTCGTGGTGCAGGAGACGATGGCGCTCCACAAGGCGTTTCAAGAGAAGCGCGACCGCCTGCTGTCGGGCCTCATGCGCCTGGGCATTCGCGCCGACCGCGTGCCCGACGGGACGTTCTACGTCTGGGGCAACGTGGCGCAGCTCCCCGCGCCGCTGAACGACGGCATGGGCTTCTTCCGCGCGGCGCTCGAGAAGAAGGTGATCACCGTGCCGGGCGAGTTCTTCGACGTGAACCCGGGCAAGCGGCGCGCAGCGCGTGGCAGCCGGTTCCGCCAGTACGTGCGCTTCAGCTTCGGGCCGTCGATGGCCACGCTCGAGACCGCGCTGGGGAGGCTGGAGCAGCTGGTCGCCGAGGCGATGAAGGCGGCGTGACCGCAGGCTTTGCGGGACCGCTCACGCTTGGGAGGCGAGCTTCAGGAGGCGAAGCCGGCTGTCAGGACAGGCGGTTCCGAGCGACCGTTCAGACCCTGGTGGAGGTGGGACTTGATCGCATCGGCGGAAGAGTTCGTCAGGCTTCGAACGAGCGACTTGAAGTCCGAGTACGATCGGGCCGCACATGAAAGCGCCCCTCTCGATGTGTGGCTCGAGGTGATTCGGAGATTCCCAGCCCTGCGGCGGTGGGTAGCGCACAACAAGTCCGTTCACACTGAGGTCCTCTGGCTCCTCGCCAGCGATACCGAGGTCGTCAGGGAAGTGGTGGCGCGTCGCCGAAGCTGCCCTCCGCACCTCCTTTGTTTTCTTGCGAGTGACCCCGACGAAGGCGTCCGAGCCAGTGTCGTCTACAACGCGAAAGCTCCCCTTGCTGCTTTGAGGTTGCTTGCTGACGACCCTGTTCCTGAGATCTCACGTCAGGCGACTTCGCGGCTTGCTGCGCTGACCACTCATCGGGAGTGACGACCGCTCGTCGGTCGGTCAGCGTGAAATCGTTGCGCGTTCATGACGAGGGCCACACTGTGCCGGGCGTGTTGCCTCGCGTCGTCGCGCTGCTCCTGCTCTCGCTTCCCGTC
Source organism: Myxococcaceae bacterium (assembly GCA_025459425.1). Classification (GTDB taxonomy): domain Bacteria; phylum Myxococcota; class Myxococcia; order Myxococcales; family Myxococcaceae; genus Xiheimicrobium. The sequence goes on along the minus strand of JALOQF010000058.1, from coordinate 17,564 downwards.
GCTGCGCGCGCTCAGGCCGACGCTGGTGTGTCCCTCGAGGTGCAGTCGGCTCCGCTGGCTCCGGGCTTCGCGCCCCTGACGGTTCCCTTGAGCCTGTTGGCGCCCGGCAGTGGGCAGCTGCTCCGCGGCGATCGCTCGCTCGGCGGCGCGATGCTGGGGACGAGCGCCGGCCTGTTGGGCCTCGCCTTTGGCGGCGCCTTCTTCATGGCGGGCACTGGCGCGAGCGACGTGTCCACCGCCGTGGGGCCGCCGCTCGGAATCATCGGCCTTGGCGGCTTTCTCTCGCTGGGGCTCGCCGACGCGGTGGGCACCTACTCGGGCGGCTCCGAGCCGATTCCCTCGGAGACCGCGTGGGACGCGTGGAACGCCACCTGGCGCGGCGGCGTCACTGCTCTCGTCGCGCCCCGGGCCGGGCAACCGGGGAGCGCTGGCGTCACGGCGTTCGGCAGCTTCCGCACCGGGCGCTTCCTCGCCACCGTCGAGGCGGGGAACGTCGCCGGTACGCTCGATGGCTGGGTGGTGGGCGGCGGCGGCGTGAAGCTCGTGGGCTACGGCGCCGAGGCCCCTCGCGCGGGCCTGTGGCTCGAGACGTCGCTGCGCCACGAGTGGGCTGGCCGCGTCGGCTTCGACACGACCCGCTGGCGCACGCAGCTCGTCTCGGTGCTGCCCATGGGACTGCTGGCGCCGCGCATGGGCCGCGTGACCTCCGTGCTCCGGCTCGGGCTCGATCCGACCTGGGTGCGCTACCGGGAACGCGCGGCCACTGGCTTCGAAATGCCCTTGAGCGGTGGCTTCGAAGTGCGCACCGGCCTCACCGACTGGCTTCGCGGCCACGTCGGCTATGAGCACTCGCGCGATGGCCTCGTCGGCGGCAGCAGCATCGGCTTTCTCGGCTCCTTCCACGCGGGGCTCGAGGTGGCGCTCCCGGGCGACCTCGTGTGGGACGTGCGCGTCGTCACCGGCACGCCAGTGGCCTTCTTCACGTCGATTGAATGGAGGCGTCGATGAGGCGCGCCTGGGTGGTGCTGCTGCTGGCTGCTTCGTGCTCGTCGGTGACCGACCCGGAGCCGCGCGCGCAGCTCGATCTCGTGCTGGGCACGACGACTCGCGACGGGCTCACCTTTCGTTCGGCTGGCGGGCTGTTGCACGCGCTCCCGGACGTGGGAGGCGCGCCCGCTTTTCGTGCGTCGTGCCCGGAGTTCGAGCTGACCATCGAGGCCGCGGCGGACGCGCGCCGTGACACGCGCCTCATCCTCCGCAACGTGCCGCCGGGCCTGCGGCTCACGTCGTCTGCTGGGGTGCTCGGGCCGACCGATGCGCCCGTCGCCGGTACGCCCGTCGACGGCCTCCACCTGGGCCTGTCGTGGCAGGTGACGCTCCCGGCGGGCGTCGACAGCGTCACCCTGCGCACCGTCGAGACGACCCGCGACTTCACCTTCGTCGCCTTCGGAGACATTCAGCGAGGGCTGCCGCGCTTCGGCGACGTCGTCGACGTCATCAACGCCCGCCCCGACGCCGAGTTCGTCGTCGTCATGGGCGACCTCACCAACGTCTCCACCGACGCCGAGTTCGACGCCATCGAGCGCGCCTTCGAGACGATTCGGCTCCCAATGGTGCTGACGCCGGGGAACCACGACGCCTACCGCAGCTTCGTGTTCCAGGAGCGCTTCGGCCGCGCGAACTACACCTGCACCGCGCGCGGCGTGCGCTTCACCAGCCTCGACTCGTCGAACGCCGGCCTCTCCGAGACGGGCTGGCGGCTCTACGACGAAGCGCTCGAGGCCGGCCGGGAGCAGCCGCACGTCGTCTTCAGCCACATTCCCGCGACCGAGAGCTTCGGGGTGCGCAGCGGGCAGTGGAACTCACGCGTCGAAGCGCGTCGCTTCGTCGCCAGCACCGCCGCGGCGGGGGTGGACCTGATCCTCTTCGGGCACCTGCACACGCTCGATCGCTACGAGCTCGCTGGCGTGCCCACCGTCATCTCGGGCGGGGCAGGCGCCATCGAGGAGCGCCTCGACGGCATCGACCGCCACGTCCTCGAGGTGCGCGTCACGAACGGCGTGCCGCAGGTCGACGTCGTGCGTGTCGACCCGTGACGGTCACTTCGTGTCGGCCTGAGACACGGTGTCCTTCCACTCGCCGCTCATGCCTCCATCGGGCGCGCGGTACTCGTTCGAGTGGTTCACCATGAGCCGGTTGGTGGTGAAGGTTCCGCTCGCGGAGTAGGTGCCCTCGACGACGACGCCGATGCCCTCGCGGAACATCTGCGGGGGCGTCATGCCGCTGGCCACCTTCACCTTCGGGGCGCCCGGCGTGTGCGAGTCGGCCACGTCGAACGTGAGGCTCGTGTGCTCGGCGTTCCACACCACGGAGCCGGGCACGACGATGCCGCCGAGCCGAATGGTGGCGCCGTAGGCCTTGTCGCCCTGGGCGATCATCTCTCCGGGCTTCCAGTAGTAGACGAGGTTCTCACCGATGCTGCCGAAGGCGATCCACCCGAGCGCGCTGGCGGCGACGAGGAGGGCTCCGATGGCGATGAGGCGGTTTCTCGTTTCGGGCTTCATGGGCTCCTCGTCAGGCGGCGGACTTCTTCGGACGACGCACGAATAACGACACGGCGTAGGCCAGCACACCTGCGGTGCCCAGCCCATAGGCGGCGTAGACGTATTCCCAACCGCCCTGAATCACACCGGCGTAGGCCTTCTCGACGCCTTCCGGGTGCTTCGCGGCGGGTGCGGGCGCGGGCGGCGGAGCCGGCTGTTCGGCCGGGGGCGGCGTCTCTGCGGGTGGCGGCTTCGCGATGTCGGCGAGCGCGACGGAGCCGAGCAGCAGGGCGACGGCGAGCGCGGCCTTCATGCGACCTCCGCGCGCGGCGCTTCGAGCGGCGGCAGCTCCATGGCGGCCGTCTGGCGCGAGCGGGCGATCTCGTAGCGCTTCACGATGAAGACGAAGAGGAAGCAGAGCATCGTGACGGCGCCCCACCGCAGCACCGCCACCATCGGCTTGTCGACGGTCGACGGGTTCGACTGCACCTGGTGCAGGCTGTTCCACCAGCGCACCGAGAACCACACGATGGGCAGCGACACGTACGAGAGGATCGCCGCAGCGGCGCTCCAGGTGGCGCGGCGCTCGGGGTCTTCGGTGAAGCTGCGCAGCGCGAGGTAGCCGACGTACGCGAGCAGCATCACGGTGGTCGAGATGAGCCGCGGGTCCCAGTCCCACCAGACGCCCCACGTCGGCCGCGCCCAGATGCTGCCCATCATCACGCCCACCGCGCCGAAGTAGACGCCCACCTCGGCCGCCGACTCGGCGAGCGCGTCGGTGACCCACGACTTCTTCATCAGGTACGCCACCGCGCAGCCGACGTTGAGGGTGAACGCGAGCAGCGCCATCCACACATGGGGCACGTGCACGTAGAGAATGCGCCCGACGTCGCTCATGAACTGCTCTGGCGGCGCCCAGTACAGCCCGAAGTACCAGAGCGAGACGAGCATCGCGGCCCCGAGCGCGCCGACGGCCTTCCACGCCCACGGGCGCACCGCCGGCACCGCGACGTGTCCGACGATGGCCGCGACGACGAGCGCCAGCACCACGAGTGGAAGAATCGGAGTCATTCAGTCTTCCTCAGCGACTTTCGGGAACAGCAGAAACCCGACGGACAGATAGATGAGATCGAAAGCGGTCAGCAACTTGAGCCATGAGCCCAGCTGCTCCTGCGGGTCAGGCTGAAGGGTGAACTTCGTCGCGCTCACCGCGGCCAGCAGGAGCGGCACCAGCACCGGGAAGAGCAGCAACGGCAACATGACGTCGCGCGCGCGGGCGTTGGCGCTGATGGCCGAGTACACGGTGCCCGGCGCGCTGATGCCGACGCAGCCCAGGAAGAGCACCAGCACCAGCGAGAGCGGGTCGCGGCCGAGGTCGACGTCGTACAGCGCCACGGCGACCGGCAGCAGCACCAGCGACAACACGAAGAGCAGGCTCGCGTTGCCCAGCACCTTGCCGATGAAGATGGCGCGCGGCTCGACCGGCGTCAGCACGAGGCCCGTGAGCGCCTGGTTCTCGGCCTCGACGCGGAACGACTCACCCAGCGACAACACGCTCGCGAAGAGCAGCCCCAGCCACAGGTAGCCCGGCGCGTGCGCGCGCAGCGTGACGATGTCGGGGCCCATGGCGAACGAGAAGAGGAGCAGGGTGGCGAGCGAGAAGAAGATGATGGCCGTGAGCCGCGCGCGGGTGCGCCACTCGATCTGCCAGTCCTTCTTCAGCACCAGCCACGCGGCGCCGAGGAGCGAGGGCCGCTTCATACCGGCGTCACCTTGCGCCCGCCCTCGAGGTGGAGCCGCTCGTGCGTCAGCCGCTGCCCCTGCTCGACGAGGTGCGTGGCGAGCACCACCGAGGTGCCCTGGCGCTGGAGCTCCTGAATGAGGCCCTCCATCTGGGCGATGCCGGCGGGGTCGAGCTCGCCGAACGGCTCGTCGAGGAGCGCCACTTTCGGGGCCCGCATGAGCAGCCGTGCGATGGCGAGCCGCTTGCGCATGCCGGCCGAGAACTGCCGCACCGGGCTGTCGGCGCGCGCGACCAGCCCCATGCGGTCGAGCAAGCCGGTCACCACGCTCGCCGGCTGCTCGACGCCGAGGAACTTCGCGGTGAGCGTGAGGTTCTGCGCGGCGGAGAGATCTTCGTAGTGAAACGACGCGTGCGAGACGAGGCCGACGAGCGGCCGCAGGGCCTCGCGCTCGTCCTGCGAGTGGTAGCCCATCACCTTGAGCACGCCAGCGGTGGGGAACGACGCCGTCGCGATGAGGCGCAAGAGCGTCGTCTTGCCCGAGCCGTTGTGGCCGGTGAGGAGCAACGAGCGGCCGGCCTCGAGGGTGAAGCTCAACCGTGACAGGGCCCAGCGCGCGCCGAACCGTTTGCTGATGTCGAGAGCCTCGAGCGCGAGTGCCACGGTCGCGTGGGGCTATCTCACGAGGCCCATCGGGGCCGCAACAATCGCGCACGGCGGACAGGTGGGCCCGCTGGCACGCGCTGAAGTTCGTGAGGGTCGCTGGCCCACTCGTCGGCGGTCATTTGACGGCGTCGTCACGCCTGGGCCTGGTGCGCAGCACGTCCCTCCGGCCGAGCGCTGGAGTCGAAGCGGGCGCGGCGCCAGGCGCTCCGGTCTGGGGAAGCGCCGTGAGCTGCGGCCCTCGCGAAGCCTCGAAGCGGCTCACGCAGCCGGAGCCGTCGAGCCCTGCGTGAGGGCCTGGAACCGCCGTGACAGCGAGAGGAAGTCGGTGTCGGTGAAGAGGGCCGCCGCGTCCGACGCCGAGAGCCCGAGGGCCGTCGTCATCGCGCGCACGCGCTCGTCGTCGGTCGTCTGCATCGACAGCCCCAGCCGTTCGTGGAGGAAGAGGCGCACGTCGCGGCGCAGGGCTTCGACCAGCTCGGTCTCGACGTCGGCGCGCTGGGTGAGCCGCGCCATCGCGTCGACGTACTCGAGGCCCGAGCGGTGGATCCGCCGAGGTTCGTCGCGCGGCGGCCCCAGCCGGGTGCCGGTCGCGAACACGAAGAGGAGCGCGACGAAGCCGAACTGGAGCAGGGAAGCCCAGAGGTTGAGCGTGGGGGCCGGCCCCGCACGCGCGACATGGTGGAACTCGTCGATCCACATCGGGCCGCGGGCGGCGAGGTTGAGCCACAGCTGGGCGTTGTCTGCGAGATCGAGGCGGCCGTTCTGGGCGAGATCGGCGCCCGACGCGACGTACACCTCGCCCCGTCCTTCGCGGAACCACCAGACGGCCGGAGGCTCTGTCAGCGGCACGGCGTCGGGGCGCGAGAGGATCAGCGCCGCCTCACCTGACACGCGCAGCTGCTTCACGCCGGACAGGGCGCCGCGCGGGTGCACCACCTTCAACGTCGCGCCGGCCGGGTCGCGGGCCGTCGACTCCATCGGCACCGAGCCGCGCCCCTTCACCGACAGGAACTCGCGGAGCGCTCCCAGGCCCACGGCGCGAGGGGCCAGGACCACGAGCGTGCCACCGCCACCGGTGAAGCGACGCAGCGCCGAGACGTCGGCCTCGTCGAGCCGCGCCGCCACCGGCGCTGGAATGACGATCGTCTTCACCTCGGCCGGGACCTGCTCGAGCCCCGCGGTGCCGACGCGCACGTCGAAGCCCGCCTCGGTGAGGAACGTGTGGAGCACCTTGAGTCCCGCTGGGCCCGGGTTGTCGACGCGCGGCACGCTCGAGATGCGCTCGTTCGACTCGGCGGCGAGGCCGAGCGCGAGCGCCAGCACCAACAGCAGCGCGTAGAAGGGCCAGAGCCCGAAGCGCGTCACGCGCTGGGCTCCGCGAGCTGCGTCACCAGCGCCTGCACCTCGTCGAGGAAGCGCCCGGCTGACGCTGCTTCGAGCGGCGCGACCGAGTACCAGGCGCGATCGAACCACCCGAGGTGGGTGCGCACCGCGTCGACCAGCGCCGGGGGCGCGCCGCGCGAGGGCAGCTCGGACACGATCTCGCGATTCGTCTTCACACGGTCGGGCCGGGCGAAGCGCCGACGCTCGAGGGCCGACAGCAGCGCGAGGAGCCCTTCCCGCGCGGCGCTGCGAGGCTCACGGGTCACGAGGGCACGGGCGCGCGTGAGGTGCTCGATCGGGTCGGCCAGCATCAGGTCAGCCGAAGCAGCGGCGGCGACCACGGCCTTCGGGGCGGCGCGCTTCCTCCCGGCGAGGCGAACGACGACCGCGATGGCGCCGATGGCCGCAGCCACCAACACCACCACGCGCGTGAGGTTCGAGTACGTCTCGGCGCCCGCCGTCTCGAAGATCGACTCGAGCCACGCGCGCAGGCGCTTGAGCGTGTCTCCGGCCTGGGGCGCCCGCGCCTGCTCGAACCCTCTTCGTTCGTAGATGGCGGCGAGGGTCGAGCGCGCGGTGCCAGCAGGCGCCTCGACGGGCCGGGCGCAGAGCGCTTCGGCCTGCCGCTCCGTGAGCTCAGCCGTCGGGGGCAGCTCACAGGGCGCGGCGGTGAGGAACAGCGTGAGGGCCTTCGCGATCACGTCGAGGCGCCCTTGCTCGCGAGCTCGAGGTCGAGCCCTTCCCGACGCACGCGCATGTCGACGTAGAACACGACCTGGAACACCACGTAGAGCGGCGTGACGAGCGCGCCGATGATGACCTGGAGCAGCTGGGCGGGCACCACGAGGGCCTGCGGCGCCGAGTCCTGCGCGGCCGGGTCGAGCCCGCCGTAGACGCCCTTGACGATCAGCTCGGGGATGCCGGTCAGGAAGCCGATGACGAGAAGGATCACGAAGATGATCGACAGGAGCAGCGTCAGCCGGCTCTTGACGAGCCCACCCAGGCCGGGCCCCACCCGGCCGCTCGAGAGGGCTCCGGTGCGACGAAAGGCGCCCAGCGCCCCCACCGGCTCGATGGCGAGCACCTGCGAGGCGAGGATGAAACGAATGAGGAACCACAGCAGGAGCAGCAGCAAACCGCCGAACACGAGGAAGAGCCCCAACAACGTCAAGAGCGCTCCACCTGCCGAGCTGCCTCGACTCGAGATCCACAGCCCACCGCCGAAGGCCGCTGCCCCCGGGAGGAGGAAGACCACGCCGACGACGAGCGTCCACCCGAGGGTCAAGGCGAAGAGCCCGAAGCCCGGGGCCAGCTTCTGGAGCGTCAGCCTGAGGGACTCACTGACGCTCGGCGCGTCGGCGCCCGTGAGCCGCGGGAAGACGAACCCGGTCAACGCGACACCCGACATCTGCCCCAGCAGCAGGTTGACGAGGGACACCACGGCGAAGAGCACGAACACCGGCACCAGCGGCGGCATCCACACCGAGGGGTCCTGCTTCGCCAGCTCGAGGAGCTTGTTGAGGTTGGTCACCGCCGGCAGGCGATCGGTCAGCATCACCTCGACGGCCTTGAGCAGCACGTACTGCACGAGCTGAAAGCCCAGGAAGAGCTGGAAGAGCGGCAGCCAGTGCGCGCGCCAGAACGACGCGGAGCGGTCGATGATCTCTCCGACGGACAAGGGCTTGAGGGCGCTCATGTGACGGCGAAGACACTAGCCGACTGCTTTCGTTCGGGCCGCTGTCTCGGGTACGGTGAACGTTCGTTTCGTTCTCCGCGTCGGCCGGCCGGAAACGAGTCATCGCCTTGCGGTCGTGTATGAACCCTTCCATGCGTTTCTTCTGGCTGAGTCTGGCGGTTGGTCTGTCGTTCGGTGTCGTGGCCGCGTCGTGCGGCGGAACGCCGATGTGTGACGTGCGCACGTGCCCGAACGGGTGCTGCAACAGTGCGGGTCGGTGCGTGATGACGCCCAGCAGCGCCGAGTGCGGCAACGGCGGCCGGGCCTGCATGCCATGCTCGCTCGGTCAGACCTGCAGCCTCGGTCAGTGCCAGGGCGGGTTTGGCGTTGGCGCAGGCACGAGCGGCGCCGGTGGCGGTTCGGTCGGCGGAGGCTCGGCAGGTGGCGGGACCGCGGGTGGCTCGGTGGGTGGCGGCACGGCGGGTGGCTCGGTCGGCGGCGGCACGGCGGGTGGCTCAGTCGGCGGGGGCACGGCCGGCGGAAACGCCTCGTGCACCGACGGCTGCCTCGCGTCGGGCTCATGTCGCCGCGCAGGAACGACGCAGCAGAACAACAACCAGTGCGGCAACTTCGGCGTGACCTGCATGCAGTGCGTGGCGCCAAACGGCACATGCTCCAACGGCTTCTGCGTTCCCGGTGGTGCGGGCGGCGGTGGCGCGCAGGGGGGCGGGGGCCCCGGCGGTGGCCCAGCGGGTGGTGGCGCCGGCCCCGGCGGAGGTGGTGCTGGGACGGGCGGTGGTGGGGCAGGCCCACCGTGCCCGATCCTGCCCATCAGCAGCTTGCCCGGCTCGGGGTACACGCTCCTTCGCGCTGACTACGTTCCCAGTGGCGCCGCCTTCAACGAGGCCTACTTCGCGACGGCTTCCACGGTGGTCGGGTTCGAACTCGTGCGGCAGATGCCGCTCACCGTGCCCACCACCGTCGCGGTGACCGCTCTGCGCTACGCCAACTGTGTCGCGTGCGTGCGGTACGGCGAGCAGTGCACCATCTCGGGCGACCAGGCCACGTGCGCCCGCGAGTTTCTCGGGCAGACCGGCAACGCCTCCTTCAGCCAGGCGACCGAGAGCAGCACGGGCGTGTTCTCCGGCAGCGTGACCAACGTGCAACTCCGGCAGTGGAACTTCACGTCCGACAGCGCGGTTCCCAACGGAGCCTGCTTCACGCTCCCGGCCGTGAGCTTCACGGCCTCGTGGCCGTGAGGAGCGCGGTAACCACCTCCTTCGGCGTTTCGGCCTCGAGCACCGACGAGATGGCCGCGACGCCGACCGGGCGCTGAAGCTGCACAACGGATTCGGGGGACACGCCGCCGAGCGCGAACGCAGGGCAGGGGAGCTTCCGCGCGAGAGCCTCGAAGCCTGACGGCCCCAGCGGCGGCCGCGTGTCGTTCACCTTCGACCCGGCCGGGAACACCGGGCTCACCAACGCGAGGTCGGCGCCAGCGGCGTCGGCATCATCGGCGTGCGCGACGGTCGAGATCCACTTGCCCCCAAGTCGCTCGCGCACCTCGGCTGGGCGAAGCGAGCGCGTCGTGCAGTGGAGATGGGCTCCGAGCGCGAGGGCGACGTCGAGCCGGCCGTTGATGAACAGCGGCGCCTTCGCGCTCGTGCACACCGCCGCCAGCGCCCGGGCCTCGTCGAAGAACTGGGCGTCCGTCACGCCGACGTGCCGGTGTTGAACCGCGACGCCCGGTCCGGCCGTCAGCGCCGCTTCCAGCTGTCGCAGCAGCCGCGCGCGGCCCAGCGCCCAGTCGGTGATGACGATGACCGAGAACGGCAGCCTCATGCGCCGTGCACGAGGCCACCGAGCGGGCTCGACGCTGAGCCATACGCCTTCATCGGAATGCGCCCCGCGAGGAACGCGTCACGGCCAGCCTCCACGGCGAGCCTCATTGCCCGCGCCATGCGCACCGGCTCCTTCGCGCCGGCGATGGCGGTGTTGAGGAGAATGCCGTCGCAGCCGAGCTCCATCGCGATGGCCGCATCACTCGCCGTGCCCACGCCCGCGTCGACGATGACGGGCACCTTCACCGTCTCGAGGATGAGGCGCAGGTTGTGCGGGTTGCGAATGCCCAGGCCCGAGCCGATGGGCGCCGCGAGCGGCATCACCACCGCGCACCCCGCGTCTTCCAGCTTGCGCGCGACGATGACGTCGTCCGACGTGTACGGCAGCACCGTGAAGCCGTCCTTCACCAGCCTGCGCGCGGCCGCCACGGTGGCCTCGACGTCAGGGAACAGCGTCTTCTCGTCGCCGAGCACCTCGAGCTTGACCCACTTCGACAGGCCCAGCTCGGCCGCGAGGTGGCACGTGCGCACCGCGTCGTCGGCCGTGTAGCAGCCCGCGGTGTTGGGCAAGAGGCGCAGCCGGTTGGTGTCGATGAACGACAGGAGCGACTGCTCCTTCGGCGCCTTCAGGTCGAGCCGCCGAACGGCCACCGTCACCATCTCGGCGCCCGACGCCTCGTGACACGCCTTCATCACCTCGTGGCTCGGGTACTTCCCTGTGCCGACGATGAGCCGCGAGGTGAAGGTGACGCCAGCGATGGTGAACGGCTTGTCGATGCTCATGGTTGTCCTCACCCGCCACCGACGAAGGTGACGATCTCGAGCCGGTCTCCATCGCGGAGCCGGGTCTCGGCGTGCCGGGCCTTCGGCACCACCTCTTCGTTCAGCTCGACGGCCACGCGGTGCTGCGCGATGGCCAGCGCCGCCACCAGGGACGACACGGTGGTGCCCTCGGGCACGTCGCGGCGCTCTCCGTTGACGACGATCTGCATGCGACGGCCTTCTGCCACCGGGCCGCGGCTTCTGCCACCATGCGCGGCGTGATCGACCTCGACGAGCTGCACCGCCGCGTCCCCATCGCCGATGGCCACGCCGACTCGCTCATGTGGAACCGTGACTTGAACCAGGCCTCCGAGAAGGGCCACGTCGACTTCCCGCGCCTGCGCGAGGCGGGCGTGAAGATTCAGGCCTTCACCATCGTGACGCGCGGGCTGCCCGTCATCGACGGCTTCAACCTCTTCATGCTCAAGGAGGGCTGGCCGAAGGAGGCGCGCCAGAGCGAGTGGGCGCGCTGTCTGTGGCAGGTCGGGAACCTCGAGCGTTTCTGCACCGAGTCGCAGGGCCTGGCCGCGGTGACGGGTGGCCGGGAGGCCCTGACACAGAACCTCGCGAGCGGCCGGCTCTCGGCCATCCTCGGCATCGAGGGTGCGCACGCCATCGAAGGGAAGGTCGACCGCGTGGGCGAGCTGGCGCGGCGCGGCGTGCGCTTCATGTCGCTGACGCACCTCTCGAACAACGAACTCGGCGGCACCTCGACGGCGATGATGGGCAACCGCCCCCTCACGCCGCTCGGCCGAGAGGTGCTCGACGCGATGGGCCACCACGGCATGGCCATCGACGTCGCGCACGCCTCGCCCTCGATGCTGCCCGACCTGCTCGCGCACCCGAAGGCGAGGCCGTTCTGCAGTCACGCCGGCGTGCAGGGCGCCACCCCCATCTGGCGAAACCTCGACGACGCGACGCTGAAGGCCATCGCCAACAAGGGCGGGGTGGTGGGCATCATCTTCGCGCCCCAGTTCATCGGCGGCTGGAAGCTCTCGGACGTGGCGCGGCACATCGAGCACGCCGTCGACGTCATGGGCGAAGACGGCGTGGCGCTGGGCAGCGACTACGACGGCATGATTCCGCTCCCGCAGGGCATGCGCGACGTGCGCGACCTGCGGCGCCTCACCGAGGTGTTGGTCGGCCGCCAGCTGCCCGTGCGCGTCATCGAGAAGGTGCTGGGTCACAACTTCCGCCGCTTCTGGGGAGAGGTTCTTGCTTGACGCGCCTGCGCCAGAGGCCGACAGTGCGCGCGCTTCCCCGGGCCGACCCAGAAGACTCTTCCATGCGCCATCTCGCTTTTGCCTTCGTCCTCGTCACCAGCTTCCTCGCCGTCGGTTGCGGCGCTCCCAAGGCTGGCGACACCTGCAACGTCACCGGCTTCCTTTGCGAGAGCAGCACGGCGGCGCTCGAGTGCAAGGTCGGCAAGTGGACCGCGCTGCCCTGCAAGGGCGCCAACGGCTGCCGCCGCGACGGTGACACCGTGAAGTGCGACATGAGCGGCAACGTCGAGGGCGACGCCTGCGCCTCGTCGGCCGAGCGCAAGGGCCTCTGCACCGCCGACGGCAAGGCGACCCTCGAGTGCCTCGACGGCACGCTCAAGCGCACCAACATGTGCCGCACCTGCATGGTGAGCGGCGAGACGGTCGTCTGCCAGCCCTGAGCCGGTCGGTTCTGCTGTTCGGGTGCGCGGTGCTCTGGTGGGGCTGCGGTCTTCCCATCGGCGCCGTCGATGGCGGGCCTTGCCGTTCGGGAGTCGCCTGCGATTCAGCCTCGCTCGCGGTCGAGTGCGTCGGTGGTACGCGCCGCGAGGTCCCCTGTCGGGGCGATGGCGGGTGCCGTGAGTCGGGTTCAGGCGTCGAATGCGCGTTGGAAGCGCGCGAGGGCGACCGCTGCTTGTCAACGTTCGAAGGACGCGCAGTGTGCGGGAGCGACGGCCGCAGCGTGCTGACGTGCCTCGACGGCAGCTTTCGCGCGACTCTGAGTTGTCGCACCTGCATGGGGAGCGGCAGCGGCATCGCCTGCCAGCAGTGAGCTCGGACGCCAAAGGCCTCGGTGTCAGTGCCCCTGCTTCAGGCGTCACCCCAAACTGACGTCACTCGTTGAGCGCCGCCACGAACGGAGGCTTTTTCGGGGGCTGCTCGCCGAAGGCCCCGGCGAACGACTCGAGGAGCGCCTTGAAGGCCTGCGGTTGCTCGACCGGCACCAGGTGCCCGGCGCCTGAGACGACTTCGAGCCGAGCGCCCGCGACGAGGCCGGCCATCACCTTCGCCTTCTCGGGCGGTGTGATGGCGTCTTCGGCGCCCACCACCACGAGCGTCGGCCCGGCGAAGCGCGCCAGCAGGTCCTTCGCGTCCGTCCGGGTCGCCATGCCGCGCGCAGCGGCTGCCACTGCGGCTGGTGTCTGCGCCCGCATCATCGCCTCGATGGGCGCACGCACCGCCGCTGGCGTCGAGGCGGCGAAGAGCTTCGGCAGCATGCCGTCGACGAGGCCGTTCACGCCGTTGGCCAGCACGTCGGTCGCCACCGTTTCGCGTCGCGCCTTGCCGGCGTCGTCGTCGGGGAGCGACTGCGTGTCGACCAGCACCAGGCCGCGCACCCGGCCGGGGTCGAGCCGCGCCAGCGCCAGCGCCACGTAGCCGCCCATCGACAGCCCGCCCACCACCGCGCTCGGGAGCTTCAGCGCGTCGAGGAGCGCCAGCGCGTCTTCCGCCATCGCCTCCATCGTCGAGACGCCCTCGCCGAGCGCGCTCTGCCCGAAGCCGCGGTGATCGGGCATCAGCAGCCGGAAGCCCCGGGGTGGGCTCGACCGCTGTGCCGCCCACGACGCCGAGGTGAAGGGGAAGCCGTGGAAGAGCAGCAGGGGCACGCCCTCTCCCACGTCGTCGTAGGCGTACGCCCGCGCGCCGATCGAGATCGTCTTCATCAGAACCAGCCCTTTCGTCGGAACCACGCCACCATGAACGTGGGCACGAGCACCATCGAGCTGAGCATGAGCACGAAGAACGGGCGCTCACTCAAGACGTCGAAGTTCTGGCCGAAGAAGCCCGCGATGAACGACAGCGGCAGGAAGATGCTCGCCAGCACGGTGAGCTGCTTGGTGATCTCGTTCGTTCGGTTGGCCACCACCGACAGCCAGGCTTCGCGCGCGTTGGACAACAGCTCGCGGTTGGTGTCCACCTGCTCGAGGATTCGCACCAGATGATCCGAGACGTCCCGGAAATACAGCGTGGTGCGCTCGGACACACCGGGCAGCCCCCGCCGGGCCAGCATCGTCAGCACGTCACGCTGGGGCGAGAGCACCTTGCGCACCAGCACGAGCTGGCGCTTGAGCTCGAAGATTCGCTCCATCGGCGCCGACAGCCGCTGTTGGAAGATCGAGTCTTCCAGCTCGTCGAGCGCCTCGGTGAAGTGGTCCATCAAGGGGAACCCGAGGTCGACCTGCGCGTCCGCGAGCAGGTAGGCCACGAAGTCGACCCCGCGGCCGAGCGTCTGGCCGACGTCGGCGTCGAGCCGCTTGTGCACCGCCTCGATGGCGCGGTGCGACTGCTCGTGCACCGTGATGAGCCAGTCGGGCCCGAGGAAGAAGTGCAGCTCGTGCAACGTGACGTCGGTCAACGACTTGTCCGAGCAGGAGAAGGCCTGGAGGACGATGAACAGGTGGCCCGGGTACTCCTCGAGCTTCGGGCGCTGGTCGAGGTGCAGGCAGTCTTCGATGGCCAGCCGGTGGAGGCCGAACCGCTCGGCGAGCCGGTTGAGCGTGGCCTCGTCGGGGTGCTGCACGTCGATCCACCGGGCGCCGGGCTGGGCGATCAGCTCTTCGCCCCCGTCGAAGGCGCGTCCCTCGTGAACGCCACGAATGCGCATCATGCGGCCGAGGACCACAGCACGTTTCTCAGGTGTTTGCGGCGTTTCGAAGTATGGTGTCGACCGCTGTGGACCGGTTGCTCCCGCCCCGTCTCGGAGGACTGCTCGCTCTCGAGACGGATCAGACGTTCGCCATGCGGCTGGCCCGCGTCCTCGAGGCAGCGGCGCGAGCCATCGACAAGCTCGGTGACCTCGACCTGGTGAAGTACGAAGACGCGCCCATCGACGCCTCGGCCGATCTCTCGCTGTGGGAGGAGCTGGCCCCGGTCGTCGGCTCGACGATCGCCGACGTGAACGCGCTCTTGGCCGAGCTCGCGGCGCAGTTCCCCGAGGGTGAGCTCGGCGTCGACCCGAAGCAGACCGCGGTGGACACGAGCCTGCAGAAGGGGGCGCACGAGCTCCGCGGCGGCGTCACCGACTTCGGCATGCGGGTGCGAGACCCCTCGGTGGTGGGCGACCGGTGGAACCTCATCGGCGAGCTCCAGTCGTTCCGCTACCGCTTCCGCGAGCGCATCGGCGCGCTGGTGTTCGAGGTGTCGCAGCACCTGGGCGACTGCCGCCGGCGCGACGTCGACCCGGGCTACGACGAAGAGCTCGCGGCCACGCTGGTGGTGCGCAGCACGACCGCCGACCTGCGGCGCCTCATGCGCGCGCGCATTCAGAAGGTGGGCGAGGCGCTCCCCGAAGACGTCGAGTGGAACGCGCAGCAGATCGAGAAGGAGCTCAACGCCTTCGGTCGCACGGCGGCCTGGCGAGCGCTGCGGGCCCAGGACAAGCGCGCGATTCTCGAGTTTCGCACCCGGCTCAAGGAGATCAGTCGGCCCGACCTCGGCAAGCTCGACCTGCTCTCGCTGCTCGAGCCCTTCGTCGAGTTCTGCGACAACTTCGAGGCCATCAACCGCCGCGAGCTGCTCGTGCAGCACGATCAAGAGGTGCTCGCCACCATGGGCGTGACGCTCGAGCGCGCCATCAACGCCGCCTCCGACGCCGACTCGCACCAGGCCTTCGTCGAGGCGCTGGGGCAGGCGCAGGCGGTGTACGGCCGGAACACCGACTTCGACACCTTCCTGCGCAAGCTGCGCAAGACGCCGCCGACCCCCGAGACGGTGCGCGGCGAGGTCGAGCAGTTTCTCGTGCTCATGGCGAACCTGTCGGCGGTATGACGGCGCCGTGCTGCCGCTCTCGCAGGCCGACTTGTCCCGCGTGCGCGCCGTCTTCACCGACGTCGACGGAACGCTGACCACCCGGGGCCGGCTCACGGCCTCGACGCTCGAGGCCATCGAGCGCCTCGTCGCCCACCGCATCGACGTCGTCCTGGTGAGCGGCCGCCCGTCGGGCTGGGGCGAGTGCTGGGCCCGCCAGCTCCCGGTCGCGGGGGTGATCGTCGAGAACGGTGGGTTGTCGTTCGTGCGCCGTGGGGAGCACCTCGAGAAGGTCTACGCCGAGCCCGAGGGCGTTCGGCAGCGAAACCGCCGGGCGCTCGTGCGTCACGTCGCCGCCGCGCTGGCTGCGGTGAAGGGGGCGCGGCTGTCGATGGACTCGAGCGCGACCGAGGTCGACCTCGCCATCGACTACGCCGAGCAGTCATCGCTGGGCCCGAAAGGCGCTGGCCGGCTCGAGGCCTTCCTGGGCGCGCGCGGGGTGACGGCGGTGCGCTCGTCGGTGCACGTCAACTGCTGGCTCGGCGCCTTCGACAAGCGCACGGCGGTCGAGGCCTTCCTCGCGCAGGAATGGCGCACGCGCCTGGCGCCCGACGAGCGCCGCTTCGTGTACGTCGGCGACTCGTTCAACGACCAACCCCTCTTCGAGGCGTTCCCGCTGTCGGTGGGCGTGGCCAACGTGCGCGAGGTGCTCGGTCAGCTCGCCCACCCACCGAAGTTCGTCACCCGCTCGCGCGAAGGGAAGGGCTTCGGTGAGGTCGCCGGCGCCGTCACGCGCGCCCGCCGTTCCCGAAAGGCCCGCGCATGAGCCACCTCGCCCGCGTCGAACTCAAGCCCGGCCTCGGCCGCCACCTGCGGGCCGGTCACCCGTGGGTCTTCAAGAAGGGCCTCGAGCAGGTGCCGCGCCTGCCCGCCGGGAGCGTGGTCGATCTCGTCGATGGCCACCGCTTCGTGGCGCGCGGCTACTTCGACCCGTTCTCGGCCATCGCGGTGCGGGTGCTGACGCTCGACCCGAAGGTGAGCATCGACGAGGCCTTCTTCGAGGCGCGGGTGCGGCGCTGCGTCGAGGCGCGGCACCACCTCATCGATCTCGCGCACACCGACGCGTTCCGGTTGATCCACGGCGAGGGCGACGGGCTGCCCGGCGTGGTGGTCGATCTCTACGCGGGCTTCGCGGTGCTGAAGCTGTACTCGGCGGGGCTGACGCCCTACCGGCCGCTCATCGTCGAGGCGCTCTCGCGGTGCGTGCCCGGCCTGCGCGGCGTCGTGGGCCGTGACGAGGTCGGTCGTGACGACGCCGACGTCGACGACGAGAAGGGCAACGGCCAGGTGCTGTGGGGCGAGGCGGCGCCCAACCCGCTCACCATCGAGGAGCGCGGCGCGAAGTTCCTCGTCGACGTGTACGCGGGCCAGAAGACGGGGTTCTTCCTCGACCAGCGCGAGAACCGCTTCCTCATTCGCCGGCTGGCGAAGGGCCGCGACGTGCTCAACTGCTTCTGCTTTTCCGGCGGCTTCTCGGTGAACGCTGCGCTGGGCGGCGCGAGCTCGGTCTTCTCGGTCGATCAAGACGCCGACGCCATCGCGCTCGCCCGCCAGAACTTCCCCCTCAACGGCGTCGAGCCGGCCTCGCACGACTTCCTCGCCGCCGACGTGTTCGAGCTGCTCGAGTCGTTCAAGCGTGAGGGCCGCACCTTCGATCTCGTGATCCTCGACCCGCCGGCCTTCGCCAAGAGCCAGAAGGCCGTCGAGGGCGCGGTGGCCGGGTACGCGTCGCTCAACCGGCAGGCGCTGGCGCTCCTTCGGCCGGGAGGGCTCGTGGCCACCGCCTCGTGCTCGGCGCGGGTCTCACCATCGATGTTCCTCGA
>JALOQF010000057.1 GCA_025459425.1 Myxococcaceae bacterium | reverse complement strand
CGGTGACGTCGTCGAAGACGCCGCGCCCGTCGGCATCGAGGCCGTCGTGCGGCTCCTCGCGTGCCTCGCCGGTGGCCTGGTGTGGCGCCCCCTCAAGGAGCCCTCCGCGCCCCCGCGGGCCGGCGCCTTCCGGCTCGACGGGAACGGCCAGCTGTCGGGCGGGCCTGCGCAGCGCGGCGGCGCGGGAGGGCCCTCGGGCGTCCTCCTCGACAGCAGCGGCACCGAGGGGCCGCCCCGGAGCATTCTCCTCGGCCAGGCGGCGCTGTGCTGGCAGCTCGAAGCGCACCGCCTGGTGCTCGAGCTGGCGCCGCACGACGTGCGCGTGCTGACGCTGCCGTGGACGCATGCCTTCGGCCTCGTGCTCGACCTGCTCCTCGGGCTCGTCAGCCAGCAGACGCTGGTGGTGGCTCCGCTGCGCGGCGCGTGGTCGCCCCGCGCCCTGGCGGCCCGGCTGGCCGAAGCCGACGCCACCTGGTGGTGCACCGTGCCCCGGATCCTCGAGCTCGTCGTCGACGCAGCGCCCCCGGGCGTGAGCGGGCCGCGGCGCGTGCTGGTCGGCGGCGCGCCCGTCAGCGCCCGGCTCCGGCAGGGCGCGCAGGCGTGGGTCGGTGCGTCGGGCCATCTGCACGTGGGCTACGGCATGACCGAGGCCGGCCCGGGCCTCGCCATCGACGGCCGGGCGCTGCCGGGCATCGAGTGTCGCCTCGACGACGGGCGGCTCGCCGTTCGAACGCCCGCCTGGTGTGGCGCCCCGTCACCCGATGGCTGGCACGACACCGGCGACGTGGCCTCGCTCGACGCGGCTGGGCGCCTCGAGGTGGCGGGCCGCGCGAGCCGCCGCGTCAAGAGCCCCGACGCCACCTGGCTCTCGCTCGACGCCCTCGAGGCCGAGCTGGCGACGCGCCCCGGCGTGAAGGCGGCGACGATTCACCAGGCCGGCGCCGGGTGGGCCGTCTGCGTCTTGACCGACGCTGGCCTCACGTCGATGCCGGGGCTGACGGGCTTCCTCGAACGCCGGCTGGGGGCGGGCGTGCAGCTGCGCGTCGAGCCGGCGAGCCCGACGCTGCTGGCAGCCCTCGCGGCGACGAGCGCGAAGAGCATCAGCGCGGCGCTGGCGCGCTGGGTGTCACCACCGCCGCCGTCTTCGGCCCCGCTGCCTGCACGGTGAGCTTCCGCGAGAAGGCCTGGTCGACCTCGAGCAGCCACGCGCGGAACGCCGGGTAGTCCTTCGCGCTCACCCGCGCCGTGCCCATCACCAGCTCGCCCGTCACCTTCAGCGTGCCGTCCTTCACCACCGCCTCGATGGTGAGCGAGCCGAAGGGCGACGTCACCTGGGCCTTCGGCGGCAGCTCGCCCACCGTCCACGCGGGCGGCAGCGAGTACGAGAACTCGAAGCGGTTCGTCCACACGCCGGGCAGCACCACGTCGCTCGTCCGCGAGGGCAGCGGCGCCAGCACCTGGGTGAAGGCCCGGCTCGCGCCGAAGGGGAAGAACCGGAGCAGGCCCGCGCCCGACTCGGCGTACCTCGGCGTCGCCATCTTGAACGTCATCGCCACGGGCGCCTCGAGCTTCGTCACGTCGCTCACCGTCACCTCGCTCGCCGTCACGCCGGGGAACGAGTTGGCCCACACCTGCTCGAAGGTGGCCTGCCGCGTGGCGGGCGTCTGGTACTGCCGCCGCAGCTCGGGCGCGGCCTGCCCGGTGGCCGTGAGCCGGCCCTTCACGGCGGCGCTGCCGTCGGGCTTCAGGGTGACGTCGAGCGACAGCGTGGTGACGTTGTCGCCGCTCGCGGCCTCGGGCGTGACGAGGAAGCGCGAGCGGCCGTCGGGCTCGACCACCAGCACGTTCGCCACGCGGTCGGCCGAGGGCAGCTCGCGGCTGCCGTGGAACTCGGCGGTGCCGTCGAGGTACAGGTCGAGCGACGGCACGTACGCGATGGCGTGGTTGAAGGCCGCCAGCGACGCCGGCTCGGGCGAGAGCGCGCCGAGCGAGCGCATGCGCAGCAGCACCAGCCGCGCGTCGACACCAGCCAGCTTCAACATCGCGACGATGAGCGACGCCTTGTCCTTGCAGTCGCCGAAGCGGCGGGCGAGCACGCGGTCGACGCGGTACGGCTTGTACCCGTGAATGCCGAACTCGAGCGCGACGTAGCGGGTGTTGGTGACGACGAAGCCATAGATGGCGGCCACGACGTCGGCGGGCTTCTTGCGGTCGACGCCCTTGAGCACCGCGTCGACCGTCTTCTGCAGCTCGCCGTTCGGCGTCAGCTGGTCTCGCACCAGGCCCCACCAGTAGCGCCCCACCGCGTCCCACGACTGGTACGTCGACAGGTGCAGCGGCGTGGCCACCTCGGACCAACCGGGCATCTGCGGCTCGGGCACCACCTTCTTCACGTTCGCCGCCTCGAAGCGGTACAGCACGCGGTCGCCCTTCGCCTCACGGCTGGCCGTCACCCACGCCGGGAGCGTCGTGGCATTCCACGACAGCGGGCGCGACGCCGGCATCTCGACGACGTAGCGGTACTGGCGCTTGGGCACGGTGGACTGCACGGCGTCGACGTCGCCCCAATAGTCCGACAGCAGGTTCTCCGAGGCGGTGTCGTCGACGCGCCACTGCACCTCGAGCACGTCGCCGGGCGCGAGCGCCGGGAAGGTGAGCACGCGCGCGCGGGCGTCGTAGTACATGCCCGTCCACGGCTCGTTGATGTTGCGCTCCCCGTCACCGAACGAGTCGATGATGCTCCCGTCGCCGCGGGTGATGCGCGCCTTGAGCACCTTCACCTCCTGCCGGTCGGGTGAGTAGGTGATGGGCAGCTGACGGAAGGCCTCGACCCCGCGCTGGGTGAACACCTTCACCGCGAGCTGCTGGAAGCGCGACGACAGGCCGGTCGTCTGCACCTTCACCGCGGTGACGTCGGCGAGCGTGACGGCGTCCTCGCCGGCGCCGTCGCCCAGGCCCTCGAGGAGCGGCGCCACGGCCAGGGCGTGCGGGGCGGCTCCATCGCCGTCGTCGCCGCGCAGGGTGCGCACGAGCTCCTTCAGCGTGGGGTGCTGGGGCCGCAGCTTGAGCGTGCGCCCGAAGGCGAGCAGCGCCGCGTCGCGGTCGCCCAGGTGCAGCAGCGCGCGCCCTTCCCGCTCGAAGACGTCTGGCTCGTCGGGGGCGAGCTGCCGCGCGGACTCGAAGAAGGCGCGCGCCTCGGCGGGCCGCCCGTTGGCCGCCGACAGCTCGGCCAGCCGCAGCACGGTGCCGAGGTCGAGCGGGTCGAGCGCGAGCACCTTCTTGTACTGGTCGACGGCCTCGTCGACGCGCCCGAGGTCGGCCAGCATGGTGGCGAGCACCCGGCGGGTGGCGGTGTCGTCGAAGCGCAGCGAGAGCGCCATGCGCGCGCGGGCGATGGCCTCGTCGGCGCGGTCCTGCCGGCGCGAGGCGGCGACGGCCTCGCGGGCCACGCGGGGCACGAGGTGCAGGGCCGTGAACGCCGCTTCCGTCGCGCGCAGCGAGGCCACCTTCTCGCCCAACGACTCGAGCGCCCGCA
Source organism: Myxococcaceae bacterium (assembly GCA_025459425.1). Classification (GTDB taxonomy): domain Bacteria; phylum Myxococcota; class Myxococcia; order Myxococcales; family Myxococcaceae; genus Xiheimicrobium. The sequence continues at coordinate 21,985 of JALOQF010000057.1, read as the reverse complement.
CCTTCACGAGGTGCGCGGCCGCGAAGCGCGGGTGCTGCGTCAGCAGCCCCTCGGCGAGGCCGAGCGCGACGGCCGGGTGCTCCATCGACAGCTCGTGCTGGGCGAGCAGCAGCCGGGCGAAGGGGTGCTGCGGCTCGGTCAAGAGCGCCCGCTCGAGAAAGGCCCGGCGGTGGTTGGCGTCATCGAGCTGGAGCTGCGCGGCGATGAGCTGCAGGGCCACGTCCTGGGGCTTCGCCTCGGCGGCCTTCTCGGCCTCGAGCATGGGCGTGCGCTCCTTCTCGTCGTAGCCCTTCGTCCACTCGAGGATGACGGCGGCGTCGGCGCGCAGCTCGGCGTCGGCGGGGTTCTGCGCCACCTTCGCCAGCACCGCCTCGGCGAGGGTGGGCAGCTTCACCGGCGCGGGCGCACCGCCCTTCTCGAGCGGCGGCACGGTGTCCGGCAGCGCCACCTGGACGCTGCCAGGCGCGCCCTCGGGCTTCTCGGCGCGCAGGTAGAAGCCGAACGGCCCCTTCTCCTGGCACACCTTCACCAGCACCCGGTTGAGGCCCTTGCGGAGCCGCACCTCGAGCCGGTGCTGGTCGGGCCTGGGCGCGTTGTAGCGGTCGCTCTGCGCCACCTTCACGCCGTTGACGAAGAGCCGGAAGCCGCCCGACACGCCCAACGACAGCTGCGCGCGCGTCTCGGCCGTCGCCGAAAGCCAGGTGAGCGCGTAGCCCACCGCTTCGGTCGAGGGCCGCAGCGGCACCGAGAGGTCGACGTAGCCATCGGGGCTCTTCGCCATCGGCTTTCGCCACCCCACCTCGAGCCGCTTCGACGGATAGGTGGCGCCGAGGTCGAGCGCGGACTCGGGCCCGAAGTCGGTGTCACAGCCCCCCTTCCCCTCGTTGTCGAAGCCGCCGACGACCCACACGTCCTGCACGAAGCCGAGCTCCTTGAGCTGGTCCTGCGCGCGCACCGTGCGGCCCCGCGCGCGCTCGAGGTCGACGAGGAGCTGCCGCGCCAGCGCCCGCACGCCGGGGTCCGTCGAGCGCCGGGCCGCGATGGTGAAGTACGGCTCGGCCAGGAGGTTCAGGTCGTCGACCTCGTCCTCGAGCCCGTGGAGCCGAATGAGGGCCGCCGCGCCCCGTGGCTCGTTCGCCCGCGCCAACGCCACCTTCGCCAGCGCCTCGGCGTGGTCGGTGGTGGGGCTGTCGAGGCGCCCCAGAAGCAAGAGAGAAGCGAAGAGTACCGGGGTGACCATAGATAAGTCAGAACCTTCGACAAACGTTGAGCAAATCTGGTTGCCCGGACAAAGCACGGGCCGTATTCAGTTGATCAGTTCGAATATCAGGTTGACGCGCCGGGCTTCGAGCCTGGTGCTCCAGCGGCACTGCGTGCTCCCCCGACGCGCAGTGCCGTTGTTTTTTTCGCGGCACCGTTCTTCCCGACGTCGAGGCCGCGTCAGACGAGGTTGTGGAAGACGCGCTGCACGTCGTCGTCCTGCTCGAAGCGGTCGACGAGCTCGAGCACCTCCTTGGCCTTGTCCTCGTCGAGGGACACGGTGGTGGTGGGAATGTACTCGGACTCGCTCGAGACGGGGTGCAGGCCCTTGCCTTCGAGGGCCGTCTGCAGCTGCCCGAAGTCGGCGAAGTTGCACCGCAAGATGACCTGCTTCTCACCCTTCTCGCCGGTGCCCTCGCCGAGCTCCTGCAGGCCGTGGTCGATGAGCTCGAGCTCGAGCTCGTCGAGCGGCGGCAGGCCCTCGGGCGCCAGGCGGAAGACGCCCATGCGGTTGAACATGAAGCTGACGGAGCCGTTCGACGCGAGGTTGCCGTTGAACTTGTTGAAGTAGGCGCGCACGTTGCCCACGGTGCGCACGATGTTGTCGGTGGCCGTCTCGATGAGGAGCGGCACGCCGTGCGGCGCGTAGCCCTCGTACACCACCGTCTCGTAGTTGGCGGCGTCGGCGCCCGAGGCGCGCTTGATGGCGGCCTCGACCTTGTCCTTGGGCATGTTGACCGCGCGGGCGTTCTGCATCGCCCGGCGCAGCGCGGGGTTGCTCTCGGGGTTCACCCCGCCCGCCTTGACGGCAATCGTGATGTCCTTGCTCACGCGCGTGAAGGCCTTCGCCATCTTGTTCCACCGGGCGAACATGGTGGCCTTGCGCGTCTCGAAGATGCGTCCCATGAGCCCGGGGCTCTAGCACGGGCCGGGGCGTCGTCAGCGGTCGGCCGCAGGCGCGGCGGCGGGGGCCGGCCCCTCGGGCAGCGGCGCCGGAGCGGGGCTGGGCTCGACCGGCACTGGTGGCTGCGACGGTGGCGACGGGTGTCGCCCCACGCCGGCCTCGTCGGCGTACCGGAGCAGCGCGGCGACGAGGGTGAGCAACACCGGCCCCAGGAAGATGCCCGCGAAGCCGAAGGCGCTCACCCCGCCCAGCACGCCCACGAAGACGAGCAGCGTCGACACGTTCGTCGACGACGACACCACGAGGGGCCGGATGACGTTGTCGCTGCCGGCCACGAGAATCACGCTCCACAGGGTGAGGAAGACGGCCCAGCCGGTCTGCCCGAGGGCGAGCAGCGACAGCACCGCCGGCACCCACACGAGCGCGGTGCCCACGACGGGGATGAGCGAGGCGAGCGCGCCGACGGCGCCGAAGACGAGGGGCGACGGCAGGCCAGCGATGGCGAAGCCGATGCCGATGAGCGTGCCCTGGACGAGCGCCGTCACCAGCGTGCCCACCACCACGCCGCGGGTGACGCCGCCCAGCGACGTCGACAGGTCCTGCTTGCGCTCGGCCGACAGGGGCACGAGGTGAATGGCCCGCTCGAGCATCTCGCGGCCGTCGCGCAGGAAAAAGAAGAGCAGGAACATCGTCAGCGAGAACTGGGTGATGACGTTGAACGCCCCCAGCACCACGGTGCCGCCGAGCGAGGCGAGCTGCTGCAGCACCGTCTGCGCGGCGTCGTTCGCCTGGTCGAGGATCTGCTCCTTCGAGAGCGAGGTGAACTCCTTGGCGGCGTCGAGCGCCGACTGCACCGGCTTGAACTCGAGCACCAGCTGCAGCGCGGGCAGCTTGCGGTCGTGCGCTTCGTTCTGAAAGCGCGACAAGAGCTGCGAGGCCTGACGGAGGAAGGCGAACAGGAACAACGAGATGGGCCCGGCCACCAGGAACACCATGCCGGTGGTCAACAGGCCCGCCGAGACGCCGGGCTTCTTCCACTTGAGGTTGAGCCGCCGGTTGACCGGCTGGAGCATGAAGGCGAACAGCGTCGCCCACACGATGGGCACCAGGAACGGCGTCAGCGTGCGAAAGAGCAGCCCGCCCAGCACGAGGATGGTGCCGAGGGCGAAGGCGCGCGTGTAGAAGCGGGAAGGCGCAGGGGGCATCGGCTCGTCAGAACGTCGCGAGGGTGAAGAGCGTGCCGCCGGGCGCCCCCAGGCCCGACGCCGCCTGGCCCTTCAGGGCGCGCAGCTCGTCCTGGAGCTCTCGGCGCCGCCGCTCGAGCTGCTGCTTCTCTTCCTTCGCTTTGCCCGAGGCCGAGACGCCGACGACGATGCCGGCGATGCCGAGGGCGACCGCGGCGAGGCCGACGACGAGCACGATGACGCCCACGGTGATGATCTGCGGCGCCATCGCGAGCGCGCCGACCCCGAGAATCACCAGGCCCACGAGCGCGACGGGCGACACGATCCACCCCACGTACGCCATGGCGAGCGCACCGAAGGGCCAGTCGGTGTTGAGCGCGCGCAGCTGATCGTTGAGCGAGGTGATCTCTGCGTCGAGCTGCGCGATGCGCGCGGCCGAGCCACCCGAGGTGCGGTCGGGAAGCGGCGGCGGAGCCTGCGCGAGGAGCCGGGCCCCACGGGTCTCGAAGGCCGACGAGGCGAGGGAGACGGCATCGTTCGAGGGCGCGTCAGCAGCAGACAGGACGAGGGCGACGGCGAGGGACAGGCTCATGACGCGGCACTTCACCACGGTGAGCAGCGGCCGACACGAATTCCGCCGTTCGACACGTGCACCACGCGTGTCCGCGACAGGGCTCGTGTGATTCGACGACCGCCACGACATAGCGCCCACGGGCCCCGTCACGGACGGGTGAAGCGACGTGCCGTGAGCGGACCAGAGCGCGGCGAGAGGAAGCGGCTGGCGACCAGCCTGCCCCAGCGAGCTCACGCACTTCGTTCCCCCGCGCGAGGCAACTGGCGCGGTACGCTCCCAGACGATGCGTCTGCTCGTCCTCCGCTCCCTCGGCGTCAGCGTCCTCCTGTCGACCGCGAGCGGGTGTCCCGAGACGACCGAGTGCAGCACGAACCAACCCTGCACGAGCCCGGCCGTCTGCGTCTCGGGTCGCTGTGCCGCGCCAGACGCCAGTGTGTCCGACGCTGGCGTCGGGGGTGGCACGGCGGGCGGCATGGCGGGCGGTACCGCCGGGGGGGCGATGGGCGGCGGCTCGGCGGGTGGACGGAGCCCCGAAGGGGAACGCTGTGACACGGCGCTCGCGCTCGTGCCGGGGACGCCGGCGACCAACACCACCGTCGGCGCGCGCAACGACCTCTCGCTCCGCTGCACGGGCTTTCTCAACGCGGGCCCCGACGTCGTCTACTCGTTGACGGTGCCTGCAGGCCGGCGCCTCGTGGCCCGGGTATCGCCCGAGGCGCCGCGTGATGGCGGGTTCCCGTTCGACCCTTCCCTCTCGCTCGTCGCCGCTCCCGCCGCGCAGTGCGTGATGCCCGACGCCGGCACCTGCCTGGCGGGCCGTGACGAGCGTGGCGAGGACACGGTGACGTGGACCAACGAGAGCGACGACGCGCGAGACGTCTTCCTCGTCGTCGACTCGTATCTCACCGCGCCCGACCTCACCGCCGGCGCGACCTTCGAGGGTGCCTTCACGCTCGTCGCACAGCTCGAGGTGCCCGGCGCGGGCGACCGCTGCATCACGGCCGACGTCGCGCCGCCGAACGGAGCGACCTCCAGCACGCTCCAGGCGATGGGACCGGACGTCTCGGGCCAGGGCCTGGGCTGCAGGGTCCAGTCGGGCCCCGACCGCGTGTTCGTGCTCGACGTGCCCGTGGGACAGCGGCTCTCGGCGACGGCGACGCCCGGCACCGACGGCGGGCTCGACGTGGTCGTCAACCTCGTCGCCGGTCCGGCCGCTCAGTGTCGGGCCACGCCCCTCGTGTGCCTCGCGAGCGGCGACGTCGGCGGCCGGAACGAGCCCGACACCGCGAGCTGGTTCAACGGAACGAGCGCCGCTCGGCAGGTCTTCGTCGTCGTGGGCAGCTACTACGCGCAACCCGGCGACGAGGCCTTCACCCTCACCACCGAGGTGCAGCCGCCACCGCCCGGAGACACCTGCGCCACGGCCCAGGCGCTCGACGCTGGCGTCCTCCTGACGGGGCAGTCGCTCACCGGGTACACCAACGATCTCGAGCAGTCGCTCGACTGCGCCTCCGACGCCGTGCTGACCGGCGCCGAACGCTTCTACGTCGTCGACGTCCCTCCGGGAAAACAGCTCTCGGTGACGGCGACGCCCCAGCCCACGCTCGACACGCTGCTCTCCATCATCGACGGGGCCGCGGCGTGCACCGAGCCCGTCACCTGTATCGCGCGGGCTTCCCCCACGGCCTCGCTCGCAGGGCGACCCGACGTGGTGCAGTTCACCAACAAGGGCACCTCGCCGCGGTCGGTCTTCGTCGTGGTGGACTCGTTGCGGGGCACGGCGGGCACCTTCGACCTCGTCGCGACGCTGACCGACCCGGTGGTGGGCGACTTCTGCGCCAACGCGCTGCCGCTCGCCATCGGCACACCGGTGACGGGAACGACGGTGGGAGCGGCCAACGACTATGCGCCATCGCAAGGTGCCTGCTCGGCCGACAGTGACGGGCCCGACGTCACCTGGTCGCTCGTCGCGCCGCCGGGCGTGCGGACCACGGTGACGGTGACGCCCAGCTCGACCGACGGAGGCTTCGCGCCATCACTTCAGCTCGTCAGCGGCCCGGCGAGCGCCTGCGAGGTGGTTCCCCTGGTGTGCAGCGCCAGCGCAGACGCAGCGCCCAACGTGCCGCGCCAGGCGTCTCTCGTGAATGGGCAACCTTCGCCGCAATCGGTGTTCGTCCTGGTGGACTCCAGGGACTCCGCTGGAGCCTTCACCCTGAGCGCGTCGACCTCGCCGCTCGCCTCGAACGACGTCTGCACCTCGGCGACCACGGGGCTGCCGGTGTCGACGCCGACGGCGCCACAGGTGCTCGTCAACCAGTCCCTCACCGGCTTCGTGCGTGACTACGCCTGTGTCTCGTCGTCGCGTGGGCCCGACCGCGTGTACCCACTCACGCTCCCCGCGGCCGAACGCGTCACCATCACCGTGACCCCGACGCCTGGCCTCGATGGAGGGACGTTCGACCCGACGATCTCCGCCATCGAGGGGCCGGCGTCGTCGTGCGACGGGCCCACCGCCCGGTGCATCGCGGACGTCGACGTCGGCATCGTTGGCCAACCCGAGCGGTTGGTCCTCCAGAACCCGGGGCCCGCGCGGCAGGTCTTCGCCGTCGTCAGCTCGTGGGCGGCCGCGCCGCTCGACACGGGCTTCTCCATCACCGCCGTGGCCGAGCCGATTCCGCCGGGTGACATCTGCGAGCGCGCGACGCCCGTGCTGCTGACCAACACGCTGTCGGGCTCGGTGCAGGGCGCCAGCCGCGACTACCTGCACCCCGCACCGCGCAGCTGCCGCCCCTTCTCGGGCGCCGACGTCGTCTTCGCCGTCACGTTCTCCCGGTCGCTCTCGGTCACGGTGACGCCCGACGCCGCGAGTGACGCGGTGGTGAACGTGCTCGATGGCCCGGCGAGCGCCTGCGCCTTGGCGACGGCCTGCCTCGCGAGCGCCGACGTCGGCTTCGAAGGCGACCCGGAGACCATCACGTTGACCAACCCGATGCCCATGAGCCGGACGGTCTACGTGGTGGTCTCGCCGTTCTCGGCGGGCCCGATGACGTTCTCGCTCGCGGTCACCGTCAACTGACATGCGGCTCCTCGTCCTCGCGGTGCTGCCGGCGCTCTCGGCGCTGGGCCAGCCGATGGGTCGCGACATCAACCCGGGCGTGCTCGGGGCGAACGCGTTGCCGCCGCTGGCGAACGAATCGCCCCGGGTGGGTGACGTGGCCGTCCTTCAGCTCGGCTGGGCCGGACAACTCAGCACCCCGGTGGGTGACGGGGTCGACGCCTCGATGCTGGTGCCCTTCCGCCTCGAGGTGCCGGTCGGCCAGCGGGTCGCCTTCGCGGCCGACGGCTCGCCCTTCGAGCTCTTCCGGTACTCCACGCAGACGGGCGACGCGTGGAGTCCCCGCCGCAGCCAGGGCATCACCCGCGCCGACGTGCGCCTGTCGACGAAGGTGCTGCTGTGGAACGAGGCCGGCGTGCGTCCGGTGACGGCGGTGCGGGTGACGCTCAAGACCGCGACCGGAGAAGACCTGTTCACCCGGCGGTTCCTCGACGCGCCGGCGTACCAGTTCGACGCGCTCGCGAGCTGGCACCGGGTGCTCGGCCGCACGCGCCTCGAGGCGTGGCTGCTGGTGGGCTTCCTCGCCTGGCAGCAGGGCGCCGTGGGACAGAATGACGCGCTCGCGTGGGCCGGCACCCTCGTGGCGCGCTGGCCGCTGTGGGCGGTGCGGGTCGAGGGGCGCGGCTACCTCGGCTGGCAGCGCGGCGACAAACCCGTGGTGCTCGCGACCTGGCTCGAGGCCACGCTGACGCCGCTCGTCGACGTGCTCGTGCACGCGAGCCGTGGCTTCCTCGACCCACCACTCGTCGAAGTGGGCGCGGCGGTGCGGGTGCGGCTCCCGCTGGAGTGACCGCCGCCCCATCGCGCCTCACCTCGCGAGTACGACGAGACACGCGCCATCACCTCGAACCGAGCCGACGTGCCGCCCGGGCCCTTCCCTCGCCTCGGGCGCGCCCCCGTCCTACGTTCCAAGCTGTCCGTGCTGCACCTCGACGAAGAGACCATTCTTCAGTTCACGCTCGGCACGTTGCCCGCTGCGCGCGAGGCCGAGGTTCAAGCGCACCTGCGCGACTGTGCAGACTGTCAGCGGCGGCAGCAGAACATCTCGTCCATCGTCTTCTCGAAGACGGTCGCCGGGCCCGACACGAAGCCCGACCGGCCCGGCGAGGCGATGGCGACCGGCATCTCGCGCGGCATGCTGCTCGGCCACTACATGCTGCTCGAGAAGCTGGGCGCCGGCGGCATGGGCGAGGTGTTCGCGGCCTTCGACCCGCGCCTCGACCGCCGCGTCGCCATCAAGCTGTTGCGCGCAGGCTCGCTCTCGGCCGACGAGGGCCGCTCGCGCCTGCAGCGGGAAGCCCAGGCGATGGCGCGCCTGCAGCACCCCAACGTCATCGCCGTGCACGACGTGGGCACCTTCGGCGACCGCGTCTTCATCGCCATGGAGTTCGTCGAGGGCGAGACGCTGGGCGAGTGGCTGCGCGGTGACCGCTCGTGGCGCGACGTCGTCGACGTCTTCGTGCAGGCGGGACGGGGCTTGTCGGCCGCGCACGCCGCGGGGCTGGTGCACCGCGACTTCAAGCCCGACAACGTGCTGCTCGGGAAAGATGGGCGCCCGCGCGTCGTCGACTTCGGCCTCGCCCGGCAGAGCAGCAGCACGCCTTCGCCGGGCCAGCCGATGCCCGAGCTCGTCATCCCCGACTCGGCGCTCGCCCAGCCGCTCACCCGCGACGGCGCCGTCATGGGCACCCCGGGGTACATGGCCCCGGAGCAGATCGCCGGCCTGCCCACCGACGCGCGCACCGACCAGTTCAGCTTCTGCGTCGCGCTCTACGAAGCCCTGTACGGCAATCGGCCCTACGGCGGCGCCACCCTGCGCGCCCACGCCGACGAGATTGCGCAGGGCCGGCTGTTGCCTCCGCCCGGAGACACCGACGTTCCCGACGAGGTGTACGAGGCGCTCGCGCGGGGCTTGTCGAGCGACCCGGCGCGGCGTTGGCCGGACATGGCCGCGCTGCTCCAGGCGCTCACGCCGCGGCAGGGCCTCTCGGGCCGCGTGGTGCTGCTGGTGGCGAGCCTGACGGTGCTGGCGCTCGCGGGCACGGGCTTCGCGGCCTGGCAGCAACGGCGCCTGCGCGTCTGCGGCGGCCAGGAGAAGCGCCTCGTCGACGTGTGGGACGAGCCCCGGAAGCGCGCCCTGCAGACGGCCTTCCTCGCGGCGAGGGCACCCGGCGCCGACAGCGCGTGGCGCGCGGTGGAGCGCTCCGTCGACGCCTGGGCGCTCGACTGGGTCAACACCTCGCGCGACGCCTGCGAGGCGACCCGCGTGCGGAAGGTCGACAGTGAAGACGTCTACGAGCTGCGCCAGACGTGCCTGCAGTCGCGCCTCGACCAGCTGCGCGCGCAGCTGAACCTCTTCGCCGCCGCCGACCGCGACGTGGTGGCCACCGCCAACTCGGCCATCGCCTCGCTGGGCCCACCGCAGGCCTGCCTCGACGCGCGCGCCCCCCGCACCCGGCCCGTCGACGCCGCGCAGCAGCAGGCCACCGCGGCGCTCCAGGCCGCGCTGACGACGGCGCGGGCGCTGTTCGCCGCCAGCAAGTACGCCGAGGGCGCCACCCAGCTCCAGGCCGCGCTCGAGCCCGGCGCGTCGGAAGCGGTGCTCGCCGAGGCGCACCTGCTGCTCGAGCACCTGCGCCGGCGCGCAGGCCAACGCAAGCCAGCCGAGGCCGCGCTCCTCGAGGCCGCCGAGCACGCGATGAAGGCCCAGGAGGCGGCCCTGCTGGCGCGCGCCTTCAGCCGGCTCGCCGTCGCGCGTGAAGAAGACGAGCAGCCCGACCAGGCCGAGGTGTGGAACCGCCTCGCGCACTCGGCCGCCTCGCGCGTGCCCGACGAGTGGGAGGTGCTGGTCGAGCTGGCGCTCAACGACGGCATCGGCTCGAGCCACCACAAGAAGCACGAAGACGCGCTCAAGGACTTCCGCAACGCGCTGACGTTGCAGGAGCAGCACCTCGGGCCGACGCACCCCGACGTCGCGCAGACGCACAACCTGCTGGGCGCGACGCTCACCAACCTCGGCCGCCTCGACGAGGCCATCGACTCGTTCGAGAAGTCCCTCGCGCTCCACCTCGCCCTCGAAGGCCCGGAGCACGCGCACACCGCCTCGGCGCAGAACAACCTGGCCTCGGCGCTGCGGCGCAAGGGCCGGTACGCCGAGGCGCTGCCCCACGCCGAGGCCGCCGTCGCCACCAGGCGCCTGGTGCTGGGCCCGGAGCACCTCGACACCCTGCGCTCGATGGAGGGCCTCGCGCGCACGCTCCAGCCGCTGGGCCGACGTGACGAGGCGCTCGCGCTTTTGCAGGAGCTGCTCGAGGTCCGCCGCCGGGTGGTGGGCCCGCGCACGAAGGACGTCGCCACCACCTGCGAGCTGCTCGCCGAGCTGTACGCGGCCGGTGAAGACTGGCGCGAGGCCCTCACCGCCGCCGACGAGGAGCTGGCCATCGCGCTCGCCCTCAAGGGCCCCGACGACCCGCTCACCGCCCGAGCCCACCTCACCCGCGCCGAGGCGCTCGCCGGCCTCGGCCAGTGGAGCGACGCCAGAAAGAGCCTCGACGAGGCGCTGCGCATTCGCCGGGCCGAGGCGGGGCCCGAGTCCGTCGAGGTGGTGGCGGTGCTGCAGGCGCAGGGGCGGCTCGCCCTCGGGCAGCGCAAGGGCGCCGAGGCGAAGCTCTTCTTCGAGAAGGCGCTCGTCATGCGCGAGAAGCTCGGCGGCGCCACCCACGAGGCGCTCGCCAGCAGCAAGGCGGGGCTCGGCCACGCGCTGTTGCAGCTCGACCAGCCGAAGGAGGCCGCCGCGCAGTTCGACGAGGTGCTCGCGCTGCTCTCGGACGTCGACGACACCCGGCGTGTCGGCCGCGCGAAGGTGGACCTCGGGCGCGCGCTCCTGCTCGCCGACCCTGGCGCGAAGCCGCGGGCCCTGGCGCTCCTCGGCGAGGGGCTCCCGGCGCTCACACCGCGAGAGCGGGAGCAGCTGGCGCCGGTGCTGGAGCGGGCTGGCCTCTTTCTCGACGCGGGCCGGTAGAGCGCCGAACAGGTTGCCGAACCGAGTCGACGCGACGAGCTGCGAGCCGACCGAAGCGCGACGAAACGAGCGGCTGGCGGCCAACCGCCAACGAGCAACGACGCGCTGCGACGTCAACCAGCGCCTTCACGACGGGAGAGCCCCTGTTCGGCGCGCTCGCCGTCAGAAGAGCTCGAGGCGCGCGCCCAGCAGCACCTTGCTGTTGCGCGAGAAGTACCCGAAGGGGCTGAAGGCGTTGCCCACCCACGCCTCGCCCGCGAGGTACACGTCGAGGCCCTCGCGCGCCTTCCACGTCACCTTCGGGCCCAGGGTGAAGCTCCGGCCGATGGGCTCGACGGCCCCGCGCAGCTCGAGCAGCAGGCGGTCATCGAAGAGCGCGTACGACACGGTGCCGACGAAGAGGTGGAACCAGGCGGTGCGCGGCGCGCCCCGCGCGGTGGAGGGCTCGAGGAGCACCAGTTGCTCGTCGGCGCCGATGGAGGGAATCGCGAGCCCCAGGTAGGTGAGCGCGTAGACGAGCTTCGAGTCGGACGCCTGCGACAGCCCCACCACCCAGGTGACGGCGCTCTTGTCGACGGGGCGGAACTCGGCGTCGAAGAACGTCTGCCGCGGGCTGAAGGTGACGTCGACGTCGAGCTGCGCGGGGCCGACGATGCCCGAGGCCTCGAGCGAGAAGAGGTGCGTGCGCGCGTACGTACCGCGGAAGAGCGTCTCGCCGGCCTGGAACCGGTTCAGCACCGAGGCTGCGGCGGCCTGGGGCACGTCGCGACCGGCGGCGTTGGCCGAGGCCAGCACCTGCACCTCGGGGTCGACGACGACGCGCGGCATCTTCTCGTTCATCCACACCCACGAGCCGCCCACCTTCCACTTCCCCGACGAGCGCAGGCGCAGCGCCACGTCTCCGAGGAAGGGCGGTGGCCGCCGCGTCTCGAGGAAGCGCTCCTGCGCGAAGTCCTCGACCGACGGGTCCACGCGGCGGGTGTCGAACGACGGCGCGAGCGCGGGCTGGAGCAGCGCCTCGTCCTGGCCGAAGACGAAGTACCGATGCGACTGGAAGAAAGGCACGTAGGCGGCGAGCCACGACACCTGGCCGAGCGTGCCCTGCGCGCGCACCGCAGGCACGGGGAGCAGCGCCGCGTCGAGGTCGCCCGCCACGAAGCTCTCGCGCAGGTCTCTGGGGTTGAGCGCGTCGGCCGGCGCGAGCGCGGCGTTGGCGCCGAGGGCCACGCGCTGGTTGCCCACCCGCAGGTCGACCTTCGGCGAGTAGACGTCGACGTAGGCGTCTCCGAGGAGCGGCTCGAAGAACCCCTTGGCGCGGTCGAACTCGCGCTGCGTCGCAAGGCGCACCTGGGCGCGGCCTTCGAGGACGAGGCGAATTCGCTCGTTCACCTTGACGTCGACGCCCAGGGCGACGCGCAGGCGCCCCTCGGCCACGTTCTCGGCGAAGGCGACGTTGCGGGGTGAGTCGAAGCGCGTGTCGACGCTGGTCTCGGCGCGGGCCTGCCCGAAGAGGCGCACGGTGGGCGTGGTGGGCGCCGGGCTGAAGGCCTCGAGCACCTCGGCCGAGCCGGCGTCGGGCGGCGCCACGGGCTCGAACGCTTCGAAGGCCTCGATGCCCTGGGCGGTGGACTCGTCGACGCCCGCGTCAACCTCGCCACCATCGAGCGAAGCGAGGAGCAGCAGCAGCGCGGCGCCGGAGGACATCACGGAGGGCGTAGGGTCTACCGCACTTCTCGCGCCTGACGAGCCCTGCGACGCCAGCCTGCGGCCGTGGGGCGGTCGTCGCGTGCCGGTGATGCGCCAGGGCCCCAGCCGCTCGCGCATGGGCTCGGGTGCGGTGAGCCAGTCGCTCGACGGGCCGTCGCTCTCGTCGGCGGACAACAGGGCGACGACCTCGGCGAAGAGGGCCTCGCCTTCGGTCTTCAGGCGGTCGAGGTCCGGCGGCGAGGCTCGAAGTACGGCGCTGGCCGTCATGCGCCCATGACGCCTGGTGCGGCGCCCGTCGCGAAGCTCCGGAACGTACCCTCGTCGAAGCACGGCCACGGCAAGGCGCGAGTGAAGTGCCACGCGCCTCGCCACCAGCAGCGCGAAGGCGTGCTCCCGGGCGACGGCGGGACACGCCGCGAGTCGAAGCTCGGCCGACGGGCCCTCGCGGCGTCACGGCGGCAGACAGGCGAGCTCGTAGGTGACGTCGAGCGTCGAGCCGGGCGCGCGGGGCACGGCCGTGTCTTCGAGCACGACGGTGTTGGTCGCCGCGTCGTATCGCCAGAGGGTGGCAGGGAGCGGCGCCCCGCCCAGCACCACCGAGGCGATGCCCGCTGGCGCTGGCGTGCCGCGGAGCCAGACCCGGTCGCGACGCCCGAACACCGCAGGGGCCACCGAGGCGAGCGCAGGGCCCATTCCGGCGGTGCAGTAGTTGGCCTGGGCACTGCTGGTCGCCGTCACGAGCGGGTCTGGAGGAAGCGGGAGCTGCCCGCAGGAGTCGGGCGCCGGCCCCAGGAGGCCCCGGGTGACGACGCTCACCGTGAGCAGGTCGGACCGGTTGGCACCCTTGACGGCCGAGAGGGCCGGCAAGAGCGCGGGGCCATCGGGCCCGAGCTGGCCGTAATCCCACACCGTGAGGACCCCGAGCGAGGCCCCGGCGCGAAGCACGCCGGCGTTCGACCCGAAGATGCGCGGCGCCGAGAAGGCGTCGAGCACGTTGGTGCTGAAGTCCTCGCGACCGTCCGACGACGACACCACGAGCAGCTCCGGCGCTCGAGCCGCGAAGTCGGTGGCGCTCGTGCTGACGAACGGCGCCCCGGCATCGGTGCGATTGAACCGACCCGAGCCACACTGCCGGCAGGTGTTGCTCTCGACCTCCGAGATGACCGTCGCGGCGAGCCTCGCGTCGACGCCCGCATCGACGGCCCAGTCGGCCAGCACCTGGAGCTGCGGGCCGACGATTGGCCGGAGCAGGTCGAACGAGGGCGACCCGTCGATGAGCAGCACCACGTCAGCCTGCCGAGGCGTGCCGACGGGGAGCTGGTCGGTCACCCGCGCGCCCAGGACGCCTTCTCCCTTCACGACGAGCACGTGCTCGAGCTGCGCCGCCCCCTGCGTCGTGACGATTCGCAGCGCCCCCAGGTCTGAGCCCGCGCGGTCAGGTCGATACCGGAGCTGCACGTTCACGGCAGCGCCCTGCGTGCGGCAGCCCACGAGCGTCTGGTCGCAGCCCGGCAGCGTCCCGACCGACGGGGCCGTCACCAGCGAGAACCGAGGCGGCCCGCCGACACCCGCCGCTCCATCGTCGACCACCGACATCGCGCTCACCACCACCGGCTGCCCGCAGCGCGAGAAGAGCCGTACCGTGCGCTCGACCGACTGGCACCCCACCGTCACCGGGCCGAAGTCCAGCGGGGTCGGGTCGACGACGAGACAGCTCACGGCCTGGGTGGCGCGGAGCGGGACGTCGACCATGGGCAGGGAGCCTGACGTGACGACCCGAAGCGCTCCCACCACCGTCGTCGGCTGTGCTGGCACCGGCCCTGCCTGCCGCGCCGTCACCGTGACGGACAGACATTCGCCCGGGCCGAGGAGGCGGTCACTCACCGGAGCGTCGATGGAGAACGTGTCTCGTGCGCCCGGCAGCACGTCGACGCGGCTCACCAGGCACTGGTCCATGCTGGACGGCGGGGCCGCGTTGCAGAACCGGAAGGCGCGCTCCTTCGGCAGCACCTCGCTCACCACGCCAAAATCGAGCGGGCCCGAGGCCGTCGCCAGACACGGTGGCAGGTTGCGCGGGAGCACCCTCACGCGGGTCGTCACCCTCGGGCGCCGCGGGTCGTTCGAGGTCAGCTCGACGTCCCACGACTGGGAGCCGTCGACGCCCACGACGAGCGACGACGGCGCGACGGTGATGGGCAGGTCGAACGTCTCGCCGGGCTGCAGCGCACGGAGCACGGCCGGCTGACAGCGCTGCGCGGCGAACTCGCCGACACAGAGGTCCGCCTCGCGTGACTCGGGGTTCGCGGCCGTCACCGTCGTCGGCATCGCTGGAAACTCGAGCGGCTGGCTGCCCAGGTTCTTCACCGGCAACAGCGCCCACGCGACCCCCTGCTGAAATGGAGCGAACGCGACGCGGCCGAGGTCGAGCACCGCGGGCACGTCGATGACCGGCGCGCCTCCGGTGCCGGCGAGGGGAACCGCGAGCGTGGGCTGCGCCCGAAGGCTCGTGGCCATCGTCAGCTGGCCCATCACCCGGCCCAGGCTCGAGGGCGTGAAACGAAGCGGCACGTCGAGCGTGCCGGGCTCGAGCTGCGAGGTGCGCGGGTCGCGGCTGGCGCCGGGGACGGCGAGCATCGCAGCGGGGTTCACCACCGAGAACGGCGACGCGGCCAGGAGCTGCCGAACCGTCACGGGCCGGGCGCCGAAGTTCTGCAGCGTCAGCCTGCCGTCCTTCGTGGTCGACAGTGGCGAGAAGCCGAAGTCGAGCGGCGACGGGCTCGCGCGCAAGGCGCCCCGCATTCCCGTGCCGAGGAGCTTCGCGCGCGTCGGCCCGCAGGCATCGACGAGCGTCACCTCGTCGAGGAAGAGGCCCTCGCTGAGTGGGTTGAAGTGCACGACGAAGGTGCCCACCTCGCCCGGCGCCACCGACAGCCGGGTGAGGTCGTTCTCGACACGAAAGGCGCTGCCGACGGGGAAGTCGGTGAGCGCGACCTCGAGGCTGCGCGGCGTCGGGTTGGCCACGTCGAGGGTGAGGCGCACGTCGTCGCCGACCTCGACCCCGCCGAAATCGAGCCCGGCGAAGAAGGCGCGCTCGCACGACGACCTCGGCAGGGCCTTCAGCGTGAGGACGAGGGGCACCTCGATGGTGCTGTTCGAGAAGAAGAGGTGCACGACGCCCGTCTCACGCGCGTTCGCGCTCCCACGGAAGACGACCGACACGGGCGTGGTGGCGCCGGGCTCGAGCGCGCCCTCGGAGATGGTGACCGAGAAGGGGGCGCCCACCGAGCCCACGCCGTTGACCAGCACCTCCGAGCCGCCGACCGACTCGGCCCGCTCGAACACGAGCCGCCCGGCCCCGACGTTCTCGAGCAACGCCAGCACCTCGACGACGTCGCCCCGCTGGAGTGCACCGAAGTCGACCTCGTCGATGGGCGCCCGCACGCCGTCGACGTCGCGGACGAGCCGCGGTGTCCCCCGCTCGGGAGGGACTTCACGTGGACACTGACAAGCCATGGCTGCGGCCATCCCCACCATCACGAGCCGACGCATGCCGCTCGTTGTCGCGCATCCGTCCATTCGCAGTCAAAGCCGCTGGCCCGGCGCGGAGGCCGCACGTGACGACACCGCCGGCGATGACGTCGCGATGACACGCTCCACCCGCGCTGCGTGGCGCCTTTCGCACCGTGCCACCGCGCCGAGACAGGCGAAGTCGGCCTCATCGACGCGCCGCGCCCCGGCGCCACGGTGCTGCTGGGCTGGGTGCTGCCCGTGAAGTGACGCAGCCCGCGTCTCGCGCCTCGCACAGCGCGCCGCGCCACGCGATTGAGCGCTGACATTCGAAGAGGAAGGTTTATCTTCGCGCCCTCATGAAACGTGCCCCGGCGAAGCGTGCCATCAAGCAGGACCGCGCTGTGAAGACGCGCCAGGAGATCCTCAACTCGGCCATCACGCTCTTCGCGCGCCGGGGCATTCTCGCGACGACGATGGCCGAGCTGGCGCGGGCGATTCACATGACGCCGGGCGCGCTCTACTGGCACTTCCCCACGAAGGAAGACCTGCTGCTCGCGGCCATCGAGGAGCTTCACCAGCGCTTCGTGGCGAGCTTCGAGCCGATGCTGGCGCAGGCGTCGAAGATGACGGCGTTTCAGCAGCTCCAGTCCTTCGTCGAGCACACGGGCCGCTTCCTGCAGGACAACCGCGAGCACGGCATCTTCTACGGCATGGTGGGCGCCGAGGCCGCCGAGAACTCGGCCGACGTCGCCCAGGCCCTGCGCGACGCGCTCCAGGTGTACGTGACGGCGGTGGCCGGCATCGTCCGGTACGGCCAGTCGAAGACGAAGGAGTTCCGTGAAGACGTCGACGCGATGACGCTCGCGAACGCCATCATCTTCGGGAACATCGGCCTGGTGGTGCAGCACAACCTCTTCCGCGAGACGCTCTCGTACCAACCGATGGTGCAGACGCTGTCGATGATGGTGCTCGACGGCGTGCGCCGGAAGTAGCCCCGCTCAGGGGCACGACCACGGCGTCAGCGCCGTCTGCGGGTTCCCCGTGTTGGCGTTGTCGTGGTGGAAGCGCGGCCAGGGCGCGGTGGCGTCGAGCCCGGGTGAGTCGACGATGATGGCCTGCAGCGCGGCGTCGTTTCGCGCCGCGACGTACAGCACGCCGAGCCCCCGCCCGCATTGCTTCGCGAGGGAGCGGTCGCGCCACACGTCGAGGGCGGGGCTCACCGCGCCCGGCGTGAAGGCGCCGTCGAGCGTCCACTCGATGGTGCCCGAGGAGAGGTTCACCACCGAGAAGCGCCCCGTCACCGGGCTGACGACGTAGGCCAGCCCGCCGCTCCCCAGCACCGGCGCGACCATGCCCAGGGCGCCTCCCTCGAGCGCGTCGACACCGGGAATCGGCGGCAGCTCCGGGTCGAACGAGCCTCCGTCGAGCTGCAGCGGCGGCGGCGGCCGGTAGACGAAGCGGCGAAGCGCGCCCAGCCCATCACCCAGGACGAAGAGCGGCTGTGCGCGCGTACCGCCGACGGTGAGGGGCCCGAAGGTCGTCCCAGCGTCGGACGCGAGCCGTGCATCGACGCGCGCGGACAAGTCGGGGCTCCAGGCCGAGATGGCCACGGGGGTGCGCGGGTTGGCCACCCGCGACGAACCAGCCACCACGTCGTCGAACACCACGAGGCTCGTGCCACCCTGGGGGTTCGCGCCAAACCGCTCTCCCTGGAAGCGCGGCATCGCCATCGGGAAGTAGTCGACGCGCATCACGCCAGTGGTGGCCGCCGGGTCGCGCCGCACGAAGTACAGCCGCGCCGAGGTGCCGGCACGCGCCTGACCGACCACCACCCCGAGGGGTGCCAGCAGCTCCGAGGGCTGGGTTCCCCAGCTCTCGCAGCTCGTGGTCGAGCCCGTCGTCCCGGTGTGCACCCGGCCCGCATTGCCCAGAAGGAACAGCCGGCCGTCGACGAGGGTTGGCGTGCCCAGCCATCGCTCGTTCGCGCAGATGTTCCCGCTCAGCGGCGAGAAGCCGGTGCCGGTCTGCGCCGTGTCGTAGCGGCGCACCTGGTTGTCCTCGCCCTGCGCGTACAGCGTGGTGCCATCGACGATGGGCACGGACCAGACCCCGTCGATGTTGGTGTCGACGCGCGTCTGGCCCCACGGCTGGACCTGCCACATCGCACCCTGGTTCGAGTTCACGAAGGCCACGCCCACATGCACGCGGCCGGCGCTGTCGAGCGCTGGAGGTTGCAGGAGCTCGATGCCCTGGGCCCCCGGCTCGAGGAGCTGCCGGCGCCACCGAAAGCGCGTGACGGGCAGCGCGAGGTTCGCCGCGGCCGAGCGATTTCCCAGCATGTCGGCCAGCGGCCCCACGCCGGCGTCGACGAAGCCGCGCATGGCCTTGAGCTCGACGGCGGCGAGGTCGAGCGTGAAGCAGAAGCACGAGCGCGTGGCCGGGCACGAGGTGCACGTCGGCCGCGCGGTGACGGGCAGCCCGAAGTCCGACGGCGCCACCGCGACCGGCCGGGTGGACTCGACGCGCAGCTCGACCAGCTCGTCCTTCTTCCACGCCAGAGGCGCCCCGGGGCCCGATGCCGGGTCCGAGTCACGGAAGCCGCCGTCGTTGACCCGCGCGGGCGGCGGCTCGGCGAACAGCTCGACGACGGGCCGCTGTGCATCCACCACCACCTGCGTCGTGGCCTCGAAGCCAGCGTCGAGGAATTGGAGGCTGGCGCGCAGCTCCCAGACGCCCGAGTCCGCCGGAGTCGCCACGTCGACGCCCCACGCGGCCCGGCCCGGGAGGAGTTGGAGCGGCGGGACGATGAAGTCGCTCGGCCTCACCGACACGGCCACGGTGGCGGGGAGCGGCACGTTGACCTCGAGCTCGGCCTCGACCTCGACGCGCAGCGCCCGGCCTCCGCCGTACACGTCGTTGGCGTCGGGACGGAGAAAGGTGAGCCCCGTCACCCGCAGCGTGCACTGACGAAGCGCGTCTTCACATGCGAAGCCCTCGGGGCACGAACCACACGAGCCGGCGTCGAAGGGAAGCCCCGCGTCGGCCACGCCCGCGTCTTCGAGGCCCGCGTCGCCACGGCCTCCGTCGACCGAAGCGTCGGCTGCACCAGCGTCGACCCCAGCATCGAGCCGGCCCGCGTCCGAACCAGCGCCGCGGACGAAACAGTAGCCAGACACACACACGCCGTCGGGGGCGCAGGCTTCGTCGCTCGAACAGGTCGCCACGGGTTGGCAGCCAGTGAGCACGAGGAGCACCGAAGCGAGCGCCGACAGACCGAGCGCACGGCGGTCGACGGCCCGGGCGACGTCACGGGGCCTCGACACACCATGCAGGCGCTGGGCTCCACGGCTGAGCGCGACGCCGCACCGTGAGAGGTGACGAAGACGACGAGCGGCCGACACCAGGCTGGCCTGCTTCGTGTCCACCGCCGTCCGAGCAACCATCGCGTCGACTGGCACGCCGTGCCCCACCGAACGGCTCGCTCCAGCCGGGCCAACCGCGGTTCCGAACCGCTCCAGCGTCGAGCCCACGGCCGTGGGTGGCCCGGAGCGCTCGCGCAACGCGGCCTGACGCCGTGAGCGGTGAACGCCCGGCGCACTCGGCAGCACCAGCCAGCGCCTCGGCCCTGTCGCCCGCATCACCACACCCCTCCGACCGCGACCAGCCCGCCACCGGGTAGCGGAACGAGCGTCACCGGAGCGGCGGGCTCGACGAGGCGAAGCACCAGCCCCGTCACCGCCAGCGCCGCGCCCGCCGCGAGCGTGACGACGCCGGCGGTCTGGAGCGACGTGGCCGCCCGCACCGAGGCCACTGCACGGGCCTGCTCGTCGGCATCACCGGCCGGGAAGAACCCTCGCGCGTCGAGCCCCAGCGCGCGCACCTGCGCCTGCCCGAGGCCCACGAGGACGGCGCCCGTCACCACCGCCGCGCCACCTGCGCCGAGCAAGGCCCAGGCCGCCACCCGCTGCCCCGAGCCCGTCGTGGGAACGGCAGACTCGACGGCAGGCATGACGGGCGGCGGTGGTGGCGGCGCCGAGACGACGGCCGCAGGCGACGCCACCACGGGCGGCGGCGCGGCCACGGCTTCCTTGAAGGCCGGCAACGACTTGATGCCGAGCGACGTCACCACGTCGACGAGGAGCTGCTTCACCAGCGGCGCCACGGGCTTCTTCTTGTCTCCGCGAGGGGCCTGGGTGGTGAAGCTGGCCATGAGGCGGCCGTCGTCACGCACCACCCGGGCGGTGACGGTGAAGACGCCCAGCTCCGACAGCTCGACCAGCGCGTGCACGGCGTACAGCCCGGCGCCCTTCACCGCGAGCGCGGCCAGGCAGTCGTTCGACGTGCGGCAGTCCTTTCGTCCGACATCGGAGAGCGCGGCGTCGAGCTCCTTGCGGCTGGGCGTCACCACCTCACCGGCCTCGCGTACCGCCTCGACCCACGCGGCCCTCAGCTTGTCGGCCGACGAGACGAGCTCGGGCCGCGGGTCGAACTCGAGGGGGTGGGGCACCACGGTGAGAGACCGCGCCTGGGCCAGCGCGAGGCCCGGCAGCAGGCAGAGGACGACGAGTTCAAGGCGAAGGTGCATGGCGCCGCAGCTTGTCGAGCACGCGCAGGGCGCCCCGACAATCTCGCTTCACCATCGCACTCCCGAAGGCATCCTCCAAGGCGTCCAGCGTCGCGCGTGGGATGCCACGCTGCGCTGCGAACTGCTGGAGCGCCTGGTGGTCCTTGCGCGCGAGCGCCTTGAAGTCGTCGCTCCAGCGACAGGTGGGTGGCGGTGGGGGCTGCGGCGCAGGCCGCGCCGTGGGCCGCATCGGCACCTTCGTGAGCGCCGCCAGGTCGTCGTCGGGCGCCGGGCTCACCGCAGGGGCAGGCTCGGACGGACTCGCTCGAGCGTCACCAGCACCGGCCGCCGCCGCGGCGCCGATCGTCGGCGCGGGCACCACGTCGGGAGCCGCCACCACGTCAACGGGCCTCGTTGGGTCCATCACCGCCGCGGTCGAGGGCGCAGTCGAGGGCGGCGTCGCCACCGGCTCGACGCGCGGGCGTGCCGACATGGCTGCCACCGCAAGCACCGCCAGCGCTGCGACGGCGATGCCCGCGATGACGAGCGGCCGACGCTCACGGCGGGGCGGCACCGGTTCGAGCTCGTCGGCCGTCTGTCCATCTTCGGGGGCCGCGGGCGCGTCGGAGCCCCTCACCTCACCCGGTACGAAGCGGGGTTGCTCACCAGTGAGCCGCCTGAGTGACGGGAGCGTCGACGGACCACGAACGGTCGTCGCCTCGCGCGACAGCTTCGTCAGCAGGCGTCGCACCTCGAGCCGGGCCACGTCGGCGTTCTCGGGCCGGTCCTCGCGGCGCTTCTGCAGGAACCAGAGCACCAGCCGCTCCACCTCTTCGGGCACGTTGCGCACGAAGTCGGCCAGCGGCGGCGGCTCGGCCTCGAGCTGCATCGTCACCAGCTCGAGCGGAGACTCGGCCACGAAGGGTGCGCGGCCGGTCAGCATCTCGAAGAGCGTACAACCCAGGGAGTAGAGGTCGGCCCGGCCGTCGAGCTCCTCGTTGCGCACCTGCTCTGGCGAGACGTAGGCGGGGGTGCCGGCGGCCGACGACTGCTGCGTCGAGCCCCGCGCCGCCCACGGCAGAATCGAGCCCTCGGTGGCGCGCGACAGCCCGAAGTCCAGCACCTTCACCAGCGTCTCGCCGGTGT
>JALOQF010000353.1 GCA_025459425.1 Myxococcaceae bacterium | reverse complement strand
TCGTTCGAGGACCGCCTGAACCAGGGCATCTCTCGCATGAAGAACCGCTCGTACCGGAAGTGGTCCGAGATGCAGAAGCACTACGACCGCCTGTTGGCCGAGGTGAAGGCGTACAACCTCAACGCCTCGGGGCTGGGCGAGCGAGACATCGAGCGGAGCCGCACGGTGGTGAACGCCGCTGGTGGCCGGGCGGTGCCGGTCGAGGTGCCGTACATGTTCTGCAGCGACGGCGAAGTGGGCGCGAACCTGCTCTGCAACCGCAACGACCAGGGCGCCGACGTCTACGAGATGACCTCGAAGTGGATGGAGCGCTTCAACCAGTCGTACGTCTTCTCGAACTTCCGCCGTGACCGGCTCCAGTACTCGCCGGCAGCGGTTGCCTCGGGCAAGTTCGGACGCTTCCTCGGAAACGTGCCGAACGTGTACCAGCAGTGGCTCTTCAACATCTACTACCTGGTCAAGTACCTCCAGCTGTCGCCCGAGGAGCTCGACGAGTTCTACGGCCTCGGTGACCCCATCTGGCAGAACTACTGGACGATGGCGGTGGTGGACTCGACGAACCTGCTGATGCAGCAGCTCTCGGTTCCTTCGGCCGGGTACCACGGCAAGCGCGCCGACGGCACGTGGGAGTACATTCCCACGGGCGATGCGCTCAACCGTCGCCTCTCGGCTTCGGCTGAGGCAGCCCTCAAGGCTGACGTCGCGCTGCCTGCGCGAGGTGGGTACACCGACCTCGCCTATGTGCCCCGTGGCCCGGGCCGGTCGATGTTCACCGTGTTCGATTCGTTCGGGTACGACAACTTCAGCCGCGTCAACGAGGCCGGTCACTTCTGGGACGTGTACGCCGCGATGCTGGCGCTCATCACCAGCGAGACGAACTTCCTCGGCGTCGATCGCGGCTCGGACGCGCTCCGGTACTCGCTGCCCTACTACCTGACGTTCAACCTCGAGCTGGCGCCCCTGTTCGGCAACTTCTTCACGCAGAACCCGGACTACTACGCGCCCATGCTGGCGAAGAACGCCGACGGCACCGCCACCGTGCAGCTGCCGACGTTCATCAAGGCGAACGACTACATCTTCGGCTTCAACTACCCCATCGCTCCGGCGGCGCCGGTCGATGGCAGCGGCAACCCGATGCCGATGTCGAAGGTGCTGCCCATCTCGACGTGGAGCGCCCGGTTCTACTCGCTCGTCTGGTCGATGGCGTTCTTCACCCAGAACTACAACCTCGAGTACGCCGAGTTCACGAAGATCTACCGGCTCGGCAGCGACGAGGCGCTCGACCCGGCGCCCGGGTACGACGTGGTTCAGTTCTCGGACCCGTTCGGTGGTGGTTACGTCTACGCGGCGCTCCGGAAGCTGAACGATCCGAAGATCACCACGGGCGCCTCGGTCATCCTCCGGGCTCAGAACGAGAAGGCGAAGTGGGACCAGGCGAAGAACCTGAACCAGCGCGTCGACGGGCTGACGGCCGCCGAGTGGGAAGCGCGCGTGCGCGAGACGGTGCGCAACATGGAAATCATGCGCGGCCTCTACAACATCTTCGGCCGAGCCCTCTGAGTCGGCTCTGAAGGTGTGGTTCCGGCGCCCGGCGCTCCCTCGTGGAGTGGCCGGGCGTCGTCCTTTTGAGACGCTCCCGGCCTCACGTTTGGTCTCGGCCTCCATGAGCACCGGGCGGGCTGCGGTTGACTGTCTGGACTGGCCGGAAGCCCCGCTCGGTGTCGTCGTCTCTTCCCCGCCGTGGCGGCGATCGCTAGAACGAAACCGTGCACCTGCCGCCGTGGCAGCTCGACCTCTTCCGTGCTGGCGCCGCCCGGCCTGCGGCCCTTCGCGAGCAGGGCCCAGCGCTGCAGGTCGAACCCGCGTCGGCAGACGCCGCCGTTCCGACGGTGCCGGAGACCGTCAAGGGACCCGTCAGCCCCGACACCGGTGGTGCGCCCGCGCCAGTCTCAGCCAGGTCAGCTCTTGCTGCCGCCACGGCCGCGTCACCACCCGACCTGGCCGGCCGCCCGCCCACCCGACAGGAAGCGCTCGCCGCCGCACGGGTGCTGGCGCACCAGGTGGCCGCGCACCTCGGGCCCGAGGTGAAGGTGCTGCTGTCGGTGCACGACAACCGCAGCACGATGATCAGCTTCCGGCGAGAGCCCCCACTGCTCATCCTGTCGGCCCCTCCGCCCATCGTGCAGGCGCTGGCGGACTATGCGGGTCGCGGCCGGCGCGCGGCCGGGCGACTGCTCGACGACTACATCGCGGAGCGCCACGGCCACATTCGCGCGGAGCCTCGGCGGCGAGCCGTGCTCCACGCCCGGGGCAAGTCGTTCGACCTCAACGACATCTTCGAGCGCCTGAATCGGCTCCATTTCCAGGACACCATCAGGGCGCGCATTGGTTGGGGGCGCAATACCGGGAAGCGTCGCCGGAAATCGATTCGCCTCGGTGTGTACGACCACCGCGCCCGCGAGATTCGAATTCACCCGGCGCTCGACCGGCCTGACGTGCCGCTCTTCTTCGTCGAGTACATCGTGTACCACGAGATGCTTCATCAGGTGTTCCCCAGCGCGCGCGACTCGGGGCGACACGTGCACCACCCGAGGGCCTTTCGCGACCGGGAGCGGGCCTTTCCCCGGTACGCGGCGGCCATCGAATGGGAAAAGGCCAACCTCCAGTCGCTCTTGCGCCGGTGACGGGCGCTTCTCCTCCAGCGCCGTCACGACAGGAGGCGAACGTGACGCACCACGTGAATCGTGAGGGGTGACTCGTCAATTCCCGTTCGATAAGCCCACCGGCATGCGCCGCGCGAAGATCGTCTGCACGTTGGGCCCCGCCAGCACCAGCCAGGAGATGCTCGAGAAGCTCCTCGACGCCGGAATGGACGTCGCCCGTCTCAACTTCTCCCACGGCACCCACGCCGACCACCAGGCGGTGCTCGACCGGCTCAGGGCGGCCTCGCTGAAGGTGCGCAAGGCGGTGGGCGTACTCGGTGACCTCCAGGGCCCGAAGATTCGCACGGGCAAGCTCGAGAAGGGCGCCATCGAGCTCGTCGAGGGCAAGGAGCTCTCGATCACCACGGACGAGACGGTGCTCGGCACGCAGGAGCTCGTGTCGACGACCTACCCACACCTCGCCGCCGACGTGAACGTGGGCGACCGCATTCTCCTCGACGACGGCCTGCTCGAGCTGAAGGTGCTGGCCACGGACAAGAAGTCGCTCATTCGCACCGAGGTGGTGCACGGCGGCACGCTGAAGAACAACAAGGGCATCAACCTGCCGGGCGTGGCGCTGCGCGCCGACGCGCTCACGGCGAAGGACAAGGAAGACCTCATCTTCGGCCTCAAGGCCGGCGTCGACATGGTGGCGCTCTCGTTCGTGCGCACGCCCCAGGACATCGACATGTGCCGTCAGGCGATGCAGGAAGCCGGGCGGGTGGTGCCCATCATCGCGAAGCTCGAGAAGCCCGAGGCGATCGCGCGGCTCGACTCGATCCTCGACAAGACCGACGGCGTGATGGTGGCGCGTGGCGACCTGGGCGTCGAGATTCCGCCCGAAGAGGTGCCGGCGATTCAGAAGGACATCATTCGCCGGGCGAACCAGCGCGGCCTGCCGGTCATCGTCGCCACCCAGATGCTCAA
The DNA here is from genome assembly GCA_025459425.1 of Myxococcaceae bacterium. Lineage (GTDB taxonomy): Bacteria > Myxococcota > Myxococcia > Myxococcales > Myxococcaceae > Xiheimicrobium. Next base: position 6,152 of record JALOQF010000353.1, on the reverse strand, counting down.
CTCGATGATCGAGCACCCCCGGCCGACGCGGGCCGAGGCGAGCGACGTCGCGAACGCGGTGATGGACAACACCGATGCAGTGATGCTCTCGGGCGAGACGGCGTCGGGCGACTACCCCGTCGAGTCGGTGCAGATGATGAGCCGCATCGTCGAGGCGGCGGAGTCGGCGATGCGTCAGTCCTTCCCGCGCATCGGCACCGGAGAGCCGCTCAAGATTCCGGCCGAGTTCCCCGACGTGACCTGCGGCGTCGCCTGCCGCGCTGCACGTGAGGCCGGCTGCTCGCTGATCGTCGCCTTCACCCTCACGGGCAACACCGCGAGGCTCGTCTCGCGGTACCGGCCATCAGTGCCCATCATCGCGTTCTCGCCGAACCAGGAGGTCCGGCGGCGCCTGTCGCTGCTGTGGGGCGTGATGCCGCGCGTGCTCGAGCCGGTGCAGGAAACCGAAGAGATGGTGCGCCGCGTGGAAGAAGAGCTGCTCGCCCGCGGGCTCGCGAAGCGCGGCGAGCGCATCGTCATCGTCTTCGGTGCTCCGGTCGGTCAGGCCGGGAAGATCAACTCACTGCGCCTGCACACCATCTCGATGTGACGGGGGCGGGGCCCGATGGGCCTCTGCGAAGGCGCGCGCCCGTTGCGATGGAAGTCGAGGCCGAGGGTTCCCAACACGAGGGCGCCTTGTTCTTCGGCGCGTCGGTGAATCGGAACAGGTCGTCGCCAGGAGGCCGGCGTGCAAGTTGGTGAGCACCGCGGCCGCCCAGGTGGCTGGCGAGGCGCCCGACTCCAGGGCCCGTGCGTCGGTGAAGCGGAACAGGTCGTCGCCAGGAGACCGGCGTGCAGGTTGGTGAGCACCGCGGCCGCCCAGGTGGCTGCCGAGGCGCCCGATTCCAGGGTCCGTGCGCCGGTGAAGCGGAACAGGTCGTCGACAGGAGGCCGGCGTGCAGGTTGGTGAGCACCGCGGCCGCCCAGGTGGCTGGCGAGGCGCCCGATTCCAGGGTCCGTGCGCCGGTGAAGCGGAACAGGTCGTCGCCAGGAGGACGGCGTGCAGGTTGGTGAGCACCATGGCCGCCCAGGTGGTCGGCGAACCCGACTCCGGACTCTTTCTTCTTCCGTGCGTCGGTGAAGCGGAACAGGTCGTCGCCAGGAGGCCGGCGTGCAGGTTGGTGAGCACCGCGGCCGCCCAGGTGGCTGGCGAGGCGCCCGACTCCAGGGCCCGTGCGTCGGTGAAGCGGAACAGGTCGTCGCCAGGAGGCCCGCGTGCAGGTTGGTGAGCACCGTGGCCGCCCAGGTGGCTGGCGAGGCGCCCGACTCCAGGGCCCGTGCGTCGGTGAAGCGGAACAGTGACCTCACCCTGCAGGCTTCAGCGACCGCTTCGGCACCTCGGCCTCGACGAAGATGCGGAGCAGCTCGGCGTCGAGCTGACCGCCCTTCGCTTCCATGTGGAGGATGTCGAGCGCCTTCTCGTGCGGCACGGCCTTCTTGTACGGCCGGTCGCTCGCGGTGAGCGCGTCGTAGATGTCTGAGATGGCCATCATCTTCGACTGCACCGGAATGTGGTCGGCCGCCAGCGCGCGCGGGTAGCCCTTGCCGTCGAGCTTCTCGTGGTGCGCATAGGCGATCTCGGGCACGCGCTTGAGCACCCGCGTCCACGGAATCTGCGAGAGGAACTTGAAGGTGTGCGTCACGTGCGACTCGATCTCCCTCCGCTCGGTGGCCGAGAGCGAGCCACGGGGAATCGACAAGACCTGAATCTCGTGGGCCGAGAGGATGGTCATCGGCCGCTCCCGGGAGTCGGTGAAGGCCACCTCGCCGAGCCCCGTGAGCTTCTCGAACCCACCCTGCGCCAGCACCGTGGGCTTGTTGCACGCGATGACGAACTCGAGCGCCTCGTCGAGCTCCTTCAGCTCGCGCGCCAGGCGCACGTCTTCTTCCTGGTCGATGGAGGCCAGATCGCGATCGCCGCGCAGCTTCACCATCTCGAGGCGTCGCTGGAGCGAGCCGAGCTGCCGGTCCTTCCGGGCGAGCTCGAAGCGCTGCTTGATGACCTCGAACTCGTGCGGGTACAGCTTCTCGGCCTTCACCAGCACCGGCTCGCGCACGCCGATCTTCCCGAAGTCGTGCAACAGCGACGCGTAGCGAATCTCCTGGAGCTGCTCGGTCGAGAAGCGCGTGCCCCGGTACAGCCCCGCGGGCGCCAGCTCGGTGGCCTGGGCGAGGCCCACGGTCAGCGATGCCACACGGCCCGAGTGACCGGCCGTGGTCGGGTCTCTCGACTCGATGGCCATCACCGAGGCCTGCACGAAGCCCTCGAAGAGGCGGCTGATCTCTTCGTGCAGCATCGCGTTCTCGATGGCCTGCGCCGCCTGGCCTCCGAGGGCGAGCAGCAGCTCCTCGTCTTCCGCATCGAAGGTGCCGTCGAAGGCGTTGAGCGCCTGGATGACGCCGGTGATGTCACCGCGGGTGTCGCGCATCGGCACGCAGAGGATGCTCTTCGTGCGGTACCCGCTCTTCACGTCGAAGTCGCGGCTGAAGCGGGCGTCGTCGTACGCGTCCTTGATGTTGACGACGTCGCCCGTCGCGGCGACCGAGCCGGCGATGCCCTGGCCGATGGGCAGGCGGATCTCTTCGTTGGCGCCCTGGGCCACGCGGCTCCACAGCTCGTTGCGGGCGCGGTCGACGATGAAGAGGCTGCACCGGTCGGCCTCGACGACGCGCGCGGCCTCCTTGAGGATGAGCGGGAGCAGCGTGTCGAGGTTGCGCTCGGCCGTCATCGCCTTCGCCACTTCGAGAATCGACGACAGCTTCGACATGCGCCGAATCGCGGCCTGCATCGGCGTGATGGCCGGCGACGTGGTTTCGTCTGACGAGAATCCAGAGGGGCTGGTAGACACGAGACGCGATGTTCCTCTGGAGCGAGCACCACCGCAACCGCCTCACCATCGTGGTGTGTGTGTGGGCGCTGGCGAGCGGGTGTGCGCTGCAGCGCTTCTTGCGGGTCGAGGAGCGCCGCATCGACGAGCGGCTCTGGTTCTTTCTCGGCGGCGGCGGCAACAGCGTCGTCATCACGCACGGCGCCGAGGCCTTCGTCAGCGACGTGAAGTTCGGGGGCGCGGCGAAGACGCTCCAGCACCGCGTCGAGGTGGACCTGGCGCGCGAGGTGCGGCGCGTGCTGCTGACGCACTCGCACGAAGACCATGCCGGTGGGCTCGCGCGCTTCCGGCAGGCGGGGCCGGTGCTGGTCCACCCGAACACCCGGAAGCGCCTCGAGGCGTCAGGCGTGCACGCCGAGTGGGTCGAGGTGACGACGCCGCTGCGGCTCACGCTTGGAGACGAGGTCATTCGGGTGTGGCACCCGGGCGCCGGCCACACGAATGGTGACCTGGTGGCGTGGCTCGAGCGGCGCAAGCTGCTCATCACCGGAGACCTGGTGACGGCCGAGAACGAGCCGGTCATCGACGTCGAGGCCGGTGGCGACGTGCTGGCCTTTCGGGCCACGCTCGACGCGCTCCTCGAGGTCGACTTCGTGACGGCGCTGCCGGGGCACGGCGCGCCCATCGGACGGGACACGGTGCGGCGGCTGCGTGAGCTGTTCGTGGTGCTCGAGCGCGAGGTGCGAGACGCGCAGCGCCGGGGCTTGTCCGAGGACGAGGTGGTGAGCGCCGTCATGGCCGCCGCAGCGCCAGTGCTCGAGCCAGTGCCCTTCGCGGCCTCGCGCGAGAAGACGATTCGACTCATGGACCGGGCCCTGCGCGCGCGCGCGGCGACCGAGGCGAGGCTCTGATGACGACACGTGTGAAGGTGGCTCCGTCGATTCTGTCGGCCGACTTCGGGCGGCTGGCCGCCGAGGTGAAGGCCATCGAGCAGGCCGGGGCCGACCTCGTCCACGTCGACGTGATGGACGGGCGCTTCGTGCCGAACCTCACCATCGGGCCCCTCGTGGTCGAGGCCGTCAAGCGCTCCACCACGCTGCCGCTCGACGTGCACCTGATGATCGTCGAGCCCGAGCGGTACATCGGCGACTTCGCGAAGGCCGGCGCGTCGATCATCACCGTGCACCAGGAGACCTGCCCCCACCTTCACCGAACGCTGCAGCAGATTCGGGCGGCTGGAGCGACACCGAGCGTGGTGCTCAACCCAGCGACGCCGCTGTCGGCCATCGAAGAGGTGCTCGGCGACGTCGAGCAGGTGCTGCTGATGAGCGTGAACCCGGGCTTCGGAGGACAGGCCTTCATCCCCTCGACGGTGGACAAGGTGCGCCGGCTGCGCGCGCTGCTCGACGGCCGCGGCCGCAGTCACGTCGACATCGAGGTCGACGGTGGCATCAACCCCGACACGGCGAAGCAGGTGGTGGCCGCGGGAGCGACGGTGCTGGTGGCAGGTAACGCCGTCTTCAAGAGCCCGGACTACGCGAAGGCCATCGCCGCACTCCGTCCCTGAAGCGCCGTGATGGCCGGGGAGGCCCGACTCGTGACGTGAGGCGCACCGCGGTTTTTTCCCAGCCGGGCGATGGGGCCGTTGCCGGCGCGTCAACTCAACCCTGCGGCACCGGGAGTTCGTCGGTCTCGTCTCGTGGCTCGAAGGGGTTCCACTTCGGCAGGCGAAACGTCACCGCCGTGACGACGTTGTGGCTGAGCGCCAGCGAGCTCTGCACCTGCAGCATGTAGCCGAGCTCGAGGGTGAGCCACGGCACGGGCCGCCACTGCAGCGAGGCCTGGGTGCGGTTCTGGTCGAAGCCGCCCTGCACCACGCCCGGGGCACCCAGCGGGTGGAGGAACACCTCGTTCTGCGCCAGCAGCCGCAGCGCCTTCGTGCCCAGGGGCGCGGAGCCGCGTACCAGGAAGCGCAGGCGAACGGCGGGCGAGGGGACGGCGACGAAGAAGCGCTCCTCGACGCGCGCGCGCATCACGAAGCGGAGCCGGTCGGTGTCACGGTCGAAGAGCACCTGTTGCCAGAGCCGGTTCTCGTCGGGCCGGCTGCCATCGAGCTGCTCGAAGCGGGAATAGGCCGCCCAGAGCGACACGTCACCGGGCAGGTTGACGCCGAGCGAGGGTGACAGCTGCACGGCGGTGAGCGTCGCTGGCCCCGGGAGGAAGCGCACCCGCGAGTGGACCTCGAAGGCATAGCGCACGCGGGCGAGCTCTCCCTGGACGGTCACGAAGGTCCACTGCTGGGTCCCTTGCGGTTGCGCCAGCGCGAGCGCGGTGAGCATCAACGGCACCACGGCTGACCCATATCAACCTCGGGTGCGCAGGCCACCTGGCAGGGACTGCACGAGCGCACCGGCCCTTCGCGCAGGCTTTTCGCGGGACGGCCGTCCACCCGTGCGGAATGAGGCGCTGGCCCACTTGATGCTGTCCGCCGACGGTCACCTCTTCCCTGGAGCGCCGCCATGAAGGCCAGCCGAGTCATGACGAAGAACGTCACCTGCATCACCCCCGACGTCGGCCTCGAGCGGGCCTGGGCCCTCATGAAGCGCCTTTCGGTTCGTCACCTGCCGGTGGTGTTTTCGGGCCGGCTGGTGGGCATCCTCTCGGACCGCGACCTGCTGCTGCGTGCGCTTCCAGTCGAGGGTGGGGCGCTCTCGTTTCCGCCGCTGGCCGTGGGCGAGGCGATGACGGCGCACCCGGTGTCGTGCCAGGCCAGTGCGGCCGTCTCGCGGCTGGCGGCGCTGATGCTCGAGCACCGCATCGACTCGATCCCCATCGTCACCACGCGCGACGAGCTGGTGGGGCTCGTCACCTCGAGCGACCTCCTCGAGCTGTTGACTGCGCCCGAGACCGAGAGCGAGCCGTTGCCGTTCACCTTCGAGCTGAAGACGTTCGACGCGCGCGCAGCGGCGTGAGCGAAGCCAGCCTCGACGCGACTGGGCCGGTCAGCTCAGGGGCCGCGGTTGCTGCTGCGCGGCGCTGACGAGGGGCGGGCCGTGGGAAGCATGCGGTCTTCTCGTGTGGCCGAGCGGTCGCTCCTGGCTGTACAGGCCGGACTCGCGACGACGTGGGGCGGTTCGCCTCGAAGCCGCCGCGAGCCGTCAGCGGTCGCTCGCCGCATCTTCGAGGAGCCCGTGCTTGAGCAGCCAGGTGGCGATGAAGCCAGCGACCCATGGCTCCCGCCCGCCCAGGCGGGTCGTGAGGAACGCGACGAGCTCTCCGAAGGCC
>JALOQF010000352.1 GCA_025459425.1 Myxococcaceae bacterium | reverse complement strand
TTTCCGGTGTCCGCCGAGACGGCGCTCCGCACCGCGCTGGAGCAGGTGAGCGGGGCGCTGCTCCCGGAGCGCGACGTGCGCATCGTGGGCGTCGGCCCGGGCGGCCTGCTGCGCCACCACGGCGGAGCCCGCTCGCGCCGCGTGCTGTATGCCACTGACACCGAGCTGCTCCCGGCCTGGCACCTCGAGGTGGACACGGTGCGCGAGGCCTTCAGCGTCGTGGTGTCCGCCCTCGACGGCGAGCTGCTTTCCTGTGCTTCGCGCCGCTTCGACGCCGCGCACGGCTATCGGGTGTGGGCCAACACCACCGCGCCCTTCACGCCGCTCCAGTCGCCAGAGGGCGACGCGTCTCCGCACCCCACGGGCCTGCCCGATGGCTGGGCGCCGGCGATGCTGACGCCCGCCGTTCTCGTCACGCTCGACCATGCCGGGCTTTCGACGATGGACCCGTGGCTGCCGGCGGGCGCCACCTCGTTGTCCGGCAACAACGCCATCGCGTACGCCGACGTCTTCGCGCCCGATGGGCGGAACGACCCCGCGCTGGGCCTGCCGCGCTTCCCAGATGGGGGCCAGCCGGCAGGGGAGCCGTTGCCCGACGGTGGCTCGACGCGGCAGCTGGCCGACCCGCTCGCCGCCCCGATGAGCGCCACCTTCGACTTCGTGTGGAACCCCGCGGTGGGGCCGACCGCCACCGACGCGCAGTCGCACGCGGCGGCGACGCACGCCTTCTTCGTCACCAACTGGCTCCACGACGTCTGGTACGAGGCCGGCTTCACCGAGCGCGCGCGCAACGCCCAGGCCGACAACAAGGGCCGCGGCGGCCTCGGCGGAGACCCGCTCCTCGTCGAGGTGAACGACTTCGGGGCCGACTTCGGCGCCGACCTGCTGGTGCCCGCCGACGGCACCTCGCCCCGGCTGCAGCTGTACCCGTCACGCCGCAACGGGCGCGCCGTCGTCACCTTCTCGCCGGTGCTTTCCGACGCCGGCGTGGGCGCCGCGCCGCTCTCGCCCCGCGCGTGGAACGTCACCGGCCAGGTGGTGGCCGTCGAGAGCCTCACCGATGGCGGGCTCGACGTCTGCGCGCCCCTGGGCAACGGCGCCGCGCTCGCGGGCCGCGTCGCGCTGGGGCGCATCGGCTTCGGGTGCCCCCTCGCGCTGGTGGACGACGCCGTGGCCGACGCGGGCGCGGTGGGGTTGCTGCTCGTCAACGGGCCCGACACGCGCGAGCCCCTGGTGACGCTGCCCACCCACGTCCTCGCGCCCGAGGCGACGGCCGGCCTCCTGGCGGCGCTCGGCGTGGGGCCCGTCACCGCGACGCTCGAGTCGGCGCCCCTCGTCGACCGGCCCACGGCCCTCGACAGCACCGTGGTGGCGCACGAGTGGGGCCACCTGCTGGCCGGCCGGCTCGTCGGCGACGGCGCGGGCCTCGAGTCGAACCAGGCGCGTGGCCTCGTCGAGGGCTTCTCCGACGTGGTGGCGGTGCTGTCGTTCCTCGAAGAGGCCGACGCGATGCGGCCGGGGAACCTGGCGTGGAATGGCGCGTGGGCGGTGGGCGCCTTCAGCGCGAGCGACCGGGCGTACGACGGCACCTTCCTCGACCCGCACCTCTTCGGGCTGCGGCGCTACCCGCTGTCGAGCGACCTCGCGAAGAACCCGCTGACGCTGCGCCACATCGCCGCCAACGTGCCCCTGCCCACGACGGCGCCGCAGAGCCGCACCGGCGGCGCGGGGCCCGACAACGCCACGCCGGCCAACGCGGGCGAGGTGTGGGCGGCGGCCTTCTGGTCCGGCGCGACGCGGCTGTTGCGGAACCCCGCGGTGGCGTTCTCGACGGCGCGCGACAGCCTGCGGCGCCTGGTGGTGGCCTCGTTGTCGGCGCTCCCGCCCAACGCCACCTACGTCGAGGCGCGCGACGCGGTGTTGATGGCCGCCCGCGCGTCGAGCCCCAACGAGCTGCAGGCCTTCACCGAGGGCTTCGCCGCCCGCGGCCTGGGTCTGCTCGCGCAGACCCCCAACCGGCGCTCCCTCACCAACACGCCCGTCGCCGAGGACTTCACGGCCACGGGCGCGCGGTGGACGGTGCTCGACCTTCGCCTCGTCGACGACGTCGACGGCTGTGACGCCGACGGCGTGCTGGACGTGGGCGAGAAGGGGCGGGCGGTGGTGACGCTCCTCAACGTCGGCGCGCGGCCCCTCACCAACTCGCGGGTGACGCTCTCGGCCGACGACGCCGTGCTGGTGCTGGGCATGACGAGCGCGACGGTGACGGCCGACCCGTTCCAGAAGGTCGAGGTGTCGGTGCCGGCCGAGCTGCGCGACACCATTCAAGGCGTCGCGCAGGCGCGCGTCTTCGTCACGGCCTCCGACGGGTTGGTCGAGCAGTCGCCCGCCTTTCGCTGGTTCCGCGTCAACGTCGACGAGGTGCCCGCCACCCGTGAGCGCTTCGAGGGCAACGTCTCGGGCTGGTCGTTCGGCCGCGAGGGCATTCCCTGGGAGAACGGCTTTCGCGTCAACGCCCCGGCGGGCCAGCTGCTGCAGAACACCCTCATCGGCGCGAACAGCGCGAGCGCAGGCCTCTCGTGGGCCACCACGCCGCCGCTCGTCGCGGGCCCGGGCGCGCTGTCGTTCTCGTTCGAGCACACCGCCAACTTCGAGTTCGACCGCATGGCCCTGCGCTACTGGGACGGGGGCCAGCTGCGGGTGTCGGTGAACGGCGGCCCCTTCACAGCGATTGCGGGCAGCGCCATCAGCCGCACGGTGGCGCCGACGGCGGGCTACGACGGGCCGCTCGAGGTGGCGTCGACCAACCCGCTCGCGGGGCAGGAGGCGTTCCGCGGGCAGACGGCGCGCACCCGCGTCACGGTGTCGCTGGGTGACCAGTACGCCGGGCAGACGCTGCGCGTGCAGTGGCTCATCGGCACCGACGCGGTCGGTGGCGCCACCGGGTGGACCATCGACGACGTCACCTTCACCGGCCTCGCGAACCAGCCCTTCTTCGACGTGGTGACGCACCGCCGGCAGTGCTCCAACCGGCCGCCCACCTTCGTCGCTTCCCTGCCGCGCTTCGTCGACGAACGAACGCGGGTGACGCTCGAGCCGCCGCAGGCGATGGACCCCAACGGCGACGCGCTGACGTACACGTGGCGGCAGGCCTCGGGGCCCTCCGTCGTGCTCGAGGGCGACGCCTTCGACGCCCCCGAGGTGCGCGACGACACGCTCTTCACCTTCGTGGTGACGGCCGACGACGGGCGGGGCGGGACGGCCAGCGCGACGGTGACCCTCACCGTGCGGAACCTCAACCGGCCGCCGACGTCGAGCGCGGGCCCGCCGCAGACGGTGCGCAGCGGAGACACCGTCACCCTGGCCGGACTGGCGAGCGACGTCGACGGCGACCAGCTGACGGTGCGGTGGTCGCAGGTGTCGGGGCCCGAGGTGACGTTGTCGAGCCTCTCGGCGCTCGACGGCACCTTCGTGGCGCCCGAGGTGACGCGCACGAGCGAGGTGACGCTCGAGCTCAACGTGCGCGACTCAGGTGGAGCGGCGGCCCCACCCTCGCTGCTGACGGTGGTGGTGACGCCGCGTGGCTGCGGGTGCTCGAGCTTTGAGGGCCTGGGCGGGCTGGGGCTGGTGGGCCTTGGGGCGCTCCTTCGTCGCAGGCAGCGTCGGGTGTCGTGACGCGCGAGGTGGACGAAGACGACGACGCCGCGCGGCGGGTGCGGCTCGAGGGGCGGGCCGAGCTGCTCGAGGCGACGCGCCTGCGCTACCGGGCGCTGGTGAACGCGCTCAAGGCCTTCACGTGGAAGAGCCGGGTGCGGGCGAACGCGGCGCTGGTGCAGGAGCTCGCCCGCGTGCAGGACTCGGTGGACGCGGCGCTCGAGCACGTGCACCGTCGTGCGCGCATCGAGGGCTGGCCGCCGGCGTGCGAGGTGCTGCGCTGCCAGCACGAGGTCGAGGCGCTGCGCGCCGAGCTGCTTCGGTTGTTGTCCCGCCGGCTCGACCAGCCGCTGCCCGACACGGCGATGCGGCCCGGCCTCGAGGCGCTCGAGACGCAGGTGGTGACGGCGCCGCGGCTGGTGTTGCCGCACCAGCGGTGGTCGACGGCCATCGAGGTGTTGCCGTCGAACGTGCCGGAGCTGCAGCACGCCTTCCTCTTCGGCCGCAAGGCGGAGCAGCTCTTCGGTCGCCCGCAGAGCGGCCCGGCGCGGCTGCCGATGTCGCTCGACGAGCTCGACGACTTCCTCGAGCAGTGGAGCGACGGCGTGGCCTCGCTCGAGGCGGTGTGGGCGCGGCTGGTGCGCATCGACGCCACGGGGGCGATGGTGCGTTACCTGCGCAAGCGGTCGCGCCGCGCGCTCACCACGCCGCTGCGCAGCGGGCCCGAGCTGCTGCTCTTCGCCGAGTTCTGGCGGCAGATGGCGGTGTTCCGCATGGACGCGGTGCTCAACGAGCGGCTCTCGCCGGTGCAGTGGCGGGAAGACGAGCGCTTCGGGCTGGTGCGCTGGCTGTGGCACCGCGAGCACAACGTGCCGACCCCGCTGAAGCTGGGGAACGAGCCGCGCGAGGCGCTCTTCGAACTGGCGTGCGCGCTGACCGAGCTGCCGAAGACGGTGGAGCGCGCGCCGCTGGTGATGGGCGGCCTCATTCCGGTGGCGCGGCAGGCCGACCGGCTGCGGGGCGGGGAAGACTGGCGGCGGGTGCACGACGAGCTGCGGCTGCTGGTGCGCGTGGTGTGGGCGCCCAGGCGCGGGCGGGCTCCCGAGGCGCAGGAGACGCTGGAGGACCTCGTGCGCGCGCTGCGGGACTCGGGCTGAAGGGCTGGAGGTGGGCTCGCAGCTCCGGCGGACACGTTCCCCGAGCATCGACACGGCGCCGTGGGTCCCCTTGCCGGGTGCTCGCTTGGGCGCTACGGGGCGGCGCATGGATTTCCGAGGGAAATGGGTTCTCGTCACCGGCGCCTCTTCGGGCCTGGGCCGTGAGATGGCGCGGCAGCTCGCCCTCGAACACGGCGCCAACCTGGTGGTGTCGGCGCGGCGCGCGCAGAAGCTCGAGGAGCTCAAGGCCGAGCTCGAGCCGAAGGGCACCCAGGTGGCCGTCGTCACCGGCGACATGGCGAAGGCCGATGACGTCGACCGCGTGCTGGCCGAGGCGACGAAGGGCCGGCCGCTCTACGGCGCCATCTTGAACGCCGGCGTCTCGCACTTCGGGCACCACCACGAGATGCCGTGGAACGACTTCTTGTCGATGCTGCAGCTCAACGTCACCGCCAACGTGCGCATGGCGACCGAGCTGGTGGCGCACATGAAGCAGCACAAGCTGGGCGGCGGCATCATGCTCATCTCGTCGCTCACCGGCATGATGCCGGTGCCGTACCAGTCCGCGTATTCGGGAACGAAGGCGTTCCTGAACTCGTTCGGTACCGCGCTGGCGCACGAGCTCGAGGGCCAGCCCGTCAGCATGACGGTGTTCGCGCCGGGCGGCATTCAGACCGAGATGACGTCGGGTGAGCGCTTCGCCACCTTGCGGGGCTGGCTCGCGCCGGCGGACGTGACGGCGCGCGCGGCCCTTCGGGCGATGCAGAAGCGGGAGCACCTCGCGGTGCCGGGCTTCTTGAACCAGCTGGGCGTCTTCGCCTTCCGCTTCGTGCCGCGGCGCTTCGCGATGGGGCAGCTGGCGGCGAACTACCGCAAGGCGCTGCTCGCGGCTGGCGTGAAGGAGTAGCCGCCTCGGGGCGGTTGGCTCCGGCGCGTCGGCTGTGCTGCGCTGACAGGTGGAGAGGCGATGACGCTGGCGGGGCTCCTCATCATCGTGGCGCTCGCGCAGCCGGTCGTGCGCCCGCTCGACGTGCGTGGCGAGGTCACCACCGAAGCGCACATCATCGCGGCGAACGAAGGGTTCGTGTGGTTCACCGTGGGCGAGGCGGACTCGTTCCGTGGGGGTGGCGCCCGCGTCTTCCGCATGAGCCGCGATGGCGGCGCCGTCGTCGACGTCATCGCAGGGCGTGACTGGCGTGGTGTCGACGCCGCTCCCTCCAGCTTCACCGGGGTGGCGGTTCGGGTCGGAGGCCATGGCCGCGGGTCCGCGCTCTTCACCTTCGATGGGGAATTCGAAGCCCACGGCCGGCGGCTCCGGTCACCGGCGCCGACAGGACTCGGAATCATCGCCGCCGGGAGCAACGTGCTCGTGTTCTCACGCGAAGGCGTCTTCCTCTCCACGGCGCCAGGCCAGGCTCAGCGGCTCGGAGACGTGAACTCTTTCGTCGAGCCCGTACCGTCGACCGATGGGCGCATCGCACTGGCCGTCGCCGGTGACGCCGGACTCGAGGTGCGGATCGTCGACCGTGATGGCGGCCTCGTCGACGGTCCGCCCGGGAGGCCCGTCGCCAGCGCCGGCGCGACGTTTCTCGTGGAGCGAGGCCAGCAGCTGAGGAACGAGAAGGACGAGCTGCTGGCCCCGGTGAGTGAGGTCCTGCTCCAGCGCAACGGCCAGGTCGTCTTCTGGCGGCCCGACCGCACCGTGCAGGTCACCGACGGAACGTTGGCCGGAACCCGGTTCTTGACTCGCACGCCCAGCCTGCTCACGGGTCGCTTCGCCGTCTCCAACCTCTTCGATGGAGGCATGCGCCTCGAGTCGTTCGCGACGGGCGAAGCGAGAATGGTCGACGAGCGGTTCTTCGGCGAGGCCCTTCAAGACCGCATCGTCGACCGCGCGCGCGAGCTCTACGAAGACGGAGGCATCGTGCGCCGCGCCGTGCACGACTGTGACTGGCGCCGGTTCGAGCCTGCAACGCAGGAGCTGCTCTGCGCCTTCGATGGTGGGCTCTGGTCGAGGGCGACCCCCGATTCACCGGAGCAGCTGCTCGGCGTGCTGGCTCCGATGGGGCGCGCGACGGGGGCGAGGCTGCCACTCGTCGGACCGCTCGTGCGCGGGGCGGCGCTCCTGGTCGGCTTCCCAGGGCCGACCTGGACCGACGGCGTCATCGCGCGCACCTTCGAGAACGAAGGCGTCGTGGTGGGGCAGTCGCGCGGGAAGGTCGTGCTCGAGGTCGATGGCCTCACGCTCGTCGACCCGGTCAGCGGTGCCCGCACCGCCCTGGGGTTGAACGTGCAGTGGAGGGCGTTCCCTTCGCTCCGCGAGCTCTTCATTCAGCGTTCGGACGGCGCGACCTGTGCGCTCCAGCGGCTCGACGCGAGGGGCGGGTTCGAAGACGTCGAGCCCGTGTGTCTGCGTGAGCTGGTCGACGTGCCGGGCGGCCTTCTCGCGCGTGACCTGCAGCTCGGGTGGCTGCGATGGCAGCCTGAAGAGCGCCGCTTCGGAGCGCTTGCCATCACCAACGCGGCCAGTCTCGTCGACGCCGACGACGAGTGGGTGCACTTCGGCACCACGCAAGGCACCTTCTCGTCGGAGGAAGGCTTCGTCGACCGGTCTCAGCATGAGCTGCTCCACTGGAAGACAGGGAAGGTCCTCCGGTCGAGCCCCGGCAGCCGTGTGCACCTCACGCCGCAGGGCCTCTTCTCGTGGCGTGACGGCGAGGCGACGCTCTCGACGCGGGCCGGTGAAGAGTTCACCCTCGCGTCAGCGTGGCCGCCGCTCGTCTCGTTCACGAGCCGGGCGTTGTGGGTGGTCACCAACCG
>JALOQF010000648.1 GCA_025459425.1 Myxococcaceae bacterium | reverse complement strand
CCGAGAAGACGTAGACGCTTCCCCAGTAGCCGCCGGCGCGGTCGTGATCGAGCACTAGCATCCGATGGCCTCCTCGGACTTCTTCTTGCGTTCGATGGCCGCGAGCTGCGCCTTCTTGAACTCGGGCCGATCCTTCGGGAGGTCCTGCCAGACGCCGGTCGCGTACCCGGTGCCGACGCCCTCGAAGAAGGCCTTCATCTGATCGAACCGCGCCTTGTTGCCGAGCGCGGCGTTGATGACCTGCGCCAGCGAGCCTGCGCCGGCCGGGCCCATGAGCGGGCGCGCCGAGATGAGGTTGGTGAAGTACAGGCCGGGAATGCCGGCCTCCTTCGCCTTCTGCACGACGGGCGTGGTGCCGATGGTGAGGTCGGGCTCGAACTCGCGCATCGCGGCCACGTCCTGCTCGAGCGAGGCGCGGAACTGCACCATCACGCCCTTCGACTCGAGCCACTCGCGGTCCGCGTCGCTCCACGGCGTGCGCGGGCAGGCCGTGCCGACGTAGCGCACGTCGGCGCCGCTCTCGATGAGCAGGCGGGCGACGAGCAGCTCCGAACCCTCGTAGCCCGACAGCGTGATGCGGCCCTTGATGGGCTTCGCCGCCAGCGCCCCGGCGATGGCCGGGAGCACCGCGTTCTTGGCCGCGTCGATCTTCTCGCGCGCGATGCCGCAGCTCTGCCCGATGCGCTCGAGCCAGGCCTCGGTGCCCTCGCGGCCCACGGGTGCGGAGCCGACGACGGTGCGGCCGGCGGCGTCGAACTCGCGCACCGACGCCGTGTAGAAGGGGTGAATCGCCGCGACGACGGCGCAGTCGAGCGCGGCGTACAGCTCACGCCACTCGCGCGTCGGCACCACCGGGCCGGCCGCCAGGCCCATGGGCTCGAGCATGCGGCCGATGGAGACCGGGTCGACCGGGAACATCTCGCCCAGCATCGTCACCGTGGGCTTCGTCGCCCGGCCCGTGCGCGGCGCCTGCACCGGGCCCTCTTCGGCCTCGAGCCGCGCGTAGTTCAGCATCGCGCCGGCCAGCACGTCCTTCGCTTCGGCGTGCGTGGGGACACCGAAGCCCGGCACGTCGATGCCGATGATGCGCACGCCGTTGATCACCTTCGGCAACAGGCGCAGCGGCACGCCCGAGGCGGTGGGGACGCAGAGGTTGATGATGACGACGGCGTCGTTCTGCTCCGGCTTCGCGAGCTCGTGAACGGCGTCGCGAATGTCTTCGAACAGCTTGCCGGTGACGAGCGTCTCGCTGTTGAACGGGACGTAGCCCACCGTGCGCCGCGCGCCGTAGAAGTGCGAGGTGAAGGTGAGGCCGTAGACGCAGCACGCCGAGCCCGACATCACCGTGGCGGTGCGGCGCATGCGCAGGCCCACGCGCAGCGAGCCGAACGCCGGGCACATCGACTGCGGCTGATCGTGCGGACCGACCGGGTAGTCCTTCGCGTACTTCGCCAGCAGCTCCGCCTTGCCCGAAGCCGCGGCCTGGGCCTTGAGCTTCTCTTTGCCGGCATGACAGCCCGCGCCGTCAGCCGCCTGCGGGGCGGGCTGCGCGGGGTGCACCGGGAGCGTGGTGGAGGGCTCGCTCATGATCAAACCGCCGGGTCGTAGATGACTTCGAGCGACTGCTTCTTCGCGGCCTGCGGGCCGGCCATGTCTTCGAGCGTCGCGGGCTGGAGCACGAAGTCGCGGCCCACCACGTCGGACTTGAAGAGGCCGAGCAGCGACTCTTGATCGAGCGGCTTCGGGCTCATCGGCGGCGCGGTCGCGACGTTGCTCGCGAGCTGCTCGAAGAGCGAGCCCCACTGGCTGCCGGGCCGGCCGATGATCTCGTACTTGGCGCTCTTGCGGCCTCGTACTTGGCGCTCTTGCGGCGAATGTCCTCGTTCGCGGGGATCGACGCGAGCACCGGAATGCCGACCTTCTCGGCGAAGGCCTGGGCCTCACCCGTCCCGTCGTCCTTGTTCACGACGATGCCAGCGACGCCGACGTGGCCGCCGAGCTTGCGGAAGTACTGCGTGGCGGAGCAGACGTTGTTCGCGACGTAGAGCGACTGGAGGTCGTTCGAGCCGACGACGATCACCTTCTGGCACATGTCGCGGGCGATCGGCAGACCGAAGCCGCCGCACACCACGTCGCCGAGGAAGTCGAGCAGCACGTAGTCGAAGCCCCAGTCGTTGAACCCGAGCTTCTCGAGCGTCTCGAACCCGTGAATGATGCCGCGGCCACCGCAGCCGCGGCCGACCTCGGGCCCGCCGAGCTCCATCGCGAAGACGCCGTCGCGCTTGAAGCAGACGTCGCCGATGCTGACCTCTTCGCCCGAGAGCTTCTTCTTCGCCGAGGTGTTGATGATCGTCGGGCACGCCTTGCCGCCGAACAGGAGCGAGGTGGTGTCGCTCTTGGGGTCGCAGCCGATCAGCAGCACCTTCTTGCCCTGCTGGGCCATCATGTAGCTGAGGTTCGCGAGCGTGAACGACTTGCCGATGCCGCCCTTGCCGTAGATCGCGATGATCTGCGTTTCCTTGGTGGGCTTCGCCGTCGACACGGGAGGCGGCTCGATGGCGGCCTCGGCGCGCAGGTTCGTCTTCAGCTGGGTCAACGGATCGAGCGTGGTGGCGGTCATCGGGCGTTTCTCCAGTCGAGCAACATCTTCAGGCACGTCGGTTCACCGAAGGCCGTGCGGTAGGCGTTGGGCGCGTCGTCGAAGCTCTGGCGGTGGGTGATGAGGCCGTCGAGCGACAGCCGGCCGTCGTTCACCAGCTCGAGCGTCGCCGTCAGATCGGCGGGCTGCCATTCGGCCGCGATGCGCAGCCGTGCTTCCTTGATGAAGGCCGGCGCGAAGGCGAACGAGAGCCGATCGTAGAAGCCGGCGAGCACGATCTCGCCACCGCGCGCCAGCCGGCCCACGAGCGCGTCGATGAGCGAGCCGTCGCCGCTCACGTCGTAGATCGAGCGGTAGTCCTTGCGGGTGTCTTCGTCGGGGCTCACCACGCGGTAGCCTTCGGCGCCGCTGACGCGCGCCGGGTTCTTTTCCCACACGGTGGGGCTGCCGCCGGTCGCGACGGCGATGCGCGCGAGCAGTCGCCCGAGCACGCCGTGGCCGATGATCAAATCGGCCTGGAGCCCACCGGCGATCGCGTGGCGCGCCGTCGCTGCGAGTGCGAGCAGCACCGCGCGCTCACCGAGCGCTTCGTTCACCTTGACGATACGCGCCGCCGGCACCACCACCCGCGACGAGGCACCGCCGAACAGCCCGCGCACTTCGCCGTAGCAGTTCGCGCCGGGCACGAAGACGAGATCGCCGACCTTCAGCGCCGTCACCGCCGGGCCCGCTTCGATCACCCGGCCCACCGACTCGTAGCCAGGCACCAACGGGTACGCGAGCCCGGGGAACTGCGGCATCTGGCCGGTCCACAGCAGGCGCTCGGTGCCCGTCGAGATGCCGCTCCACTCGAT
>JALOQF010000351.1 GCA_025459425.1 Myxococcaceae bacterium | reverse complement strand
CGGCGCCGCTGATCAACGCTCCCGTGCCGTGGAGGACCGGCGGAGCTCGACGAAGGTCATCGACGCGGCACGAAGGAGCGTCCGACCCGCTCGACCGCGATGACGTGGCGGGCCGTTCGCTCGACCACGGGCTTCGTGCGCTCCGGCGCGGGGAAGGTCAGGGCCCCTCGACGACGTACCTCGCCGCAGTGACTCGCTCGAGGGCGCGAAACCACCGGGCGCGCTCTTCCGCTTCGAGGGACGGGGCAACGAACTGGCGCAGGTCGAACCACTCGACCTCGTCTTCCAGCACCTCGACGAGCGCCTCCCATGGGACGACCAGCCGCGTCGCCTCGTCGGTGCTGTGCACGAAGACGACGTCGTCGCTCAACGCCCGGGCGAGCAGCGTGCGCTGGCCGAGCGGAAAGGCCTCTCCGACGAAGGCCCGCCCATCGACGGTGACGGTGAGCTTCTCGGGGCAGACGCCTGGCTCGTGGTGGAGCCCGACGAGCCGGGCCAGGTGCTCGGGAATGCCGACGCCCTCCGCGTCGAGCCACGCGAGCAACTGCTGGCTCACGAAGAGCGGGCGCACCGGCGACTGAATCGGAACCCAGTGGTCATCGGGCTTGCCGGAGAGCCGCGTCGCGAGGGAGGCGCGGCCAGCTTCGTGCTGCAGCTGGCACAACGACGCATCGAAGACGCGGTCGACGCTGCGCGCGTCGACGGGCTCACCTTCTTCGTCCTCGAAGTGAAGCCCGTGGACCCGGGCGAGGAAGGTGATGGCGTGCGCGACGAGCCGATGGTCGTCGAGCGACGACTGGCTGAAGCACCGCAACCGCAACCCGTCGTCGCGCGACCAGCTCGCCTCGACGCCCGCCGCTGACCGCTCCGGCACGTACACGCTGGCGACGCTCGCCCCAAGGGGTTGCGTGAGGTCCTCGTCGCGGTTGGGGTCGCGGAGGATGAAGGGGTCTCCGCCCGCGTCGCTGCGCGCGTTCGGGTGAACGACGACCCGAGGCACGCCCACGCTCGACGCGAAGGCGGCCCGCACCCAGGCCGCAGTGGATGGTGTGTCGAGCCGGCTCCACCAGCTGTAGCTCACGCCGATGAGAATGGACCACGGCGCTCGGCCGCTGCAATCGACTCCACGTGACAACCACGTCGTCGCGGGGCAGCGGAGCGGTCGACGCTCGGCCACTGGCGCACGCGGCAGGCCCGGCCCGCGGAACACCGAACCGTCCTTGCCTCGAATCAGGAGCACGTCGAACCGCGAGAGTCCCGCCTCGTCGACGATTTCACAGTGGTCGATCACGCGAGAGGTGCCTTACGCGTTCGCGCGGAGCTGCGGGAGCCGTGGACCCAACGTGGGTCGACTCGGGCCACCTGGGCGCGTACGCGCTTCATCGCGGCCGGCTCAACTCCGTCGTTCGGGAGGCGCTGTCGTGACGGTCAGCTGACCAGTCGATGATGGCGCTGAACACGGGGCGAAGCCGCGCGCCTTCTGCCGTGAGCGAGTACGTCACCTCAGGAGGCACGGCCGCTACGACCTCGCGGTGCACGAGCCCTTCACGCTCGAGGTGGCGCAGCGTCTGGGTGAGCATGTTCTTGGTCACGCCGGGCACTGCCTTGCGCAGCTCGCCGAAGCGATGCGGGCGCTCCCACAGCGCGAAGAGCACGCGCAACGTCCACTTGCCCGAGAGGCGATCGATCGCCGACTGAACCGACGCGAGCGGCATCGGGGTGTCGCACGTCGCGGCCTGCAATTCCGCGTTGGTCTGCTTTTTCATCCCTGGTTCCAAAAAGCTGCCTCCTTTCGCGGTGCGTGGCCGCGCCTTACTGGCAGCTTCATGCACCTCAACAAGCGCTTCGTCGTGGCAGGTCTGGTGGCGGTCGTCGCGAGCGCCGCCGTGGTTGGTGGGTTCATCGTGAAGTCGAGCCTGGTGAAGCCTTCGGTGGCACCGCTCGAACCGTACCGCGTGACGGTCGAGCACGAGTTCGCGGTCGGAGACTTCGTCGAGTCGGTGCTCGTCACGGGCGGGCGCACGTACGTCGCGGCCGTGTCTCCCACCGGAGCGGCGGGCGCCTGGGTGTGGATTCGCAACGCCGATGGCTCGACTCGTCGCATCGACGGAGTGGGTAACAACCTCGCAGCGACACCGTCGGGGCGGGTCTTCGCGACGACGATGAATGGGCAGCCCACCGAACCCCAGACGCTCGAGGAGCTGATCGACGGACGAGCCGTGCGGCGCGCGACGTTCGAGCGAGGAGCGCTCATCAATGGCCTCGCCTTCTCCGACGACGACACGCTGTACGCAGCCGACAGCCTCGGCGGGTGTATCTGGCAGTGGACCGCCGGCAGTGTGAAGCGATGGCGCGTAGACCCGCTCTTCGCGCCAGCCTCGTTGCCGGGCATTCCCGGCATCAACGGGCTGCGAGTGCATGACGGCGCGTTGTGGACGGTGAACTCGAGCACCGGCACGGTCCTTCGCGTTCCGCTCGATGGGAGCGCCGTGCGGGTGGTGGCGACGGGAATACCGGGTGACGGCTTCGACATCGATGGAGACGGCACCTTGTCCATCGCGACGCACCCGTTCAACACCATCGAGCGGCTCACCTCTGGTGGTGTTCGCACGACGCTTGGAACCAGCGCGACAGGCATCTTCGGGCCGACCGACGTGCAGGTGCTGCCCGATGGCGACCTGCTCGTCCTCCAGGACGGCGGCGCCTTTCTGTCGCTGCTTCCACCTCCGATTCGACTGCTGTTTCCCGACGCGCCCTCGGGGGCCAGCGCCGTGCTGCTCAGACTTCACGCGCCCGACGGACGAGACGACGCGCACTGAGTTCGCGTCCGACGACCGACCCCTTGCCTTCGCGATGAACCCCTCGAACGCCTGGGGCGACACGGTGTTACGTTCGAGCTGTGGGTGCTCGGTGGTCCGATTCGAGCGGGAGGTGAAGCGACATGGCAGACGAGACACCCTGGGCCCTGCTCAAGCGGCTGAAGTCCGAAGGAGCCAGCCCGGAGGTCGCCGTTTCCACGCTCCGAGCCCAGGGGCTTTCGTCCGAGGACCTGAAGCTCCTGGTCGACGGCTCACCCGAGATGGAGGCCTGGCTTCACGGCGCCCCGCTGCCAGCAGACGAGCCCGTCGAAGAGATGCCGGCCCCTGCGCCCGTACCCACCTACGAGGTCGTCGCTCCTCGCGGGGTGCCGGGTCTTCCGTCGCTCTCGGGAGGTCTGAACCTGAAGCGGTGGGCTGGGCTCGCGACGTCCGTCGGACTCGTCGGTGGCGCCTTCCTCTGGACCAACATCGGGCTCGTCCACGTCATCACGGGTTTCTGCTCGGCAGTCATCGCCGTGGGCGTCTGGCTCACCACGCGGCAGGAGACGTTCCCCGGTATTCCAGACGTGATGCCAGACCCGGTGACGGTCTTCGAGCTCGACGATGTGCAGTTCGCCGTGTTCGTTCCGAAGCGACAGACGTTGGGGCTGGGCCACTCGTTCGAGGTGACCTTGCTGGTGCAGAACATCGTCGACGCCCGACGAACACTCGCGGTCGCGCTCAACGGGCGTACGTCGCTGATCAGCTCACCGCTCCTGCACCGATTCGAGCTCGAACCCGGGGTCGTCGCCGAGCTCACGATTCCCTACCGTCTTCGGAGTCTCGATTCCGGGTGGCTCGACTTCGACGTCGCGGTCGCGGTCGTTTCCCATGGGCCCGGGCGCCGACTGCGGACTCACGCGGGAGAAACCTGGGTGTCCGTCGACGACTCGGCCCGAACGAACGCCCTCGGCATCGCGAAGCTGGCGCTGCTGGGTGAAGGAGAGTTCATTCTCGGCGCCAACGGTCGCTTCTCGGTGAAGTTCGACACCGAGCTCCCCGCCGAGCAAGCCGAGCGTGCGACGGCGCCTCGTGCTCTTCGGTGGGGTCAGCCCCGGCCCGGAGTACTTGAGTGACACGTGGGAATGGAACGGAACGACCTGGGCCTCCATGTCGGCGGCAGGACCTGGCGGGCGATTTGCCCATGTTTCGGCCTTCGATGGCTCGAGGGTGGTGGTCTTCGGCGGGAGGCCTGCGAGCGACTCGTCGGTGTGGGCCTTCGATGAGGGCATCGCTCAAGACGACGCGCGGCCCGTTCTCCCGCACGTGCCACGTCTCTGGCATGTGGTCCCCTGAGTCGAAGATCAGTCTGGGTTCGTGCAAGGACTCGGCCTTCGTGCGACTCCGCACTTCCCTTCGGAAGTGGTTTCCAGTCCGGTCGAGCGTCCTCAGTGATTCGCGGCCGGAGGGCCTGACGTCGCCACGGGTGGATCGAGGGTGAATGAGACCCCCGCGAAGCCGAAGAAGCCGGCACGGGTGGGCTGCGCGATGACGTAGCCGTTCGTCTTGTACCCGAGCTGCGCCACCAGCCCCACGCGCGGCAACGGGCGCCAGTGGGCCTCCACCATGCCGCTGACGCCGGGTCGTTGCCGACCGTCGTAGGCGTTGCGAACGTCGTGCAGCAGCTCCGGCTGAAGCCAGACATCGAGCGAGCCGCCCAGCTCGAGCCACGACACGGGCTTGAAGCCGAAGAGCCGAGCGCCGCCCCCGAGACTCGTGGCGAGGCCGGAGCTGACCGCGCGCGCCGACACGTCGAGCGTGAAGCGCGGGTGCATCACGATGACGGAGAGGATGTGCTCGGCGCCGAACGGGGTGAAGTTGAACCGCAGCGCGGGGAGCAGCCCGACCTGATCGATCTGAACGCGCGGGAGCCGCGCCCAGCGTTCGCCGCGCCACAGGTAGTCGACGAACAGCTGCTTGGCGCACAACCACCACACCGGGTCGAGGAACTGGGTGGCCCAGGCCACGCGAAGGCGCTGGCTCACCGACAGCTGCTCCTCGGGGCCGAAGAGATTGAAGCGGTTCATCAGCTGCTGCACGTAGGTGTCGGGGTCGCTCCCATCGGTGCGCGAGCCCAGGACGTCGCGCTCGACCAGGCGGCGTCCATACGACGCGCGCCCCACGAGGTAGGTGAGCTGTTCCGAGAAGTGAAGCGACCCGCCTCGTGACAAGGCGCGCACTGCCAACAGGTGGGTCATGAAGGTCTCCGACTCCATCCCGCCCAGGGTGATGGGAAGATCGCGGTCCGCGAAGCCGGTTCGATCGACGAAGGCGAGGCCGCTGAACTGGGTCATCGGGTCGAGCACCAGCATGTACGGAAGGGGCACGCTCAAGCTGAAGCGCGGAGCCTGACCCTCTTCCCGCGCGCGGGCGCCGTGTCCGAACACCTCGTGCTGGATGGTGAGAAAGAAGGACGTCAGGGCGCCGTCGACGAGCACCAACTTCGCGAGGCGGCCAAACACGCCGAGCGTCTTCGTTCCCGGCGTCGACTCATCGAACGCAAAGGCGGTGTTCCACACGTCGTCGTACAGGAACAGCAGCCGTTGAAACGACAGCACGTCTCGCGCGCCGACTTCGACCGAGAACTGCGGCGAGAGCACCAGCTCGAAGGTGCGCTCCGGCGTCGGCGTCGCGGCGAGCGCCAGCGTCAGAACCGCCAACGCGCTACTCACACGTCACCCGCTGATGGATGAGCCCGTCAATGGTGGGGAAGAAGAGGCCAAATCCCGAGGCGTCGAGGGGCGCGACGCGTGCCGGAGCGGCAAGGCCGGGCATGCCCTCGACGCCGATGGGTACGTCGGGACCGCGCTTTCGTCCCGTTTCGTCGACCGCGGCGAACCAGAGGCTGTTTCGGGCCTTCTCGCCCACGAAGGTGGTGACTTCGAAGGTCACGCCAGCCCCTGATGACGAGACGCCGACCCCCACGACGCGGGTGCCTTCACTGACGCGTCGAGCGG
This sequence comes from Myxococcaceae bacterium, assembly GCA_025459425.1. GTDB lineage: Bacteria > Myxococcota > Myxococcia > Myxococcales > Myxococcaceae > Xiheimicrobium. The sequence goes on along the minus strand of JALOQF010000351.1, from coordinate 5,907 downwards.
CGCCCTCGTCGGCCTCGAAGTCGAACTGGTCGACGAGGATCGAGGCGCTCACCAGGTTTGCGACGACCCATCGGCGAGCGCTGACGCTCCACGCGACGACCTCGTCCAAAGCCAGAGCAGGGCCTCGCGACGTGAGCGGCTCGAGTGTCGGGGACACGAGCGTGCGGCCGATGGCGGTGGCGTCGGAACCGAAGACAACGGGCTCTCCTCGTTCGATGGCACGGCGCCCGACAAGGGTGGCGTCGCGCGAGACCTGGAGGAGCTCGGGGCCGTCGACGCCGAGCTGGGAGAGGTGGACGAACGGCCCCACCTCGGCGAGACGCGGAATGGGGGAGCCGAAGCCGCCCAGGGCTCCGGACGGGACGGTGAGGCGCCCCACCCCGCCATCGAAGCCGTAGAGGCCGATCTCGAGTTCGCGCCCGCCGTCGGTGGAGCTGCGAGTGGAGACGATGGCCACCCCCTCGGTCAGCCCAGCCACGACCACGGGGCCCCTCGACGGTTCGACGGTCAGCGTCCGCTCGTCCAGGGGTTCGCCGGAGACCGCGAAGGACGAGACCGTCACGCGCTCGGTGAAGGCTCCTCCGTCGGTGCCCACGGTGGAGAGGGTCGCGAACTGCCAGTGGCCCTGGGCATGCTCCGTCAGCACCCCCGACTGCAGGGTGAGGCGCGTCGGAGCATTGGCGCGGCACGCAGGGCGATAGGGGTCCGCGCAGGCGGCGACGAGCGTCAAGCCAAGAGGCAACCACCGCGGACTCTGCATGGCGGTCGTGTGCTCGCTTTCGAACGGATCGTCAAAGGCCAAACGAGGCCCGCGCCGGTGAGCGCCGCTTGATCCGCCCTTCATGACTTGCTCGGGTCAGCACCCATGCGACCTGCCGACATCCTGAGGAGTTCGTCACCGACACCCGCTCGAAGTGGGACGCGCGGGAGCCGTGGAAGGCGGTTCTCGAAGCTGCCGAAGGACCTCGCTCCCGTTCTCGGCTCACGGTCCTGAATCGGGCGGGCCGGCGTCAGCGACTCCAGAATCCCGAGCGCCGCCGTCGATGCGCACCGAGCCAGCGTCCGGAGCCCCGGAGTCGGCTGGTTCGTCCGGAACTTCGAAGCGGACACACTCGCAGGTGTTGGGACCACCCCACTGACGCTCTCCACACGTCAGCACCAACAGGCTCCCTGCAGGACAGAATCGCCCAGGACACTCGCCAAGCGAGGGACTTCGGAAGCCGCCACACGGCGGCGACTCGTTGTGCACCAGAAACCCGTTCGCGACGAAGTTGTGGAGCGGGTGATCGATCGTCAGGTCGAAGACCTCGTCGACCCCCGCGCTCACCGCGCCACCACGTGCCCCGTCCGTCTCGTGGGGCCTCAGCGACGCCTGCACGCACGGAGACCGTCTCCACGCACATCTCCCGCACGTCCGCCGCCCGCTTGCCCCTTGCCCCTCACCCCGATTTTCGTGGGGTGTTCTTGCGTCTTCTCGCACGGTGACTGGTCAACGACGCTGGGATGACACGCGGGAGACCACCACGCTCGGCCGCTGCAATCGACTCGCGTGACCGCGTCGCGCGCGATGTGACAGCGCCGGTCACACACCCTCGAGCCAAGTCCATGGATCCGCAACGTTTCCCCCGTGGCGTGGCGTGTGCTTCGGTGCCGCCCTCATGCGAAACAACCTCCTCAAGGCCTCTCTGGGCGCCCTCGTCGCTTCGGCGCTCCTCGCCTGCCCTCCGCCCCCTGGCGCCTGTGACACCAGCGGCACGGGCTCCATCGTGCTCACCTTCTCGGGCCTGCCCGAAGGCGTGACACCGAAGGTGACGCTGCAGGGCCCGTCGGCGCAGACGGTGACGATGGCGCAGACGCTGATGGTGGGCTCGGGGAACTGGGCCGTCTCGGCGGAGCTGGCGACCGCGGCCGACCCCATCGTGCGCACGGCGTACGCAGGCCGAGTCTCGGCGCCGAACTTCTGCCTCGAGCCGGGGACGACCCAGGCGGTCGACGTGGCCTTCTCGAAGGTGCCCACCAGCAACCGGCTGTGGGTGGGGAACGGCTCTGGCGGCACGGGTAACCTGCACGGCTTCGACAGCACCGCCCTGCAGGCCGCGGGCATGACGCCGTCGTCCTGGAGCGCTGACGTGGCGGCCAGCCGGAGCCCCACCTTCGACCGCGTCGGAAACCTCTGGGCCATCGGCGCCACGACGTCGGACCCGCAGCTTGGGAGACTCCCAGCGGCCGACTTCGCGACGGGCACCACCGTGAGGCCCGACCGGCGAGCGCGCATCAGTGGGCTTTCGTGCATTCCCGCGCTCGCGACGCTCGCCTTCGACCGACAGGGCAACCTCGCCGCCGGCTCCGCGTGCCAGAAGGAAGTGTACCTCCTGTCGGCGGCGTCGCTCGAGACGGCCACCGGCACCAGCGACGTCACCCTCACGCCGGCGCTCACGCTCTCGGGGTTTCAGTCGGTCGACGGCCTCGCCTTCGACGCCGCCGGCAACCTCTACGTCGCCGACGCCGCCGCAGAGCAGGTCGTCCGGTATGACGCCTCGGCGCTCGCTGGCAGCGCGCCCATGCCTTCCGTGCGTTTGAAGGTGCGGCGCAACACGATGCCCGCCGACACGTCGGCCTTCGGGCCGCGCTCGCTCGCGTTCGACGCGACGGGCAACCTGTGGTCGTTCGACTTCGGCGCGAACGTGCTGTTCTTCATTCCGCAGGCCGAGCTGTCCGGCTCCGGCACCCGGTCCGTGCAGCCGGGCGTGCGCGTGGCGGTGGCCGTCGGTGCGGTGCTCGAGGGGCTGGCGTTCGACGAGGCTGGTGGACTGTGGGTGCCCTACGCGGCTGGCCAGCTGGCCCGCTTCTCGCCCGAGCAGCTGACGGTGTCGACGGGTGCCGGCGCGCCGACGCAGCCCGAGCGCATCGTGCGTGGGTCGACCCTCGGCTCGACGTTGGACCCCGCGTTCTTCCCGGCGCCGAAGAGCCTGCCGCTGTTCCACGCGCTGCCGTGACGGGAGCAACGACTTCTCGTCTCGGGGTGAGCGCCCTCGTGAAGCGACGAACCTGACGCCTCGCCCGAGCCGCGTCGAGCGCTACGCCGACAAGCCGCAGTGCGATGGCCTCACCATCGACGACGACGACACGCTCTACCTCACCGGCATCGAAGACGGCGTGGTGTGGGCGCTGCCGAAGGACAAGGCCCTCGTCGCGCTCGCCGGGCACCCGAAGATGCGCTGGCCCGACGGGCTCAGCTTCGGGCCCGACGGCTTCGTGTACGTGGCCGACAGCGACATTCCAGACGTGATGCTGAAACCCGCGTCACACGTCGCGAGCGCCGCTCCGTTCCATCTGTTCCGGTTCAAGGCGCTGGGCACGGCGGCGGCCGGGCAGTGATGGTTCGCTGGCGCCCACGCGCCGGGTAGAAGCGGAGCATGGGCAAGCCCACTTCGAGTCACGAGCCTCTCCTCGAGCTGGCCTCGGCGGCGCAGTGGTGTTCCTGGCTGCGCACGAACCACGCGCGGTCGACGGGCGTGTGGCTCCGCCTCGCGAAGAAGGGCGCCCTGCCGTCGGTGTCGTATCCCGAGGCGCTCGAGGCCGCGCTCGTCTGGGGGTGGATTGACAGCCAGAAGCGCGCGCTCGACGAGACCGGGTTCGCCCAGCGCTTCAGCCCGCGCAAAGCCAACAGCCCGTGGTCGAAGATCAACCGGGCGAAGGCCGAAGCGCTCATCGCCACGGGCGCCATGCAGCCGCCGGGGCTCGCCGAGGTCACGCGCGCGAAGCGTGACGGGCGCTGGGAGCGCGCCTACGACGGCGCTCGCACCGCCACCGTGCCCGACGACCTCGCGCAGGCGCTCGCACGAAACCCGCAAGCCCGCGCCTTCTTCGCGACGCTCGATGGCACCAACCGGTTCGCGATTCTGTTCCGGGTGCAGACCGCGAGCTCGGCGAAGACGCGCGCCGCCCGCATCGAGCGCTTCGTCGAGCTCTGCGCGCGCCGCGAGACGCTGCACCCGACGGGGCCCGCGAAGGCCCGACGGCCGGCACCCACGAGGGCTCCAGCGAGCAGGCGACGCACCTGAGGGAGCGGCGTGCTTGTGGACGGGAGACGGCCGGGCCAGCATCGGCCCATGGACCTCGCTGACTACGTGGCGCGCGCGAAGGTGACGGTCTCGGAGAAGGCCGTGCACGAGGCGCAGCGGCAGCTGTGGGCCGTGCTGGACGAGGCGCGCAAGGCGTCGATGCCCGCGACCCCGACGGCGCTCAATCGGCTCTACACGTACAAGGTGCCGAAGCTCTCGGCCGACGGCACCTGCAGCCTCGTCGACGAGCTCGACGAGAAGCCCTACGACGTCGCCGACGCGCTCGGCGGGCGCGGCATGCGCAACACGCTCTCGCTCATGGTGCTGGGTGGCTTCCTCGACGCGTGCGCGCAGCACACGGGGCTGAAGTGGGTCGGCCTCTACCAGGTGCGGGAGCGCCCGGCCGGCCGCGCGCTGGTGAAGCTGTCGGCGCGTGGCGCTCCGAGCCGCGCCGAGTTTCCCCTCACCGACGACTTCGAGAAGCGCAGCAACAACGTCACCGTGGCGCGCCGGGGCACGGGGCTGGTGATTCAAGACGTGCACGCGCACGTGCAGGCCGGCGGCGCCTACTACGAGTGCGACCCGAAGGTGCGCAGCGAGGCCTGTCTGCCCCTCTTCGCGCGCGATGGAACGGTGTGCGGCATCGTCGACGCCGAGCACGACACCGTCGGCGCGTTCGATGACGTGCGCCTGGGCTGGGTGGTGGCGCTGGCGACCGAGGTGCCGGCGCACCTGCCGGGGTGAGTCGCTTCACCGGCCAGTCGGAAACGGCGTCTCGACATGGTGGTGCAGCACCCGCAGCCCGTCGGCCGCGTGCCGCCCCCAGTGGATGGTGTAGTTCAACTTCCAGAAGGCGTGGGCCACGTCTCGCTTTCCCGAGCGCCAGAGAATCAAACCGCGCTCGAGGTCTTCCCAGGTGTCCGCGAGGTCGACGACGAGGCTGAGCCCCATGCCCACGTCGGACTCGTCGAGTGGGTCGAACACCCCCTGGTAGCCCGAGTGTGGGCCGAGCCGTGCGTGGAGCGCCCTGCACACATCGATGAAGGCTCGAGCAGGCTCGGGAAGACGCCGCGGTGCGCTCCGTCGACAGGACGGCAAGGCGACTCCCTCGACATACACGTCGAGGAGCGCGCGATGGAGGCGCCGCAGCGTGGTGGTCAGCGTCACGCGCGGGAGTCGTTCGATGAGAGCACAGTACGTCGTCGCAGCGGCAGCGAGCCTCGAGGCCGGGTGGGTCGTCATGGTGGTGAGACGATACGGCTCCATGGGCCGAAAGCTGACGTGTCACCCGTGGGTGTCGCACCGGGCCGGCAGCACGAGCCTCACCGCCCATGCGCGCTACACCGACGTGCATGCGCTTCACCGTCTCATTGCTGCTCGCGCTCTTCGCGGCTCCGTCGCTTGGCGCCGACACCTGGACCCAGCCCTTCGCGGGCGTGCGCAAGCTGTACCGGACCAACGCCTCTCCACGCTGGGAAATCCATGCGCTCGAAGTGCGCCTCGACACCCCGGGCCTTCGCCTGCGCAGCACCGCCAGCACCGAGCGGCGGCGCTCCGTCTCGGCCTTCGCCAACCTCGTCGGTGCCCAGGTGGCCGTGAACGGCGATTTCTTCAGCTACTCGAACTACTCGACCATCGGGCTCGCCGCGGGCAACGGAACCGCGTGGACCGGCACCACCGATTCCACCGCGATGGGCACCTTCGCCTTCGGCACCAACCGCGTCGAGCTGACGGCGCTCTCGCCCGTGGTGACGTTCGACCCGTCGTGGATGCAGGGCGTGGTGTCGGGCAAGCCAGACCTCTTGCGCAACGGCGCTCCCACCTCGGGCCAGCACGCCTCGTC
>JALOQF010000350.1 GCA_025459425.1 Myxococcaceae bacterium | reverse complement strand
GCGGCGGCTCGGCGTCGAGCTGCAGCTTCACCAACTCCAGCGGCGAGTCGGCGACGAAGGGCGCGCGGCCGGTGAGCATCTCGAACAGCGTGCAGCCGAGCGAGTAGAGGTCGGCGCGGCCATCGAGCTCTTCGTTGCGCACCTGCTCGGGCGAGACGTAGGCCGGCGTGCCCGCGGCCGACGAGTGCTGCGTCGAGCCCGTCGTCGCCCACGGCAGAATCGACCCCTCGGTGGCGCGCGCCAGGCCGAAGTCGAGCACCTTCACCAGCGTCTCGCCGGTGTGCTCACGCACCAGCATCACGTTCGCCGGCTTGAGGTCCCGGTGCACGATGCCCTTCTTGTGCGCCTCGCCCAGCGCGCTCAGCACCTGCTCGGTGATGCCGAGCGCCGTCGGCACCGTCAGGCCGCTCCCCGTCGCGTCAAGCGACTCCTGCACCGCCTGGTAGAGCGTCTTCCCGTCGACGAAGGCCATCGTGAGGAAGGGCTGCCCGTTGGGCAGGTGCCCGAAGTCGAGCACCTCGACCAGGTTGCGGTGGCTCAACGCGCCCAGCGTGGTGGCCTCCTTGAGGAACAGCTCGAGCGCCTTCGCGTCCGAGGCGCGCTCGGCCTTCAGCACCTTCACGGCGGCGAGCTTGCCGATGGCCTTGTGCCGCGCCCGGTAGACGTCACCCATGCCGCCGCTGCCGATGCGCTCGACCAACTCGTACGAGCCGACGAGGGCGCCAGCGGGGAGCTCGGCATCGAGGCTTTCGGGTGCGTCGGACACGACGAGGGTGAGTGTAGCCCGGGAAGCGTCACCCGGGCGGCGAGAGACGAGCCTCGCGCGCGATGGATCCCACCGCGTCGCTCACCGCGGACACGGGCCCAGGCCAGAGGACAGGTCGTCGACGAGGGCGGCGGGAGACGACGCTCGCGCGCGATGGAACCCACCGCGTCGCCCACCGCGGACACGGCCCCAGGCCAGAGGACAGGTCGTCGACGAGGGCGGTGCTCGACGAAGCCTGAGCGCTGCCGAGGATTCCCCTCCCACCACGAAGCCGCCGTTCACGGGCGGCCCCGACCACGAATACCCACGCCCGCTTTCCACGACTGCGCCGCCCCGGCGCTCACTGGCCCAGACGGGCCGACAGCAGAGCGGTGGCCGACGGTCACACTGATGCTGCGTCATGAAACGCAGCGCCGCCCGCGTCGCGCTTCACCCACGGACCTCACGGCTCGGGCGCGCTCATCGAGTTCTGCGGGTCTCTCGTCGCGCGCAGCACGAAGTCAGCCTGGTTGTTGCCGGTGTCCTGGCCATTGCCGAGGAACTCGTCGGTCCCGCCGGGGCCCATCGAGGCGGCGGTCGCGGCGGCGTTGGCCTTGCGCTCGATGGAGGCGAGCGGGCCCGAGCTGGGCACCGGCGCGGGCGTGCCCTCGGCGCCGGCCGCCGTCGAACCCCAGCCGACGAGGTCGACGACACCGGGCGCGTTGAGCGCGGTGGTGAGCGACGGGCCGATGCGCACGTGGCCGGCGGTCCCCGAGAGGCCGAGGGGCCCCGAGGTCGCCAGGTCCGACGCCACCATGCCCGTGAAGCCCATCGCGGCGCTGGCGTTGCGCACCGAGGTGATGAGGAAGTACCGCCGGGGCGCCAACATCGTCCCGGCCGGAATGGTGGCGACGTTCTGGTACGTAGTGCCCATCGCCGACCGGTACTGGAGCACCCAGCCGCCGATGTTCACCGCCGCCGCCGTCGGGTTGTAGAGCTCGACGAACTCGTCGGCGGCGCTGCCGGTGACACCCACCTGCACTTCGCTGATGACGACGTTGTTCGCGCCGGCCGTGGCGATGACGTTCACCGTCGACGTCGCCATCGAGGGCCCGAGCGACGCCGTCACCGTCGAGCTGCCCATCGACAGCGCCATCGACGCGAACGACACCGTGGCGGTGAGCTGATTCTCTGGCACCACCACCGACATCGGCACCGTTCCCACCGAGCCGGTCGCCGCGAGCATGACCGCCGTGCCGCCCACCGGCGCGGGCACGTCGAGCTCGACGGTGAGCACGGTCGACGAACCCGACACGACGGTGGCCATCGCCGGAGACAACGTCACCCGGGTCGGCAGGTCGGCCGGGCCAAGGAGGCGAACGCCAGCGTCGAGGGTGGTCGAGCCGAACGTCACCAACAGGCCCACGCGCGACACCGGCGGCACCGGGCTGCCCGCATCGGCCACGCCACCGTCCGGGTCGACACCGCCGTCTGCCAGCACGCCCGCGTCCGGGTCGAAGCCCGCGTCGACCACTGGCGCCACCACCGAGAACCGCACCGGCAGCTCGAACTGGCCGGTCGAGAACAACAGACCGCCACCATCGGCCACCGTCACGATGGACGGCTCGAGCGAGGTGACACTCACCAGCGTGTCCATGAGGGCCGGCGACGACAGTCGCACCCGGAACGGCGCCGGGAAAGTGGTGACGTCGGTCGCGCCGAAGCGCAAGAACTGCTCCGACGGCCCCGCCGATGCGAGCGTGACGGGCCGCACCGAGTCGAAGGCGTCACGCGGCTCGAGCTTGTAGTTGTCGTTGCGGAACTGGAGGATGCCGCGCACCTGCACGAAGGTGTCGCCCACCGCGGGGAACGGCGTGATGGCGTGGAAGTAGTCATTCACCCGCAGCTGCGGGCCGCCCATCATCTCGGACACCGTGAACTCGTTCGTCGGCGCCGTGTCTCCCGCGCCTGCCGCCGGCGCGACGTCGACGACGACCGCCGAGCCCGCCAGGGTGATGAGCACGCCCTCGAGCGCCCGCGCGCGCATCGAGGCCGTGGCGTTCACCTCACCGGCCATCACCAGCGTCGGCGCCGGCGCGGCCTGGTTGCGCGACGTCACCACCACGCTGCCGGCCTGCAGCCCGTTGAGCTGCACCTGCCCGCGGAAGTCCGCCACCACCGCCGACGGAATCGTCACGCGGTCACCCGCGACGACGTCGGTGCGGCCCTGCGGCCCCGGGTAGAAGACGAAGATGCCCGAGAAATCGCGGCCCATGTAGCCGGGGTCGTTCTCGTGCACCTGCGCGAAGAAGCCGAAGGTGTTGCTCGCCGTCACCAGCACGTTGGTGAGCTGCACGCGGCTGCCCACGAGCGGCGAGGCCAACGCCTTCACCTGATAGATGGTGGCAGGCGTTCCCGGCGGCGGCGGGCAGGCCTGGGCGCCGGGGTTGGCCTGCATCGGGCAGGGGTCGCAGGCGTCACCCTTGCCGTCTGAATCGGCGTCGAGCTGCATCGCGTCGGGGTCGGCCGGGCACGTGTCGGCGCCGTTCGCCACGCCGTCTCCGTCGACGTCGGTGAGCGACGGCACGCTGCAGGTGGTGGCGTTGGCGTCGAGCGGGCACACGTCACAGATGTCACCCACGCCGTCGCCGTCGGTGTCGGCCTGGTTCGCGCCGTCCATCGGGCGACGCGGGTTGAAGACGGTGGGGCAGTTGTCCATCGCGTTCGGCAGGCCGTCGCCGTCCGAGTCGGTCATCGTGCTGACGCCCGTGTACGGGTTGCCCGAGAAGAGCCACGGCGCGCCACGCATCGGCGTACAGGTGGGCTCGTTCTGCGGCGGCGCGTTGCAGAAGAAGAGCGGGTAGGTCGTCGTGTTCGCCCCCTGCAACGCGGCGAGCGTGGTGCCCTCTCCATCGAGGCAGAGCGCCTTCGCCGAACCGCACACGTCGAGCGTCTCGCAGGCCGCGGCCGAGAGCGCGCTCGCGACCGGCTGGTCGCCCACGAGCACCTTGCCGCCGCGCATCGTCAGCACCGTGTCCTCGGGGTTCGAGGTGATGACGGAGCGGTACGGGTCGGGGTTCTTGCGCCGGTAGATGGAGATGTCGGCGACCCGGCCGCTCGACAAGACGCCGACACGCGCGCTCACCTGCTGGGCCACGGCGGCGTTGACGGTCACCATGCGCCACAACGTCTGGGCGCTGAAGTACCGCGCGTAGAAGCTCTGGCTCAGGTAGTCGGCGCAGGCGAGCTCTCGCATGAGGTTCATCGAGCCCGAGCGCACCCAGTCGGTGCCCAGCGTCAGGTTGACGCCCATGCGGTGGTACGTCGGCGCCTGCGCGGTCTCGCCGTAGAGCACCACGTTGCTGCGGGGCGACCAGATGAGGTGTGACTCGCGCAGCTTCGTCAGCCGCACCTCGGCGGGCCGCACGCCCACGCCGTGGATGATGGCGGTGCGCGGCCCCAGCACGTCGACGCCGCCATCGACGAGGCCCGACAAGCAGAGGAACTCGTTTCGCGCCGACAGCTCGATGCCCTCGGCGATGTGCGGCAGGTAGGCCGCGTTCGCCGGAATGGCCGTCGCCGGGTTCGGCCGGCCCGGGTAGGCGCACGAGCCGACGAGCTCATTGCCCTGGGTGTCCCGCAGGGGGAACGTGTCGTAGTTCGCCCCGCCCGAGTTGGCGCCGAGCCCCTGCTGGCTGTCACCGGTGGCCGACGTGTCGGGCGCGTCGAGGTTGCGCAACAAGCCGGGCGCACCGCCGGAGCCCGAGATGGACGTAGTCCCGACGAGCAGCTGCCGCAGCTCGTTCCACCGGAACTGGTTGGTGCCCGAGGTGCCACCCACCGTGCTGGGGATTCTCGTGTGCCCGTCGTTGGCGACCCGCCAGTCGTGACGGTGCTCGTATCGCTCTGGAACGCCGCCGTCGGGCAAGAGGCCATTGGCGCCCACGCCCGACGCCACGTACGGCGGGGCCGGGAACGTCAGGTGGTCATGGCCGTTGATGAGCCCCGGCGAGATGACGGCGTCGCCGCACAAGAGCGTGGTGGGCTGGCTCGCGCCGGCCTGCGAGAGACAGTCGCACCCGACGCAGGTGATGGTGCCCATGTCGCTCACCAGCACCTGGCCGCCGTTCAGCACCCGGCCCGGCAGCAACACCGTGCCGACGAGCAACCGCGCGCTGGAGCCGGGGACCACCGTGCACGACGAGCCGCTCGCCGGGAGCGCAGCGGCCGGGCACTGCACCGTCGCCACCTGCGTCGGAGAGCAGTCGGCCTCGCACCCATCGGCCGGCGTGGTGTTGCCGTCATCACACAGCTCGCTGCCCCGGCGCACGCCATCACCACACACGTTCGCGGGCACGTTCGCCACGGACACGGTGCAGTCGACCTCGCAGCCGTCACCCGAGACGAGGTTGCCGTCGTCGCAGGCCTCGCTGCCGCCCTGCGTCCCGTCTCCGCAGTGGGGCGCGGGCATCGAGAAGCGGCACTGGGTGGTGCAGCCGTTGGCCTCGTCCATGTCGCCGTCGTCGCAGAGCTCGGCGCCCGTGCGCTGGCCGTCACCACAGGTGGACGCGCCGGCGTCTCCGCCGCCCATCCCGCCCGCCGTACCACCTGCGTCACCGCCGCCGGTTCCACCCGCCGTCCCGCCGCCCACGGAGCCGCCCGCCGAACCGCCCGCGGCCCCGCCACCCTCGCCGCCCGCCGTTCCGCCCGCGGAGCCGCCGCCCGTGCTGGCCGGCAGCTGACAGCTCGCCTCGCACCCGTCACCGTCGGTGCGATTGCCGTCGTCACAGGCCTCTCCGGGTTCGAGGCGGCCGTTGCCACAGACCGTGCCTCCACCACACGAGACGAGGAGCGAGGCCGCGCCGAAGAGCGCGGTGAGAGCGAGCAGATGAATGCGCATGAGGGAGTCGATTCCTGACAAGTCGAACCGGACGGCCAGCCGGTACGAGACGCCGCCGCTTCTACCGTCGACCGCCCGCGGCGTCGACCGCGCTCCGTGCCGCGACGCGAAATCGTGACGCAGGTGTGGGCTGGTGCGCGGCCGGCGGGCGTCGGGTAGGTGAGGCCGGCATGAGCGACCGTCGGCGCCAGAAGCTGCTCCCCGTCGAACGGTGGCCCACGGCCGACGAGGCGGCGGCGAGCCGGTGGTTTTCCCCGGTCCGAATCGGGCCGCTGACGCTCACCTCGCGCACGTGGGTTCCCGCGATGGTGCCCTGGCGGGCGACGGCCGATGGCGAAGTCACCGACGCGGTGGTGCGATGGTACGAGCGCTTCGCCGAGGGGACCCCCGGAGCCATCGTCATCGAGGCGACCGGCATTCGGGACGTGCCCTCGGGCCCGCTGTTGCGCGCGGGCCACGACCGCTTCCTCCCCGGGCTGCGGCGACTCACCGACGCGGTGCGCGCGGCCAGCGGCGGGCGCACGAAGCTGCTCGTCCAGCTCATCGACTTCCTCGCCATCAAGCGCCGCCCGACGAAAGACGCCTTTCTCGGCCGATTCCTCGGCATCAGCCCGCGGCTCCGTGCAGCGCTCGGCGGTGCGTTCGAGACAGCCGACGACGCGACGGTGCGCTCGCACCTGCTGTCGTTGCCGGACGAAGCGGTGCTCGCAGTGCTCGACGAGCGCGAGCGTGAGGCCTTCCGCTTCGGCTACCGCGAGCGCGTCACCGACACCCACCTGCCCCACGTCGCCGAGCTGCCGAAGGTGCTTCCGGGCCTGTTCGCCGACGCCGCCCGGCGCTGCCTCGACGCCGGCTTCGATGGCATCGAGCTGCACTTCGCCCACGCGTACACGATGGCGAGCTTCCTCTCGGCGCGAAACACCCGCAGCGATGGCTATGGCGGCCCCCAGGAGGCGCGCGTGCGACTGCCCCTCGAGGTGATTCAGGTGGTGCGCGAGGTGGTGGGCGAGCGGGCCGCGCTGGGCTGCCGCTTCCTGGCGGATGAAATCATCGAGGGCGGCTCGCACGTCGACGACGCGGCGTACTTCGCGACGCGCTTCGCCGAGGCCGGCCTCGACTTTCTGTCGCTGTCGCGCGGCGGAAAGTTCGAAGACGCGAAGGTGCCGAAGGTGGGCCACGCCGCCTACCCGTACACCGGCCCTTCGGGGCACGAGTGCATGCCGACGACGAACATCGGAGCGCCAGGCCCGTACGGCCGCAACCTGCCCGCCATCGCCGAGGTGACGCGCGCGGTGCGGGCAGCGGGCCATCAGACGCCCATCGTCGCGTGCGGCGGCATCGCCAGCTTCCAGCAGGCCGAAGCCGTGCTCGCGTCGGGCACGGCAGACCTGGTGGCCTCGGCCCGGCAAACACTCGCCGACCCCGACTGGTTCGCCAAGGTGCGCGCGGGCCGTGGAGACGAGGTGCGCCGGTGTCTCTTCACGAACTACTGCGAGGGTCTCGACCAGGCGCACGAGGCGGTGACGTGCCAGTTGTGGGACCGCGCGAAGGGCGAGGCTGACGACGCCACCGTGCTGCGGACGAGAGACGGACGACGGCTCGTCGCGCCGGCCTGGCGCGCATCGTCGGCGTGACGGCCGAATTCCGCGAGGGGGCTTGGCGAGGCGTACGAAGCAGGAACGCGCACGAGGCTGACGACACCACCGCGCTGCGGACGAGCGACGGACGACGGCTCGTCGCACCGGCCTGGCGCGCATCGTCGGCGTGACGGCCGAGTGGCGCGAGGGGGCTCGGGCAGCCACACGACGCAGAGCTGCGCCTCCCGTGGGACCGCGCCGAGGGCGAGGCCGACGGCTCATCGCGCCGGCCTGGCGCACGTCCGGCCCATCGAGAGCCATGAAGGGCGCCGCAGGATAAGTGAACCGAGTCCCAGGGGTGACGACCAACACCTCGTGGGATGACGCCTCGTCCGCGGGCGAGGTAGGTCGTCACCATGCTCTCCGTCGTCCTCCTCG
>JALOQF010000349.1 GCA_025459425.1 Myxococcaceae bacterium | reverse complement strand
GGCAGCGGCACCGTCACCCTGCCCTTCATCGTCGACTCGGCCGACCAGCAGCTCTTCCGCGTGCGCGGGCGCCTCGAGCTCGACCGGGCGACCGCCGTCCTCCCGACCCAGGGCCTCGAGGTGCACGAGGCCAGCGGCGTGGCCACCCTCGAGGAGGCCCTCATCTTCGACCCCATCGACGGCCTCGAGCTGGTGCCGAGCAGCGACCAGCGCGTCTTCGCCCGCGCCCGCTACCAGGACCTGCAGCCCTTCCTCGCCTCGGACGCCGTCATCACGGCCACGCGCGTACGGCTGGGCGACGTCGAGCTGGCGCCGGTCGTCACCAGCCTCGAGGTTCAGCGCAACCGCTTCTCGCTCAACAAGCTCAAGGCCCAGCGCGGCCCGGCGCTCCTGTCGGGGCAGCTCTTCGTCGACTACCAGGCCGGGAACCGGGCGCTGACCTTCCGCGGTGGCATCACCGGGCTCGAGCGCGCGGGCACCAGGACGCCGCTCGACGCCAACGCCGCGCTGTCGATGTCACTCGACCGGCTCGAGGTCGACGGCCGCGTCCAGGTGGTGCGCACGAGCCGCGAGCACGTCATCGACCTGCTCGACGTGCTCGACCCGTACCGCGAGGTGGCCTCGCTCAACCGGCTGCGCTCGGCGCTCGACTGGGGGTACCCGAAGCAGCTCCGCCTCGACTTCCACGATGGGCTCCTCGCGATGGACGTCGAGCTGGGCGGCCTCGGGAGCCTCTTCGACCTCGGCACGCTGCGCGGCATCGCGCTGGGCCCCTTCATCACCCGCTACCTCGCCCCCTACCTCACCGACAAGGAGTCGCGATGAGCCGCCTCATCCTCCTGGCCCTCCTCACCCCGGCCTGCATCAAGGCGCCCGACGTGGTGCTGGTCGACCGCCAGACGATGCTCGAAGAGCAGGTCTCGGGTGAGCTCGAGGCCCTCGACCAGGAGCTGCGCGAGCAGGTGCTGGTGCCCACCTCGGCCGACTTCTCGCGCGGCCAGCTCGAGGCCGCGGGCGTCGACCTGGGCGATGACACGCTCAGCCAGGTGACGCGGGTGCACGCGGTGCTGATGAGCGAGCTCGAGCTGCTCGACGACCTGCTCGTTCGACGCTGCGTGGGCGAGGCGCTCACCGGCCTGCTCGAAGAGACGCCCACCACCTGCAACGGGCGACACACGGCGCAGCGCACCACCGCAGCCGTGCATCGCGTCAACCGCGCCCGCCGGCAGCTGTGGGAATTCCTCGCGCGCACCGCCGCCGGCCGCACGGCGGCAGACGTCGCGCGCGCCTGGCGAGATGCCCACCTCGAAGGCGTCATCTGCGGCGGTCAGGTGCAGACGGCCTCGGGCGCCTGGGAGGTGAAGCGGTGCTGAGCCGCGCCCTCGTCACCATCGTGTTGATGGGGGCCCTGCCTGCTTCGTCGCAGGCCCTCGCGCGCCCCTCGGGCCTCGTTCCGCTCCGGCCCCTGACGGCGGGGGGCGCTGACCAGTTCTTCGGCCAGCTGCACCCCGATGGGCGCCGCCTCGTCTTCGCCAGCAACACCAACGGCACCGTCGAGCTCTTCACCCAGACGCTGGGCAGCGGAGCGCCCGAGCTGCTCCACGACGAGCAGGGCGACGTCAGCCAGCCGCGCCTGTCGCCCGACGGCGCCTCGCTGCTCTACCTCTCGTACCGCAACGACGCCTTCGGCGACGCGTGCGTCCTCGAGCTTGCGACGAAGCAGCGCCGGTGCCTGCCCCTCGAGGGCGCCGTGCTGCACGCCTTCTGGTTCGCCGGGAGTGACTTCATCGGCGTGGTGCGACGGCTCGAGCTGGGCGGCACGCACCAGCTGCTCAAGCTCCCTTCGCGGGCGAGCAGGCCCGACGAGGCCGAGGTGGTGCGGGAAGGGTTCTTCAGCAGCCCGGTGGCGTCGCCCGACGGGCGGTGGCTGGCGTTCGTCGAGCTGGCCGTCGGCTCCGATGGTGGAACGCCCGCGCTGCTGCGCGCCTCTCGCGGGCTCGTCTTCCTCTCGCTCGCCGACGGGGCCCGCGTCGTCTTCGAGCCACTGTTGCCCGGCTCGTCGGCCTTCCCCGCGTTCTCGAAAGATGGGCGGCACCTGTACTTCACCCAGTTCCCCGACGACTCGAACGCCGACGGCGTGACGGACGGCAACGACAACGGCGTGCTGGTGCGCGTGCCCTTCGAGGGAGAGCGGGCGGCGCCCGCGCGGGGCGAGGCCGTCGAGGTGCTGACGAGCAAGCGCAGCAACTGCCAGTACCCGATGCCCGCGCAAGACCAGCTCCTCGCCACCTGCAACCGCCGGGGCTTCCTCCAGGTGGTGAGCGTGCCGCTCGAGGGCCAGGTGCCCGCGCAGTTCGATGCGGCGCGGCTCGACGACGAGGCCTCGGCGGCGCGGCATCGCTTCGAGCGGCTCCTGCTGCAGGAGCGGCGCCTCGAGCGGGAGACCGACCTGCCCCGCCGCGTCGAGCTCGAGCGGCGGCTCGCGATGTCGACGCTCGAGCTGGGCGCGTTCGACTCGGCGGAGTTCGACCTGGGCCTCATGCAGCGCGACGCAGGCGTGGGCAGCGACGAGGCGACCTGGGCGAAGGTGGCGACGGAGTTGGTGCGACATCGCCGTGACGAGGGCCGGCTCGGCTTCGGGAAGTTGTCCGACGAGTTCATCGCCTCGGAGCGCGCCCGCCTCGCTCGGCTCGAGGGCTACGACGCACACGCCCGCCCGACGGTGCGGCGCCTCTCTCGCCTCGTGCGCGCCGAGGTGCTGCGGGTGCTCGGGCAGAAGAGCGAGGCGCTGGCGCTCTTCGACGCCCTCGACCTCGAGGCCGAGACCGACCCCGACGTCGTGCTGCTGTGGGGTCGCCTCGCCGAGCGGCTCCTGCGCGAGACGGGCGACCGCGAGGCCTGGGCGCGCGCCAACCTGCGCGTCTCGCGACACCCGGCGCTGGGCGAGCGGGAGCGCCTCATTCACGCCAGGCGCTTCATCGACGCGCTGACGGCGGGGCGCGGGAAGGCGGCGAGGCTCCGTGCGCTGGCGGCGGCCGAGGGCCTGACGCAGCCGGGCAGCGAGGCGCGGCTGCTCCTCGAGGTGGAGCGCGCGCTCGACGAGGTCGAGCCGTCGGCCCAGGCCACCGCCGTCGCCACGCTCGAGGCGCTCTGGCAGCGCGCGCCGTCGTTCGAGCAGCACCGCATGGTGGCGATGACCATCATCGAGCGGGCCGCGCACGACGACCTGCAGGTGGTGCTCGACGTCTTCGCTCAGCGCTGGCTCGACGACGTTCCCCAGGCACACCCGGAGCGGAAGTACGCCGAAGCGCTCTACGCCGAGGTGCAGCTCGAGCGAGCCTATTGGTTCCTGCAGCAGCAGCGACACCGCGACGCGGCGGCGCTCTTCTTGTCCATCGCCCGGAAGACCCGCTCGCTCGAGGCCGTCTCGGGATTCGTCGAGGCCTCGGCGCGCGGCGGCGTGGCGGGGTCCGAGCTGACGGCGACGCTCGCCGCGGCCCTGGGGCAGACTCCCGGGGTGATGGCCTTCGCCGAGGCGGTCGTGCTCGGCCGAACGCTCCCCTCACTCGATGGCGACGACTTCACGCGCACGCTGTCACAGGCGCGCGCCGCGCTCCGCGCTTCCGAGGACGCGTTGGCGCGCAGCCCCGAGTTCCATCACCTGCTGGGGTTCCTCGCGCACGAAGACTTCCACCACGGCGGGGCGCGCGCGGCGGCGCTCGAGGCGCATGGGCGCTACCACCTGGCGCTCGACCTGGCGCCCGACGTGTACCGCCGCCGGGCGAGCCTGCTGCTCGAGCTGGGGCTGTTGCAGGCGGCGCTCGGCAACCACCGCATCGCGGTGAAGCACTACGAGGAGCGCGCGCGCCTGCCCTTCGTGCGCCCCGCCGAGCAGGCCGCCTTCCACCTGGCGTACGCGCGCAGCCTGCTGCACGCCGACGCGCTGGACGCCGCCATGGCCGAAGCCAGAGAAGGGCTCGCCTTCGTCACCGCGACGCCGGGGTTGGCCCCGTTCCTTCCGCTCGCGCTCGAGCGCGCGATGGTGACGCACCTGGTGGCGGGCCAGCCGAAGGCGGCCATCGGCTACGGCGAGCAGCTGTTGCCGCTGGTGCCACCGAGCGTCGCCGCCCAGGTAAAGCCACGGCTGGCGCTGGCGTCGGCGCACCTCGCGGCGAAGGAGCCGGCGCGCGCGAAGCAGCGGCTTGGCGAGGCCCGCGCGGCGCTCGCCTCGTCGGTCGAACTGCACGACGCGACCGCGCTGGCCGCGGGCCCTACCCACCTGGGCCGAGACGACCTGCGGGCCCTCGTCGCCGGCCTCGAGGCGGTGACGTTCCGCGCCCTGGGAGACCTGCCTGCGCGTCAGCGCGCGCTGGCCGAACGACGTGAGGTGCTCGCGACGCGACAGCAGCTCGCGCCGCGGGACGAGACCCTGCACGAGCTGGCGCGCCTGGCCCACCACCAGGCATGGACGGCCGCGCGAGCCGGGCGCTGGAGCGAGGCGCGCCGTTTCCTCGAGCAGGGGCTCGCCGACGACGAAGCCTGGCGCGCGCACACCGGCACCCGGCTCGACGCCGTGTCGACGGCGCTCGTCGAACTCTGCGCCGAGGTGCAGTTCGTCGAAGTCACGGCCTGCCCGCTCGACCCGTCGAACCTCACGCGACGGCTCCGCGAGGGCCTCCAGGTGGCCGCGTCGATGAAGACGCAGACGGCCCAGTCGGTGCGCACGCGGTGGCCAGAGCTGCTCGCCCGGCTCCTGAGTGGCCCGCGGTCGAGCGAGCCGGCCCGAGAGGGAGCACCTCGAGCGCGGTGATGGCGGGCGCTCTCGCGGCACCGGGTCCACCGTCTGCATCGCCGGGGAAGGAGCGGACCCGGAGGTGATCAAGACCTGGCTCGAACACCACGCCGAGCGCAGCGCGCCGTGCGGCCGCGAGAAGTGACTGGGCGAACGCTTGCGGCCCTCCTCGCGGACTGAAGCGCCCGCCGCTCGAGCCCTTCACGCAGCTCGAGGTGATGGAGCCGCCGTCGACGGTGGCTCCACTCGTCGGCGCTCGGACAGGGAGTCCCTGGCGACGCGAGCTTCGCGTGGCGAAAGCTCCCGAAGCCGAGCCGCGGGCACCGTCTGCGTGGCGCGTCCCCTGGCCGAACACCGACGACTTCGGCGCCAGCTCGAGCGCGCCTCGTCGTCGTCGACCACCGCCGCCGAGCTGCCACGTCGGTCACGACGAGCGGGGTCGGTTGCGCGCGCATGGGCGTCGCGCCGGGCCAGGCAGGCGACGCGAAGCGACTGCATGGCCTTGCGCCGGGTGCCGCGACGAGCGAGACGGGCCCCATGCTGTCCCGTCTCCTCGACGAGCCCTCGGTCACGCCCCAGGCGCTCGCAGCCCACCTCGATGCCCTGTCCGCACCGCAACGCGTCGCCGAGACGCTCGCGCTCGACGCCGCGCGACAGGCCCGGCTGTTCGACGTCGTCCAGGGCGCGCGGCGACTCACCCTCGACGACCTGGCGCCAGCGACGGGCCAGCCGCTGGTGGGCGTTCGCCACGAAGGCCGCAACTCGCTGCTCGCCTTCTCACGCTTCGCCAAGGTGTTCGCCGTGCCCGACGACGCGGCGAAGGCCACCACCGAGCGCTGGGGCTTCAACGCCACCTCGGGCCTCGTCACCGTCACCGTCGGGCCGGGCTACTTCGTGGCGGTGCAGCAGGGCGACGAGGTGCTGGTGGACTACACGCGCCTGCCGCCCAGGCCGCTCGCGGGAGCGCCGCGCGTGCTCGGCAACGACGAGCGGCTCTCGTACTTCGTCTACAACCGCACGCGCGACGTCGTGCGCGCGGTGTCCTCGCACGTCAGCATCGGGCGCGCCTGGCGCGGTGAGCGCCGACTCGACAACTGGTTCGTCCTCTGCCGGGTGTGAGGCGAGCCGTCACCGGAAGGTGAGGGTCGGCCCCGGGGCGCTCCACAGCGAGCGCTGGGTGCTGCCTTCGAGCACCTCGACCGAGACGGTGGCATTGCCGCGCTCCGAGGTGCTGGTGATGAAGCCCTGGGTGAGGTTCCACACTTCCTGCGGGCGAAAGGTGACGCCGCTCCACACCTGCTCGTGCAAGAGGCTCCCGTCGGCGCGGTGCGCGCGCAGCACGATGTCGACGACCACCATCGTGTTCGAGTGGCTCGTCAGCTCGAGGTTGAAGCTCACCTGGCGCCCGGCCACCGGCGCCGTGGGGTTCACCTTCACCTGCGCCACCCACTCGTAGCGGGCGAGCTCTTCGGGCGTGGACGAGTACTC
Source organism: Myxococcaceae bacterium (assembly GCA_025459425.1). Classification (GTDB taxonomy): domain Bacteria; phylum Myxococcota; class Myxococcia; order Myxococcales; family Myxococcaceae; genus Xiheimicrobium. The sequence goes on along the minus strand of JALOQF010000349.1, from coordinate 1,719 downwards.
GCCCACACAGCCCGTCAGCAGCAGCAGCAGTCCCAGACGCGTCGGCATCGGGCACCGCTTCTGCGAGGACCCTGCCAGCCGCCCAGCGCAGCGCAGTTTCCGTGCCGTTCCGTGCGGTTGACTGGGACGAGGGCCGGGAGGGTGTCAGGTGGCCTGACGTTTCGTCGCCCCCGCGCTCCAGCGGCGGCCGTGAACTCGGGCGGGCAGCTGCCACTTCGCCTTCACACCTACTTCTTCTGGAGCTCGGGCTCGGGGGTGGTGGGTTTGGGTGCCGACAGCTCGATGGCGACGGTGCTGGGCGCCCGGTTGCCGGCGGCATCGATGAGCTCGATGGTGAGCTTGTACGCGCGCCCATCGTCGAAGCCGAAGCTGCCGGAGCAGACGTCATGTCCCAGCGTGGCCGTCTCACCTTCGACCGGCACGAGGTACTGCTGCTTCGTCGCCATGCCACGCGCGCGCACCATCGAGACGACGAGGTACGAGGCGCCGAGGTCGTTCACCTGCGTGCGCAACTTCAGCGTGCGCGTCAGCCCGTCCTTCGTGCGTTGGTAGAAGCCCTCGGACACCGCGGGGCGGGTGGTGAACTTCGGCGCCACCGTGTCTGCCGCGGGGCCGGTGCGCCAGCGGGGCGTGTTGTCGCCGAAGGTGTCGTTGACGAGCTTCACCTTCGGCAGCGCCCGGGTGAGGCCCAGCGAGTACTCGGTGTTGGGCTCGAGCGCGCGCCTGGGCTTCAACCGAACGGCGACGCGGTTCATCGACGACGCCCAGCCCTTCTCGACGGCGACGGGAATCGTCTCTTTCCCACCGAACAGCGCGAGCTCGGACGAGCCGACGAGGGCCGACACGCGCTCCTGCTCACCCGAGAGGCCCTCGAGCACGAACTGCACGTTGGTCGGCACCGTGGCGCCGGGCGTGGGGAACAACCGAACGCCGTCGTCGCACCCGGCATGCGCGTCGGCCGCGGCGAAGCCCACGAGGGCGAAGACGAACGAGGTCAGCAGGGTGCGCATCGACAGGACCGGACGACACCACGAGGCGTCCATTCACGCCACTCCCCGCACCCGGAACCTCAGTGCACCGGCGTTCCCGGGTCGATGATCTCGACCGGGCCGAACTTCTGCTCGTACTTCGCGAGGTTCTCCTGAATCGCGAGCAGCAGGCGCTTCATGTGCTTGGGGTTGGTGATGATGCGCGAGAGCACCTTGGCGCGGGGCTGCTGCGGCTGCACGTAGATGAAGTCGAGGGTGAACTCGGTCCGTTGGCCACGTCGTCGTCGAGCTGAATCTGGAGCTGAATCTCGGGCGGCTTGGGCGAATCGCTCATGGTGAAGGCGGTGTACTCCGTGGCGGCCACCAATGTGAACGGACAACGCGGCCCGCTTTGAGGCTTTTCGCGCGCGTCACGGGCTGCCACCATGGCGCGGTTTCCGTGACGTTCCCGCTCGACCCTTCCCGTACCGCGCCCTTCGACCTGGGCCCGCCAGACGCCGGCACGGCCGTGCTGCTGCTGCATGGCTTCACCGGCAGCCCATGGGAAGTGCAGCCCCTCGCGGCGTCGCTCGCCGACCGTGGCTTCTTCGTGCGGGCGCCGCGGCTGCCGGGGCACGGCACGACGCCCGAGGCGATGCTGTGGGTGACGTGGCGCGACTGGGTGCGCGCCGCCGAAGACGCCTTCGCGAGCCTCGCGGCCTTTCCGCGCGTGTGCGTCGCGGGCCTGTCG
>JALOQF010000056.1 GCA_025459425.1 Myxococcaceae bacterium | reverse complement strand
ACGATTGGCGGCGGCAGGCTGCGCACGTAGCCCTCGATCTCGGGCAATTCAGGAAGCGCGACGGCGCTGCGCGGGGCCTTGCGGGCGGTGGCCTTCGCCGCCGGCTTCTTCGCGGCGGCCTTCTTCACTGGCGCCTTCTTCACTGGCGCCTTCGCGCGCTTCGGTGCTGGCTTCTTCTTCGCCACGGCCCGGGCGACCTTCCGCGTCGGCCGCTTCGACGAGCCCTTCTTCACCTTCGGTGCCGCGCCCCGTTTCGTCTTCTTCCTGGCCGCCATTACCGAAAACGCTACCCGCCGACGCGGCCTCGATCATTCGAATTCGCATCGCCATTCGTCACGAGGCCTTGCGCATGGCGCGGGGCGGTGGCACCACGTCGTCATGCCTGCTCCAACCATCACCATCTGGTCCGACTACGTCTGACCGTGGTGCTACATCGGCCTCGGCGAGGTCGAACGCCTCAAACAGACGTGGGACTTCACCGTCGACTGGCGGCCCTTCTTGTTGCGGCCCGGGACGCCCGACGAAGGGCTGCCGCTCCCGGAGCGCATTCGCGCGTACATGGCCGACCCCAACAACCCGCTCTCGACGCGCGCACGGGCCATGGGGCTGACGATGGTCACCACGCGCGACGTGATCCCCTCGACGCGGCGCGCGCACCAGGCCGCCGAGTGGGCGCGGAGCCAGGGCCGGTTCGACCCGTTCCACCACGCCGTGCTCGAGCGGTACTGGGTGCGCGGCGAGAACATTCACGACTTCCAGGTGCTCCGGGCCGCGGCGGTCGATGCCGGGCTGGACGGCGAGACGCTCGAGCGCGAGGTGGCCTCGGGCCGCTGGAAGGACGCCATGGAGGCCGGGCTCGCCGCCGCACATGAGGTGGGCGTGAACGCGGTCCCCACCTTCATCGTCGGCGACCGCTTCGTGATTCAAGGCGCGCAAGACGGCCGGGTGTTCGCCCAGGCCTTCGAGCGGCTCGGCCACACGCCGAAGCCGCGCTGACGTCAGCCCTCGTTGGTGACGTCCACCACGATGGTGTCGGCGACGAGATCGTGCAGGCAGCGCTGGTCCGCCCCGAAGATGAAGATCGCGTCGATGAGCCCGATGAGGCCACACAGCTGACCGGCCACGTGCGGCACCACGTTGCGCAACAGCACCAGCCGCCAGAGCTCGACCGGGCTCCCGTCGACGCGGACCACGCGCAGCTTGAGCAGGCGTTTGCCGACCGACTGACCGTATTTGTGCTGCATCAGCACCTGCACGGCCGCGCCAGCGACGACTCCGCCGAACATGAAGAAGAGCGCCAGCACGACGACCAGCGGCCCGAGGTCGTCCTTCTTCCCTCCGCCCTCCGTGCCGAACGCAGCCGCGACCATCACCGACAGAAAGACGCTGGCGATGACGGGCACGCTGAAGACGAGACTGTCGACGATGTTCGCGAGAAACCGCAGCCCCCGCGAGCCCAGCGGCTTGTGCGCCACCTGACAGCGCGCACAGAGCGAGCCCGTGGGCGAGAACGCGACGCACGGGCTGCAGGCGAAGCTGCCGCAGCGTTCGCAGATGACCGCCGCTGCCACCTGCGGATGAACTGCGCACTGCGCACCGACCGGAGCCTGCACGTGGCCATTCCTCTCGTGAAATCGAAGACTTTTGAGTTTTGCCCGGGGGGCCCTTTGCTGGAAAGCCCGAAGCAGCTAGACGCGCCGCAGCATTCGGTTTTTTCAAGAGGCCGGCCGTGATCGACCCCGTGACATCTCTCAACCTGCGCCGCTTTCACCTCGCCAGCGCCGATCCGTCGTTCGTGATCGAACGGCAGGGCGCGAGCAAGTTCCTCTTGTCCGGAGAAGTGAGCGACGAACCCACCACCTCGCTCGACGTCGAGACGCCGTCCGATGCGTTCGAGGTGCCGCTGGCGACCCACAGCCACCCGGAGCACGCGGTGGCGCAGCTGCGCCGGAGCCTCCCGCGGGACGTGGTGATGCAGGTGCAGCAGCGGCTCGGTGGCCTCGAGGTCTCGCTCACCGAAGCGACCGTGCCTGCCGCGCGCCCGCCCCGCCTCCGGGTCTTCTCGACCGACCTCGTGCAGCGCATCGCGCAGCTCGACGAGAACCGCATCGAGGTGCGCGGCGCCGCCGGAGCCGACGCCCACCTCACCATCCTCTGCGATTCACGGCGCGTCACCATCGCCCTCACCAGGGGCCTCTCGGCCACCGCCACCGCCGTGCGCATCGCCGCCTCGGTGCCCCACGGGTACCGGGCGCTGGACGATGGAGCTTTCGTCTCCGTCTGGAAGGACGCGGACTTCTTCTCGATGGTGGCCTGAGCGTCACCACCGCGGCATGGCCGGCGACCATTCACGGGCGTCGATGATTTGAAATCCACATGTCATGAAGTCGCGCCTTGCAGGCGCCCGCGCGGGTTGAGAAGAGTACGGGCATTCGCGCGAAGGGGGAGACCCGCATGACGACCTGGTACCTGAAGGACGCCCGTGGCAGTGAGGTCGGCCCGATGTCACGTGAGGTGGCGGTCGACCTCATGCGCGCGCGGCCGGGGGTGTTCCTCTCGGCCTCGCAAGACCGGGTGACGTGGCAGCCGATTCGGGGCGCGGCGGTGCAGGCGATGGTGACGAGCGAGTCGCCCGCGGCCCGAGCCGTGCGTGAGCAGGCCGAGGCGCAGCGCGCGCTGCTCGATCTCGACCGCTACCAGGAGCTGGCGCCCCACCACCTCTTCGGCGTGCCGAAGACGGCGAGCGCGCGCGACTACCGGCAGGGCTTCCTCAACCTCGCCAAGCGGTACCACCCCGGGCGTCTGCCGCGCGACGCTGCGCCCGAGCTGGTGAAGGCGAACATGGCCGTCTACCAGTTCCTCACGGAGCGCATTCAGCAGGTCGAAGCGCAGCTCGCCGCGACGGTGTTCGAGGCGCGGCCGCCCTCGCCGTCGGCCCCCAGGCCGGGCGGAGCGCTACCGACGTGGCAGCTCGACGTGCTCCGGCTCAAGCAGGAGCCACACCAGGTCGCCGGCGCGTTCAGCGTCACCCGCCAGACGGCCTTCGTCTTCTCGGCGCACCGGCTGATGAACCTGTCGACCAGCTCGGTCTTCTTTCCCATCGTGCCCCCGCTCCCGCTCGGCACCCGCCTGGGTCTCACCTTCGAGTTCGAGGAGGCCAACCGGCGCGTCGGCACGCGGGGCGCGGTGGCGTTCGAGAGCGCGACGGCGGATCAGACGCTGCGCGGCTTCGGCGTGCGGCTCGAGCTGACGACCGAAGACAAGGGCTTCATGCTGCGCGAGAGCCAGCGGTTGATGTCGGCGACGCGCTGACCGTCAGGCCGGGCGATCGAGCGCGAGGTACAGCTCGTCGAGCTGGCGCTTGAGCTCGAGGCTCCGGGCCACGTTGAGGCCCGCGAGCCCCAGGCGGACGATGGCCATCCACCAGGGCTCTCCGCCGAGGAGCGGCACCACCACCCCGCACAGACACACGGCCGTGGCGATGAGCGCGAACGAGGTGGCGCGGCGCTGCCAGATGGCCGGCGCGACGGCGAGATGTCCCAGCCCGAGCAGGCCCGCGATGATCGAGCGCCGCAGATCCGAGTCGAGGACGGTGCGGTCGAGTTCCTGCCAGAGCGCAAACCCGATGAGCGACAGGCCGGCCAGGGCGGTGAAGAAGCCGATGTCGCGCGACGCCTCGGCGATGCGCGCGGGCGCGTTCTGCCGCCGGCACGCCGGGCAGACGCCACCGTGCGAGAGGCAGATCTCACAGGCCGGCGAGTGGCACTGCACGCACTGCCCGCGGGACTTCGCGCGCGCGTGAATGGCGCAAGGCGGCGGTTCGGGCTCGCCCATCACCGCGGCCTGGAGCGCTGGCGCCTGGGGATCGGTCGATCGATCGGTGAGGTCGAGCTTCTTCTTTGGCCTCGGCGCGATGGGCTGGGCGGTGGTGGTCTTCGCGCGCCCCCGCACGGGCCCGCTCAGATCCCCGAAACACACGGGGCACAGCTCGGCACCAGGCAGCACGGTCGTGCCGCAGAACGGGCAGGCCTCCACGGCCGAAGAACGTACCACCGGCCGACGTCGATGGCGGCGCGCTGGATGAAGGAGGAGCCGCGAGCGCGTGAGGCAGTCGCGCCACGAGGTACGACGTCCGCCGCGGAGGACCCCCGCTCGCGCGGAACGCAGGTCGGGCCGAGTTGCGTCACTCACGTCGAGGATCGGCGCCAGGTGCGGGCAGCCCTTTCTGCGGCGGTCGTGGATCCCCGGACCGATGGGCCCCAGCAGCAGGTTCATCGCATGGCGCCCACGTCGGACTTCGCGCTCCCGCCGAAGGCCCTCGCGACCTCCACCTCGCGCATCGGCGAGCGCACGCTGCTGAACGACGGCCCGAGGCTCGCCGGGACGACGCGCGACCGGGGTGGTTCGTACGCTGGGCGCCGCGTGCGGGAATGGCGCTGGAGGCGCACTGCCTTCGGCACGAGCCACCGGGCTCGACGACCGTCGATCGCACCAGCCGCGAGTTCCCGATCTACGGTTCGCGGCCATGACGCTCAGCCGAAGACACTTCATCACCTCGACGGGCCTCACCGCCGCGGCCGTGCTGGCGGGTCGCTCCGGGTTGTCGGACGCCCGGGGCCTCGTCGTTGACACCGTGCTCCTCGCCGTCATCGACGCCGCGCTCTCGACCGCCAGGGCCGCGGGCGCCGCGTACGCCGACGTGCGGGTGCACCGCCGCCGCGAAGAGAACGTGTCGGTCCGTGACGATCACCCCGCCGGCACGAGCGACAGCGAACGTTACGGTGTCGGCGTGCGGGTGCTGAAGGGCGGTGCCTGGGGCTTCGCGTCGACGTCTCGCGTCGATCCGAAAGAGGTGCAGCTCGCCACCCGCAAGGCGCTGGCCATCGCCATGGCGCAGGCTCCGCTTCGGCAGCGCCCGGTCGAGCTCGCGCCCACGCCCGCCTACGTCGACGTCTGGCAAACCCCGCTCGAGAAAGATCCATTCAAGATCCCCGTCGCCGACAAGCTCGAGCTCCTGCTCGGCATCTCGCAGACGCTGCGGAAGCAGAAGGTGACCTCGTTCGCCGAGGCGTCGCTCTCGTCACGCCTCGAGTGGAAGCTCTTCGCGAGCACCGACGGTGCGTTGATCGAACAGTCCATCACCCGGCTCGGGCCCTCGTACGCCGTGACGCTCGTGAAGGACGGGGACTTCGTGCAGCGCGGCTGGGACGGCCAGGCCATGCAGGCCGGCTGGGAATACCTGGCGACCTCGCGCTTCGTGGAAGACGCAGAGAAGGTAGCCGAAGACGCGCGCGAGAAGCTCGCCGCGCCCAGCGTCGAGCCGGGCAAACGCGATCTCATCCTCTCTCCCGAGAACCTGTGGCTGACGATTCACGAGTCCGTCGGGCACCCCACCGAGCTCGATCGCGCGCTCGGTGACGAGGCGAACTTCGCCGGCACGAGCTTCGCGACGCCCGAGAAGCTGAAGGTGCTCCAGTACGCCGCGCCCGCGGTGACGCTGTACGCCGACAAGACGACGCCCGGCGGGCTCGCGACGTGTGGCTACGACGACGACGGCGTGAAGACGGGCCGCTGGAACCTCGTCGAGCAGGGCCGCTTCGTCGGCTACCAGACGACGCGCGAGCAGGCCGGGTGGATTGGCGAGAAGGCCTCGCGCGGGTGTTCGTACGCGCAGGATCACGCCTCGGTGCCCTTCCAGCGCATGCCGAACGTCTCGCTGGCGCCCTCGAACACCACGCTCGGCGTGAAGGACCTCATCGCCGCGACCGACGACGGGATCTACGTGCTCGGTGACGGGAGCTGGTCGATCGATCACCAGCGCTACAACTTCCAGTTCACCGGACAGATGTTCTACGAGGTGAAGAAGGGCAAGGTGACGCGCGCGCTCCGTGACGTCGCCTACCAGTCGAACACCCTCGAGTTCTGGAATGCGTGCGACCTCATCGGCGGGCCTGGCGAGTGGCGCCTGGGCTCGGCGTTCGACGACGGCAAAGGAGAGCCGATGCAGTCGAACCCGGTGAGCCACGGGTGTGCCCCGACGCGGTTCAGGAAGATCAACGTGCTCAACACCCGCGCGAAGAAGGGAGCCTGACGTCATGCCGCTCTCTGCGAAGCAGCTGAAAGAGGCGATGCAGCAGGTGCTCTCGTTCGCGCGGGCGCTCGAGCCGAAGGCGCAGGTCTTCGTGGCGCTCGACTCGGCGAACCAGGCGCACGTGCGCTTCTCGCGCAACGAGGTGACGACGTCGGGCGAGGTCGACCAGGGACACCTCGCGGTGACGGTGATGCTGGGACAGCGCGCGGCGACCAGCACCAGCAACCAGACTGACGCGGCGTCGATGAAGGCGCTGGTCGAGCGCACCGTGCGCCTGGCGCGCCTCGCGCCCGAGGATCCCGAGCTGATGCCCGTGCTCGGAGCGGAGAAGGTGACGACGAACGAGGCGGCCTTCGACAGTGCCATCGAGCGGCTCGACGCAAAGGGGCGCGCGGAGATCATTCGTGAAGCGCTCGGGCCCGGCCGGGAACGACAGCTCGCGACGGCGGGCTTCTTCGCCACCTGGAGCGGGCTCATCGGCAAGGCGTCGTCCGCGGGGTTGCTGCACGTGCACCCGGCGACGGCGACGCAGTTCTCGGTCACGGCGCGCACGGCCTCGGGCACGGGCTCGGGCCGAGGGCAGTTTCACGGCCGACGGCTCACGGGGCTCGAGCCTCGCGCCGTGGCGGAGCGGGCGTGCGCGACGGCGAAGGCGTCAGAGGGGCCCCGGCGCCTGGACCCGGGTCGGTACACGGTGGTGCTGGAGCCGGCCGCGTCGGCGTCGCTCGCCCAGGCGCTCCTCGACTCGATGGACCGGCGCGCCGCCGATGAGGGTCGCTCGTTCTTCGCGGGAAAGTCGGGGCCGCTCTTCTCGGAGCTGGTGAGCCTCTCGAGCGACCCGAGGAATCCGCGCACGCCGATGTTGCCGTTCGATGGAGAAGGCCGTGCGCTGTCCGCGCAGGCGTGGGTCACGAAGGGCGCCGTCTCGGGCCTTGCCACCTCGAGGTACTGGGCGAAGAAGAGCGGTACCCAGCCGGTCGGAGGGCACGGCGGGTTCGAGCTCGCGGGCGGGTCGGTCGATCGCGCTGCCCTGATCGCGGGCGTGAAGCGCGGCGTGCTGATCAGCCGGTTCTGGTACACGAACTGGGTCGAGGCGCAGAACCTGCTGCTCACCGGCCTCACCCGAGACGGGACGTTCCTCATCGAGAACGGAGAGATTGCGGGGCCCGTGAACAACTTCCGCTTCAACCAGTCGGTGGCCGAGGCGTTCGCGAAATGTGATGCGCTGTCGAAGGACGTGGAGGCGGCGCACGACGCTGAGACGGTGACGCCCGCGCTGCGCACGCATGAGTTCCTGCTCGCGTCGGTGTCGGAGGCCGTGTGAGCGGCCACAACGGCTGAGGGCTCAACGCCGTCAGCCCTGCCCCTGGACGCACGAAGCCACTGACGACGAAAAGCGCGAACCGGTCGAGGCCGAAGACGGACCGCGCCGCGCACACGAGGGGGAATGGCTGGCTGCCCTCGGCGGCGACGCTGAATCGCGTGAGCTCAACCGGGAGCCCCAGCAATTCGAGTGTTGGCCCGTCCTGACAGCCCAGCGTTCGCGTACACGTTGAGTCAGGGAGCCGCAGTGCTCCGCCGAGGGACATCTCGCGGTCTCGGCGGATACGCTTCACCAGTGTCTGCGTTCACGGTTCACTTCGTCGAACTCCAGGTCATCGAAGGATCGATCGTCACCCTCCCGGTCGACGCGATCGTGAACGCCGCGAACCCCACGCTTGCAGGCGGGGGCGGGGTCGACGGAGCGATTCATGCCGCAGCTGGTCCGGAGCTGAAGGCCCACTGCCTGCTCCTCCCAGAGCTTCGGCCGGGCGTTCGCTGCGAGACGGCACAGGCGAAGGTGACGCCCGGATTCAGGCTTCAGGCGACGTACGTCATCCACACGGTCGGCCCCGTCTGGTACGGCGGTGAGAAGGGCGAGGCCGAGTTGCTCGCGCGTTGCTACTCGGCCGTGCTCGCCGAGGTCGCGAAGCTCGGGGTCGGGAGCGTCGCCCTCCCCGCCATCAGCACCAGCGCTTACGGCTACCCCGCCGACAAGGCCGCGAAGATTGCAGTGCGAGAGGTCGTGTCGTTTGCGCGCCAGCGAACGAAACCGCTGCGCGTCGTCTTCGCGTGCCTGGGTGTCGCGATCGTTCGTCACTACGAACGAGCCCTCCAGGCCGCACTTCGGCCGTAGCGAGCCGAGCCTGGCGCGCTGTCATGTCTGCGAGACAACGACAACCACAGACGCTGACGACGCCGCGGAGCGTTTGAGCAGGCGAAGTGCTCCACGATGGGAAAGAAAGGCGAGCACGAGCAGGAAGAACGGACTGCCCGCCCCGCCCGTAGCCCCGCAGCCGTTCGTGGAGCCGACGCTCCCGCCGCCGCCACCTGTTGCAGCGCCTCCAGCGACTCCACCCGCTGCCGCGCCACCTGAGGCGCCGCCGGCTGACGCACCGCCCGACGCACCGCCAGCACTTCCGCCCGCGGTGCCACCGGACGTTCCGCCCGACGCGCCAGCAGTTCCCCCCGCTGTCGTGCCGCCGGACGTTCCTCCTGATGCACCGCCCGCGCTTCCGCCGGACATTCCTCCTGATGCGCCGCCCGCGCTGCCACCGGACGTTCCACCCGACGCGCCGCCCGCGCTTCCACCCGCGCTTCCACCCGCGCTGCCACCGGATGTTCCACCCGACGCGCCGCCCGCTGTCGCACCACCAGCCGTGCCGCCTGAAGCGCCGCCGGCAACTCCGCCAGCCGTTGCTCCGCCGCTCCCTCCGCCCGTCGCACTTCCCCCACCCGCTCCAGACGGACATGCGCCGAGCTCGTAGTACCCGGGACGAACCTCGCGCAGCGTGGTGCGGTTGCTGAACAAGCCGAGGTTGTCACCCGAGCCCACCGCACACGCCGCCGCGGCCGCCGGACATGACTGCGCCCGGAACGCGACCACGTGCTCGTAGTTGAACCCTGCGTGCTCGACGCAGTTGAACGCTGAACCGCCGGACGATCCACCACCTGCCGAACCGCCACCCGCCGCTGGGCCGCCTCCAGTTCCGCCCGCGCACGTCCCCCGCTCGAAGAACCCGGGAGCCACCTCTCGAACCGACGTGACGGAATTCACCGTCCCGAGATCGTCGCCAGAGCCGACCGCGCAGAAGTTCGCGGACCCGCCGCCACACGCCGTCGCGCGCAGAGCGCCAAGGTGCGTGAAGTTCGCAGCGGTGAAGTCACGGCACATGAAGCCGCCCGCATCCGGGCGCGTGCCGGCGTCTCCAGCTCCGGCGTCTGGAGTCCCGCCGTCCACGCCACCCGCGTCTGGCGAAGCACCACCCGCGTCGACGGGTCCCGCATCGGGAACGGGCGACCCGGCGTCGACCACGCCAGCATCGAGCGACGTCATCGGCGCGAGCCCGAAGAACTCCGCGGCGAACCGGCTCGAGCACACCTGCACGTCCAGAATGAACGCGCCCGCCGTTCCACACCCACGCCGAGGATCCACCGCCGTTCCGTGGCTCATGTTCGAGATCGTCCACGACTCGACCCGCGTCTGGCCCTGGGCGTTGCGATACTCGCGTCGCGTCGCGGGCCCCACCGTACTCGTGGCGTCGGCCACTGCGTCGACTGCGTTCACGTTCGTCCACTGGTCGACCAGCTCCGTGAGGTTCCCGGGCCGCACCGTGAAGTCACCCGTCCCGTGCCAGATCGACACGCGCGGTGCTGACAGCCCTGCCGTCCCCGGCACCGCGCGCACGAGATCGCCCCACTGCTGCGGCGTTCGATCCGGCGGAGCGTTCATGCAGTTGAACGCGTCGAGCTGCGTCTGCGCACACGCGAACGGCAGCCCAGCCATCACCGCGCCCGCGCGGAAGACGTCCGGGTGCGTCGCGAGCAGCACCGAGGTCATCGCACCGCCAGCCGAGAGGCCCGTCACGTACACCCGGCTCGGATCCACCGAACGCGTCGTGCGCAGGTGGTTCACCATGTTGACGATCGACGTCACCTCGGCACCGCTCCGGCTCTGCTGGGCGCCGATGAACCACGAGAAGCACGCGTTGTTCGCCGTCGTCTGCGGGTAGAGCACGATGAAGCCGTACTGATCGGCGAGCGCGTTCCAGCCCGCGTTCGCGTACGCCGCAGCCGACTGCGTACACCCGTGCATCGCCACCACGAGCGCGGGGTTGGGCGGCAACGAAGCAGGCACGTGCACGAACATCGCGAGGCCGCCGGGGTTCGCGCCGAAGCCAGTCACCTGGGTCAACGCGGAGCGCTGAGCTTCGACCGGCTCGTCGATCTCGGCCGGCGCGCAGGCGACCATCATGGTGGTGAACAACGCCCACCCCATCGACGCGCGCCTCAGGCTCACCTCGGAGCGTCGCCGCACCTCGAACTCCGCGTGAGCGTGCACTCCGGAGCTCACGGAGTCTCCTTCGGCGCCGCGGGCGCAGGGAGCTTCGACAGGAACCCACGCACCTCGGCGTTGTACGGCTCCGCGCAGTCCATCTGCACGGTGTGGCCACAACGGGCCAGCCCCACCAGCGTCGAGCCGCGGATCTTCGAGGCACCGTCCTCCATCACCCGCCGCGCGCGCCCGCCGTGCAGGAACGGGTTGGGAATGAGCCGATCGTCCTCACCGAACACGATGAGCGTGGGCTGCGTCACCTTCCCCAGCGACTCGCGCACGAAGTCGTTGTGCGTGAGCCCATCGACGGCCCGCACCTGCGCGTACGCGTACGCGTCGAACTCGTCGGACTTCGCGAGCCTCACGCGCTCCTCGATGAGCCACTCGTACTCGGGCTTCCAGGTGACGAAGTTGTTGTACCGAACGCTCCCCCAGATGCCGTACTCGGGCGTCGACTTCACGAAGCTGGCGCTGAACACCTTCTCGAACCACTTCTTCTCGCGCGGGCTGAAGGGCTCGAAGCCGGCCGGCGAGGTCAAGACGAGCGCCTCGACCTTCTCGGGAAACCGAATCGCCGTCGCCAGCGCCACCTCGCCGCCCATCGAGTGGCCCACCAGCACCACGCGCTCGAGCTTCAGCGCCTCGACGACCTCGACCACCACCTCGGCCTGCGCGTCCATCGAGTACGGGAACTGCGCCGGCTTGTCCGACTTGCCGAAGCCGAGCTGATCGATCGCGATGACGCGGAAGCCCTGCGCCGCGAACGTGTCGAGCTGGTAGCGCCAGAACTTGAGCGAGCTGCCCAGCCCGTGGAGGAAGAGCAGCGTGCGAGAACCGGTCGGGTTGAGCTCGACGTACCGGAGCCTGTGCTGGCCTCCGAGCTTCCACGTCGCCTCGGCCTTCGTCAGGGCGAGTTCACCCGCCTGCCACGGCTGGCCCGAGACCGAGGTGTACGGCACATCGGAGAACGACAGCGCCGGCGCCGACTCGTACGAGCGGATGCAGGCCAGCGAGGACACGACGGCGAACAGCAGGAGCGTGCGCATGGCGGCCTCTAGAACGCGTACCAGGTGAAGGTGGTGAAGAGCGCCCACGGGTTCGCCGTGACGCGGTCGTTGCCGTCGTAGAAGTTGCCGCGGAACAGGTAGGCGGCGTGCAGACCGACGGTCATCAGGTAGCGGATGTGCCACTTCAGCTCCGCGTTCACCTCGACGCCCATGAAGCGACCGCGCGCCACGCCCGTGAGCCCCGGAGGCGGCGTCGCGTTCGCCGTCCCCACCGCGCTGCCCACCTTCGCGTTGAGGACGTTCGGCACGAGATCCCACGCGGCCGAGACGATACCGGCGGTGGTGCCGAAGCCCTGGTTCGAGATGTCAGCGATGGCGCCCGTGTAGTTGTTCACCGTCGAGGTGAACGGAAACAACAAGAGCGCCCGGTGGTTGAACCACACCGCACCCGGGAGCCCGTACATGTTCGCGGTGAAGGCGCCGGTGTAGCGGTTGTCCGACGGGTCCGCGTCGCCCGACGCGTAGAGCCCCTCGAGCGTGACGACGTCGTTCGCCGTGTGGCCCCACTGGTAGAGCAGCTCGGCGTTGGCCGACACGCCGAGAATGTCGACCTGCTGCAGGTTGGTCGAGTTTATGCGCGTCGTCACGTAGCGGCCCGCGTTGAGCATCACGAAGCCCGACGCCGCGAAGCGCCCGAGGTGGAAGCCGGGGTTGTGCTGCACGTTGAGCCCGCCGTACGCCACCGTGCCGATGGGCGAGTCGATGTTGAAGCGCTGGGTGCCCGTGAAGCCGCCGAGGCCCGTCGACGCCGGCCCCGAGAAGATGAGGCCCTCGAACGCATAGGCAGCGCCCTTGGTCTCGTCGCGCAGCACCCACGCCGAGGCGCCCACCGTCGTCCCCGGCATCACCTCGTACGAGGCATCGGCGAGCCCGAGGAAGGCGAACTTGAGCCGCGGGTCGTCCATCAACGCCTTGTCGGGCTGCGCGGCGCCGATGAAGAGCAGGCCCGCGCGCGTGCGCAGCTTCGAGGTCGGCGACCAGAAGATCTGCGCGCCGGTGCCGTCGCTCCCGAGGAAGGCGAGCTTGTAGCCGCCGCGTACGATCTCGGAGACCGGCGTGCGCGTCGGGTCCGCGATGTTGTCGTAGAAGCTCTGGGTGCCGAGCAGAATCGCCAGCTCCCTCGGCTTGCGCGTCGGGTAGAGCGCGACGTTCAGGTTCTTCGTCTGCAGGTTCACCATGTCGGCGTTGAAGCCGCCGCCCTGGTTCTGCAGCACCGTGTTGGCCGCGAGGCCCCACATGAAGTCGACCTCGAACTGCGCACGGAAGACCGCGAGGTCGTCGACGAAGAAGGGCGCGTATTCGATGACGGGAATCCACCGCTGCTCGAGGAAGCCGTTGAGCGTGTTCGGGCCGGTGCGAATGCTGCTGCCGCCGAACTCACCGATGGGCCCGAGCGCCACGCCACGAAGCCCCGCCGGGTCGCCGGCGAGGTTCGTCATGGTGCCCCGGAGGAAGTAGTAGCTGATGAAACGGAACTCGCTCAGCGGCGCGTCCTTCTCGCGCTCCTTGCGGTTGCGCCAGTCGTCGAGCGGGTCGACCGGTGCGATCGGCCCCTGTGCCACGGCCGTCACCGCGAGCAACACCGCGGCCAGCCCCACCCACGCGTGTCTCATGCGAGCTCCCCTCACGGCCGAGGCGAGGCGCGCTCGAGGGACTCTCCGAGCGCGCCCGTCGCCTTCGAAACGGCTTACTGCGTGATGACGTACTTCTGCTGGGCGTTGCCAGTGAACGGGATCATGTTGCCCATCACCACCTGCACCACGCCGGCCGAGCCGACCGCCCCGTTCGCGCAACGGTGGTTGACGGCGCCGTTCTGGAAGAAGAGCTCCATGGTGATCTCAGTGCCTGCCGCGTTGATGCTGGCCCGGCCCTCCTGGCGGAAGACCCCGTAGTTCACGTCGACGTCGAAGCAGGTCGCGTTGCCCTGCACGTTGGCGAAGGTCACACCAGACGAGTTGAAGCTCAGGTCCATCGGCCCGCGCACGGTGCGATCACACCGGCCGACCTGGCCGACCATGAGCGTGCCGCCATCGAGGCTGTTGATGGTGGCCGGCGTCGAGGTCACCTGGAACTGGCCGGCCATCACCCGAATGACCGTCTTCTGGTAGCACTGCGAGTTCCCGCCAAGGTTCAAGTTCTCACTGATCCCGTTCGGGTGCGTCGGAATGTTCATGCCTTCCATCGTGAGCGTCTTGCCCTCGAGGAAGTTGAGGATGCGCTGGGGCGTGTCGAGCTGAATCGCTGCGCCACCACCCGAGCCACCGGCCGTTCCACCACCCGAGCCACCGGCCGTTCCACCGCCCGAGCCACCGGCCGTCCCGCCGCCGGTCGAACCGCCTCCCGTCAGCCCGCCAGCCGTTCCACCAGCCGTGCCTGCATCTGCGGGCGCAGGGGGCGTGTCACAGCCCGACAACGTGCTCGAACCGATGATGACCAACGTGGCGACGATGAGTGCTGCAAATGACGTCTTCATGCGGACTCCTCCAGGTGAGTGGAAACTGCGTGCTTCGGGTGAAGGTTCAGTGTGCGAGCGCGGCGTCGGTGCTCGGGGTCGCCGACGAGGCGCCGGCGTCTTTCGGCGCGAAGACGATCATCGCTGCCATGCCGAGCTGACAGGCCGCGCAGACGACGCCCATGCCCACGGGGAGCGACGCGACGCCCGACTCGGCGAGGTACGCGATGCCCATGGGGACGAAGGCCGCGGGCACCGCGCCCACGTGGTACACGATGCCCACGCAGCGCGCGCGGAAACGGGCCGGGAAGAGCGACGTGAGGAGCAGCGGCGACACGCCCGAGTAGCCCGCGCCGAAGACGCCCGCCAGGTACGCGCCGACGGCGAGCAGCTCGGGCGCGACGCCCACGTAGAGCGGCGTCACCACCACCATCGACAGCGCCGGCACCGCGACCGCGAGCGTGACGCCCTTCTTCATCGCCACGTAGCCGCAGGCGATGGCGCCGCTCAGCATGCCGAGGTTGAAGAGCGCGACGTGCCACGACACGCCCTGCATCGACTGGCCCAGGTTCTTCAGCAGCAGCACCGAGTAGTTGCCGGTGAGCGCGTAGTAGCCGCCGAAGCCCGCGGCCATCGCCACCGAGCCCCACGCCAGCCGCTTGAGCACCCCCGGCGTCGCCGCGATCTCACGCCACGACACCTCGTTCGAGCGGCCCTTCGCCTTGCCGGCTTCCCACTCCGGGCTCTCGGGCACGAGGAACCGAATCGGCAGCGCGAGCAACGCCGGAACCGCCGCGAGAAGGAACAGCGTGCGCCACCCGTACACCGGCACCACGAGGCCCGCGGCGACGCCCGCGAGCAGGTAGCCCACCGCCCAGCTCCCCTGGAGAATGCCCGACGCGATGCCGCGGCTGCGCTGGGGCCAGTTCTCCATGGCGAGCGTGGCGCCCGACGTCCACTCGGCGCCCATGCCGAAACCGAACAGCGTGCGCAGCACCAGTACCCAGGTGAAGGACGGCGCGACGGCGATGAGGCCGTCACACACCGCGAACCAGATGACCGAGATCATCAGCGGCAGCTTGCGGCCCCAGCGATCGGCGGCCCACCCGGCCACCACCCCGCCCACCAGCCGCATGAGGAGCGTCAGCGCGATGGTGCCCGCCGTCGAGGTGTAGGTGACGCCGAACTCCTCGGTGATCTGCTTCATCACCAGCAGGAACACGGTGAAGTCGAACGCGTCCATCACCCAGCCGAGCCAGGCGGCGGTGAAGCTCGCCCACTGGCCCTTCGTGGGCTCCTTCCACCACGGCATCGTTTCGGTGCTCATCAGCGGGCCCCCTTCACGACCAACGAAAGAACGACGCGGCCATCGAGACGCCGCCACCCGAGGCGCAGAACGCCACCACGTCGCCCGGAGCCACCTTTCCGGCGTCGACGGCGTCATGCAGCGTCATGGGGATGCAGCCGGAGCCGGTGTAACCCCACTTGTGCATGATCCAGTGCGCGCGGCTCATCGGCTGGCCGAGCGCCTCCATCACGCCCTCGATGACGCGCAGGTTGAGCTGCGTGAAGACGAAGAGCTTCACCTGCTCGAGGGGCACTCGGGTGTCGGCGCTCACCGCGCGCAGCAGCCGCGGCCAGTGCTCGATGTTGTACGAGGCCGGGAACTTGCGGACGAACTTCACCACCGGTGGCTCATCGCCCGGCCGCGACGGGAGCCGGGTGCCACCGCGATAGATGCCCAGCGCGTCCCAGTAGCTGCCGTCGGTGTAGAGCTGCGAGCCGAGCCAGCCCGCGCCAGGAGCGTCGGTGGCCTCGAGCACGACCGCGCCCGCGCCATCGGCGAACAGCGTGCAGGTCGTCTTGTCGGTCCAGTCGAGGTACCGGCTCATGCCGTACGCGCCGACCACGAGCACGGTGCGGAAGCGGGCGTCGGCCTGGATGAACTTCGTCGCGGTGTCGAGCGCGGTGACGAAGCCAGCGCAGGCGCAGTTCACGTCGAAGGCGGCCGCGCGCGTGGCGCCGAGCTGGTGCTGCACCACCACGGCCGTCGCGGGCGAGAGCTGATCGGGCGTGTCGGTGGCGAGAATGATGAGGTCGACGTCGGCGGCGGTCTTGTTCGCGCGCGTCAGGGCCTGGCGGGCGGCGCTCGTCGCGAGATCGCTCGTCACCTGCCCGTCCTCGAGGTGGAAGCGGTGCTCGATGCCCGTGTTCTTCACCAGCCACTCGGAGACGGGCTTGCCCAGCAGCTGATCGAAGTACGCGTTGGGCAACGACTTCGTGGGCACGGCGCAGCCGGTGCCGGTGATGGTGGCGTTGCGGCTCACGGGCGCTCCTTCAGCCGAGCGGGTGAACGCAGGCCGTGCGCGATGAACTCGACGACCTCGTCGACGGCGCGCTCGAGCTGCTCCGGCTCGTTCCACAGCACGAAGCGCATGCCGAGGAAGTCGGCGATGCCCATCAGCGCGTAGGCGATGACCTCGGGGTCGAAGCGGCCGAGCTCACCCTGCTCCATCGACGCCTTGAGGCCCCGCGCGTAGGCGGCCGCGAGCTTGCGGTAGTAGTCGAGGTAGACGGCCTCATCGACGAACTCGGCCTGGCGCACGATGCGGTACAGGTTTCGGTGTTTGCCGGCGAACTCGAAGAAGGCGCGGAAGCCAGCGCGCTCCTTCTCGAGGCGCGTCGTCTTGCCCTTGACGGCGGTCGACAGCGTCTTGCGCAGCCGCTCCCCGAGCTGCGCGACGAGCTCGACGAAGAGGGCGTGCTTGTTCTCGAAGTAGACGTAGAAGGTGCCGAGGGCGACGTTGGCGCGCTGGGTGATCTCGGCGATCGAGCTGGCCTCGAACCCCTTCTCACCGAACACCAGCTCGGCCGCATCGAGGAGCTGCTGGCGCGTACGCCGGCCCCGGCTCGTCAGCTGCTTCGTCGGCGAAGTTGAAGGCTGATTCATGTTTCATGAACCAGTCCCATGAACATGAACCTGAGTTCAACTTCAAGTTGTCGGAATCAACCTACACGGCGCGTCAAGCCAAGGAGTTCCGTACAGTTGAGCGGCTAGAGGCTCCGTTCATCCATCCACCGCTCGATGCGGTTCCAGGCCTCGGCGTGGACCAGGACGTCGATGTGGCCGACGCCGTCGAGCCAGATGAGCTCGGTCGAGGGCCCACTCGCGTGGAGCCGGCGGGCGTGGTCCGGGTGGATGAAGGTGTCCTTCGTGCCGTGGAGGAGCAGCAGGGGCGTGGTGATGGTCGCGACGTCGCGTTGGGGCGAGATGGCCTCGATGCGGAAGCCGGCCTCGGTCTCGGCGAGCGCCCGGGCCTTCGCGAAGACGTCGTCCGAGAAGAAGAAGGGCCTGTGCTCGGCGGCGATGGTCTCGAGGTCGCTGAACGAGGCACCGGCGACGCAGCCGACGACGCGTGGATCTCTCGCGGCCGTCTGGAGTGACACCGCGGCGCCGAGCGACTCGCCGATGAGCACGACGCGCGTGGCGCCGAGGCGATCGAGGCCGCGCTTCAGGTCGTCGACCTCGTGGAAGCCGAAGGTGGTGCGCTGCCCCTCCGAGGCGCCATGCGCGCGCTGATCGAACGCGAGGACCTGCCAGCCGCGTCGGGTGAAGCGCACGGCCTCTCCGGCGAAGTGCTGCCGGTTGATGTCCTTGCCGTGCACGAGCACCACGAGGCCGCGCGGTGTGCCTTCGGGGTCGAACACCCAGCCACGCAGGGTGAGGCCATCGGCGGTCCGCCACGAGAGCTCGCGGTGGGGCAGCCCGGGGCTCCCGATGATCGGCACCCGCATGGGCCTCGTGAGCGCGTCGGCGCCGAGGGTCGCGCAGCCCGAGACCGCGAGGAGCATCAGACCGAGAAGTCGCATGCCCCGTGACGGTGCAAACCCGTCACCAGCGCGAAGTGGCCGTGGCACCTCGAGCGTGCTGCGCAACCTCGTGCGCAGCGCCTTCGGAAGGCAGGCTGGCTTCGATGCGCGAGCGTTCGGCCTCGTGTCGCATGGAGACACCGTCACCTTCCGCCGTGGGTCGGCTTCGTGGCGCAGCCTTCGTTCGACGTCGTGTTTCCGACGCGCACCGATGCTGCAGACGCCCGAAGCCCATCGAGCCGCCCGCCGACGCGAGCACGAGCGGAATCAGCAACAGGCCCGCCTTCTGCGCGGACACGGCCGCCCCCTGGTCCTCGATCGCGCCATCAAGGCCGTGCGCAGCGCGGCCATCGTCGACGCCAGCCAGGGTCTGGTGCTCTGGAGCCTTCCAGGCCTGCTCGAGCA
Source organism: Myxococcaceae bacterium (assembly GCA_025459425.1). GTDB lineage: Bacteria > Myxococcota > Myxococcia > Myxococcales > Myxococcaceae > Xiheimicrobium. The sequence continues at coordinate 10,297 of JALOQF010000056.1, read as the reverse complement.
CGCGGGCTCGTCGTGACGGCGAGCAGGGCCCCGCCGGCGCTCACTCCGGCAGCGCCACCAGGGCCCGAATCCCGGTGTCAGAGGCAATCGTCGTCACCCGGCCGTCGGGCGTGCGGGTGGAGATGTCGACGCCGTCGCTGAAGAGCACCGAGCCGTCCGGGAGCAGATCCCACGCCGCGACCGCCTTCGCGATGACTTCATCGGCTCCACCTTTGGCGCGGCGCACCAGCACCCACTCCGGCGGGGCGCGTACGGCCTTGAGCTCTTCGGCGGTGACGTTCGCGAGGGCCTGTTGCTGCGCCTGCGCCATGTTGCCCCAGAGCATCATGCGGCGAATGTCGGCCTCGTCGGCGCGCGCGTTTCGGCCACCGAGGAGCGGCTTGCCCGAATAGCGCAGCGAGAAGAAGTTGAAGAAGGCGGCGATGGCCATGACCAGCCGCACGGGAATCAGCAACACGCCGAGAAAGAAGTCCGCCAGCGAGGGCGGCTTGTTCTCGCCGAGCCATGGCCGGCGGACGAAGTAGAGCGTGCCATCGGCCGCGACGCGCGGCTGGCAGAGATCGAACCCGGGCGCCTCGGCGAGCGTCGTCAGCTCTCCCGTCTTCGCGTCGAGCTGAACGATGGACGAGGGGCCCAGGCCCGCGAACGCGCCATCGGGCGTGCGGCCCACGCCAGCGGACTCGTACACGAGCGCTCGCGGCTGGCCGGGGACCCAGCGTGGGTTGCGCTCGACGGCGTCGCCTTCGGTGAGCACCGTCACGCCCTCTCCGTCGAGGCCGACGAGCGAGACATGGCTGGTGCCCGCGCGCACGTTCGAGGTCACCGCCGCGGCGATGCTCGCCTGTGGGTGCCGGGAGAGATCCCGCAGGCCGCCGACGGTGCCGTGGTACAGCCGCTTCTCGTCCTTTCCGTCGCGGCTGACTTCGAAGACGCCCGACACGTCCTGCAGCTCGAGCGAATACACGAGCTCGCCCGACGGCTGGCACGTGAGGCCGGTGAGGTGACACGGCACCTCGACGGCGAGCTGGTTCACGTCGCGCGCGCCCATGCCCATGAACAGCGCGCCGGTGTTCTGGGTCTTCCACGCGTTGCGCTGGGCCGTCTGGGCCGACTTGCGCCGCGCGTTCTCGGCGAACTGGCTCTCGACGGTGCGGGGAGGGTTCGAGGCTTCCTGGACCACGAGCTGGTTGCGGGCGATCCACGCGAGGCGCATGGCGAGGGTGGCTAGCAGAGGGCTCGTCGCGCTGTCACCCCGCGGCCATGATCCCTTCGTCGTTGCAGCTCATGCTTCGCGCCAACCTGAACGGTGGACGGTCAAGCGGTGACGAGCACCCGCTTGTACGCCAGCCGCCCGCGCCGCACCTCGGCCAGCGCCAGCACCCGGCCATCGGGCGCCGTCACCCGCACCAGGGCACAATCCGGCCGCGCCACCTCGACGACGCCGCCGTGCTTCACCCGCTCGGCCTCGGCCTCCGACGTCGCCACCTCGGGCAGGAACGCCAACGCCTCATCGACCGACACCAGCCGCCCTTCCACGACCGAGGGCCCGTGCTCCAGCAACGTCGCAAGCGGCAGCGCCTTCGCGAGGTGAAACGGCCCGCTCTGCGTCCGCCGCAGCGCCGTCAGGTGCGCGCCACAGCCCAGCGCCTCGCCGATGTCCGCCGCCAGCGTGCGCACGAAGAAGCCCTTGCTGCAGGCCACCGACAGCTTGAGCTCGTCGGCCGAAAAGTCGTTCAACGTCAGCGCGTGCACCGTCACGTCCCGCGCTTCGCGCTCCACCTCTTCACCCGCGCGCGCGAGCTCGTACAGCCGCTTCCCGTCCTTCTTGATGGCCGAGTACATCGGCGGCGTCTGCTTCAGCGCGCCCCGAAACCGCGCCAGCACCGCCTCGAGCGAGGCCCGCGTCACCTCGGGCACCGGCCGCGTCTGGAGCACCGCGCCCTCGGCGTCGAGCGTGTCGGTGGTGACGCCCAGCTTCACCGTGGCGTCGTAGGCCTTGTCCCCATCGGTGAAGACCTGCGCCACCCGCGTCGCGTCGCCCAGGCAGATGGCGAGCACGCCGGTGGCCATCGGGTCGAGCGTGCCCGTGTGGCCGGCCTTCTTTTCCTTCAGCACGCGGCGGACCGCCTGCACCACGTCGGACGACGTCGGGCCCTTCGGCTTGTCCACCACGAGAATGCCGTTCATCGCGCGCGCCGGCCGGAGAACCTCACCAGCCCTCCTTCGCCTTCACTTCCTTGATGAGCCGCTCGATCTTGTCGCCCTCTTCGAGCGAGCCATCGAAGGTGAAGAACACCTCGGGAGACACCCGCAGCTTCACCCGGCTCGTCACCTCGCGGCGCACGTAGCCCTTGGCCGCCTCGAGGCCCTCCTTGGTTCGGGCCTTCTCTTCTTCCGTGCCAATCATCGAGTAGTACACCCGCGCGACGCGCAGGTCGGGCGACACCTTCACGCCGGTGATGGTGATGAACCCGATGCGCGGGTCGTGCAGCTCGCCGCGCAGCAACATGTCGGCGACCGCGGCCTGGATCTCCTGCCCCACCCGCTCCGGCCTCACGCTCGTACCCATGTGTCACTCCTCGTCGTCGCCGCGGCCGCCACCGCCGCCGTGCGACCGTTCCCACTCTCGCCGGTTCCGCAGGCTCCGCGCCAGCGCGCGCGCGTCGTCGAGCGAGAGGTTCGACGGCGGCGCCGAGGGCCTCGGCCCTTTTCGGGGCGCCGACGGCTGTGGCACCGGAGGCTGACGCGCGTGCCGGTCGTCCCAGTCGCCCAGCCCTTCGGCCTCCGCCAGCGAGCGCTCCCCGCGCGGAATGGTGAGGTTCGCGAGATCGAAGTCCTGGTTGCCCCGGGTGAACAGATCTTCTCCGAAGGACAGAATCTCGAGCTCGCGGTGCGCCACCGGCGCCACGTACATGTCCTCGATGTACTGGAGGATCTTGTCCATCATCTCGTTGACGTGGCGGCGCTCGTTGCCCACCACCGCCAGCGCGATGACGCCCCGGGTGTACACGTCGTTGTCTTCCACCTCGGCGACGGCGACGTTGAACTTCGCCTTCACCCGGTCGGTCACCCGCCGCAGCACCTGCCGCTTGCCCTTGAGCGAGCCCGCCGCAGGAATGTCGATGGTGACTCGGGCGACACAGACGAACATTTCGTCACTCCAGCACTGCCACGACGGGGAGAACGCCACGGGCGCGCCGCGGCCCCGAACGAGCCGACGGCGCCTCCGTCACCAGCCTCGGACTCAGTTGAGGCTGGGCCGCGTCTCCTCGATCTCGAAGGCCTCGATGACGTCGCCCGGCTGCAGCTCGTTGAAGCCGTCGATGCCGATACCGCACTCGAAGCCGCTGGCGACTTCCTTCACGTCGTCCTTGAAGCGGCGCAGGCTGGCCACCTTGCCCTGGAAGATCTGCTTGTTCGCGCGGAACAGGCGCAGGAAGGCGTTGCGCTTGATGACCCCGTCGAGCACCGCCGAGCCGGCGATGGTGCCCAGCTTCGGCACGTTGAAGAGGTTGCGCACCTCGGCCTTGCCCAGCTTCTTCTCGGTGCGAATCGGCTCGAGCAGGTCCTCCATGTGACGCGTCACCGCGTCGAGGAGCTCGTAGATGATGCCGTAGGTCGCCCACTTCACCTCGAGGTGCTTGGCCGCCGCCTCGGCGCCCGACTCGGGCCGCGAGTTGAAGCCCAGCACCATCGCGCCGAAGGCCGCCGCGTTGTTGATGTCGGTCTCGGTCATCATGCCGACGCCCTTCTGCACGATGGTGACCTTCACCTTCTTGGTCGACAGCTTGTTGACCGCGTCGGCCACGGCCTCGAGCGAGCCCGAGACGTCGGCCTTGAGCACCACCTTGAGCTCCTTCTGCTCGGCCACCTTCTGCTTGGCGAGCAGGTCGTCGAGCGTCTCGCGCGACGTCTTGCCGGCCTCGGCCTGGCGCGCCTTCAAGATGCGGTGGTCGGCGATCTGCTTGGCCGCCTTCTCGTCGGCGACGATGTTGAACACGTCACCGGCGGTGGGCACGCCCGACAGGCCGATCACCTCGGCCGAGAAGCCGGGCTTCACCTCGTCGATGGTCTGCCCGCGGTCGTTCACCATCATGCGCACGCGGCCGTAGTGGATGCCCGAGACGACGGCGTCGCCCTTCTTGAGCGTGCCCTCCTGCACCAGCACGGTGGCGATGGGGCCGCGGCCCTTCTCGAGGCGCGCCTCGAGCACGATGCCCATGGCGGGCCGGTTGGCGTTCGACTTGAGCTCGAGCACCTCGGACTGCAGCGAGATGTTCTCGAGCAGCAGGTCGAGGCCCATGCGCGTCTTGGCCGAGACGGGCACCATGATGACCTCGCCGCCCCAGTCTTCGGCGAGCAGGCCGACGTCGGCGAGATCCTTCTTCACGCGGTCGGCGTTGGCGCCCGGCAGGTCCATCTTGTTGATGGCCACGACGATGGGCACTTCGGCCTTCTGCGCGTGCTGAATGGCTTCCTTCGTCTGGGGCATGACGCCGTCGTCACCAGCCACCACCAGCACCACCACGTCGGTGACGTTGGCGCCGCGGGCGCGCATGGCCGAGAAGGCCTCGTGGCCCGGCGTGTCGAGGAAGGTGATGTCGCCCTGCGACGACTTCACCGTGTAGGCGCCGACGTGCTGGGTGATGCCGCCGGCCTCACCGGCCGCCACGTTCGCCTGGCGAATCGCGTCGAGGAGCGACGTCTTGCCGTGGTCGACGTGGCCCATCACCGTGACGACGGGCGGGCGCTGGGTGAGATCTTCGGCCTTGTCGTCGATCTTCGGGAGGAAGTCCTCGACCTCGAAGCCCACCTTCTTCACCTGCCAGCCGTAGTCGGCCGCGAGGATGCCGGCGGTCTCGGGGTCGACCATCTGGTTCGCGGTGGCCATCTTCCCGCCCGCCATCAGCTTCTTGATGATGTCGGACGTCTTGATGCCCATGCGCTGCGACAGCTCGGAGACGGTGATGCCGTCCTGCACCTTGATGACCTTCTTGTCCTCGGCCATCTGGGTGATGAGGGTCTTCTGACCCTTCTTGGTCGGCTTCTTCTTCTTGCCGCGCACGGGAATGGCGGTGCGGCCGAAGATGATCTCGCGAATGTCGGTGGTGCTGGTCGTCTCCTTGTCCTTGTCGCGGCGGCCGGTGCCAGCGCCGCGGCGCTCCTTCTCGCGCGCGGCGGCGTCGCGGGCGCCGGGCGTACCGAACTGGTTCGGAACGACGCGGAACACCTTCTCGTCACCGGCGGTGGCCTTGCGGCCCGGCGCCATCGGGTAGCGGCTGGTCGACGGCGCGGTGGGGGTCACGCGCTTGATGGCGATGAGCGGCCGGCTCACGACGACGGCCTGCGTCGCCGTGGGCACCAGCGGCCGGGGCGGCGCCGCGGGCGTGGTGGGCCCGGTGGCCGTCGCGCCAGCGGGAATCGCCGGCCGCACCGTGACGCCAGGGCGGGGAGCCGAGGCGCGCGGGGTGATCTGCACGCTGTGGCGCACCATCGGAGCAACGGCCCCGGCAGGCATCGGTGCGGGCCCGGGCGTGACGGCGGCTGCCGCAGGGCGGGCCACGGGCGCGGCCGGCGCTGACGGACGCGCGGGAGGCGGCGCCACCACCGCAGTGGCCGGAGCCGGAGCCGCGGGCGCTGGCGCGGCGGCCACGGCCACGGGAGCCGCCGGCGCGGGGCTGGCGGCGAGCGGCGCGGCGGGAACCGCGGTCGCGACGGGCGTCTGCGAGTCGGCGGGCAGCGTGACGACGGGCTCGGGCGCTGGCGCCGGGGCGGGCGCGGCGGCCACGACGGCCGGAGCGCTGGGCGCCGGCGCGGCGACGGGCGCAGCGGCCACTGGTGCAGCGACGGCAGCGGGTGGAGCGACGGGCGCCTTCACGTCCGACGCATGCATGGTGGTCGTCTGCACGGACTCTCCCACGCGACGACGCACCACCACGCCCTTGGGCGCGACGGCCGGCGGCGGCGCCTTCGGCTTGAGCTTGTCGACGATCCGTTTCACGGCCTCGACGGCCTGGTCGTCTTCGAGCGACGACGAGTGCGACTTCACGTCGTACCCGAGCGACGCCAGCTGTTGAACCATGGCCTTGTTGTCCAGCTCGATGCCGTGGTTGTCCTTCAGGTCCTTCGCGATTTCATGAACGCGCTTCTTCGACATGCGGCGGCCCCCGTACTTCAGATGCTCAAGGGATGAAAGAGAGGAACCCTGCCCGCGACGCGGACGACTGCTACCGGGGGAACTCCCTTTGGAAACTGTGACCTCTTCGACACGGGGCCCGTCGAGGGGCCGCGTGGCGCTCACTGCAGAAGCCTGTGGTCTGCCACCTGCCGGCCCCACTCCAGTCGGGGCGCTGTCTCAGGCGGCGCGATGCTGCGTGCTGTTGGTCGTGCTCGTCACAGGTTCTTCGTCTGCAGGGCTTCCTCCAGGTCGTTCACCACCAGCTCCACGGACTGCTTGAAGGCCCGCTGGAAGGCCTTCCGTTTCATGGCTGCCGCGAGGCAGCCCGGTCCACAGAGGTATGCCCCCCTGCCAGGGGCGGTCTGGGCCGCGTCATGCACGGGCTGGTGCTGCTCGTTGAGCACCAACCGATGGAGCAGCCCTTTGGGCTGCTTCTTCCCACACCCGAGGCACGTTCGAGTCGGCCCCGGCCTTTCGTCTTCGTTCAACGCCTCCACCACAGCTTTCGTGACAGCGAAAAGCCACTTCAACCTGACGGGCGCCAGGGCTCCCGCCAGCCGAAGAGGCGGGTTACAGGGGCGAGGCCGTCTCGAGCGGCTTGCCCTTGAGCGCGTCGAGCTCGGCGCGCTTCTTGGCCTCTTCCTGCAGGTAGCGCTCGGCGGCGCTCTTCACCTGCCGTGCCTTCTTGATGCCGATGCCGGCGACGTTGCCGAGGCGGGTCAAGTCGACCTCCTTCACCACGTCTTCGACGGTGCCGTAGCCCGACAGCTTGAAGGCCGCGAGGTTCGAGCTGCCGATGCCGGTGACACGAATGAGGCGCTCGTCCTGGGTGAGCTCGTCGGGGTGCTTGCGCTGCTCCTCGAGGCGGCGGGCCTCGCGCTCCTTCTCGAGCTGGGCCAGCTCGACGGCGTCATCGGCGGTGCGGGCGCGGGCGGCTTCCTGCATCGCGGGAATGCGCGAGGCGTCGAGGCCGGGGATCTGCGAGAGCACCTCGGGGTTGGCGTCGGCGACGTCCTTCGCCATGCGGAAGCCGTGGGCGTAGAGCGTCTCGACCAGCATCTCTGACACGCCGGGCAGCGAGCCCAGCGAGCGGCTGGCGAACTCGCGCATCTCCTTCACGCGGCTCTCGGAGTTGATGTCGAGCTTCCAGCCGGTGAGCTGCCAGGCCAGGCGCACGTTCTGGCCCGAGCGGCCGATGGCGAGCGAGAGCTGGTCGTCGGGGACGATGATCTCCATCGCGTGGTTGGCCTCGTCGATGATGACGCGGCTCACCTCGGCGGGCGCGAGGGCGGCGCACACGAACCGGGCCGGATCCTCGTCGAACTCGACGATGTCACCATCGCGCGACGACACGGCGATCTTCGAGCGGCGGCCGGGCTCACGAGCGGCGGCCTCGATGACGACGATGCCTTCGGCGATCTCGGGCACCTCCATCTCGAAGAGCTTGGTGAGCAGGTTGACCGAGCCGCGCGAGAGGATGATCTGGGGACCCTTGGCCTCGCGGAGCACGTCGAGCACGAAGGCCTGCACGCGGTCGCCGGGGCGGTAGACCTCGCGGGGCACCTGTTCGCGCACCGGCAGCACGGCCTCGGCGCGGCCGAGATCGACGATGAGGTTGCCGCGCTCGAGCCGGCGGGCGATGCCGGTGACGATCTCGCCCTTGCGGTCCTTGTACTCGTTGTAGACGTTCTCGCGCTCGACATCGCGGGTGCGCTGCAGCAGCACCTGCTTGGCGGTCTGCGCGGCGATGCGGCCGAAGCCGCGGCGGAAGGTCTTGAGGCCGAGAATGTCGCCGTACTGCTCGTCCTGGGCCTTGGCCTCGGCGGCGTCTTCGTCGCGGTAGAAGATCTGGAAGACGAGCTCGTCGCCGGGCTGCACCTCCATGCCGCGGGACTGGGCCTGGTCGGTGGTGATCTGGTTCACCGCCTGAATCGGGTCTTCGACCTTCTCGACGACCTGAATGGCCTGGAAGATCTCGACGACGCCCTTGTCGGCCTCGAACTTGGCCTCGAGGTTCCGGTCCTGGCCGAAGTGCTTCTTGGCGGCCGTCTTCATCGCGTCTTCGAGCGTCGCGACGAGAATCGACTTGTCGATGCCTTTGTCCTTGGCGACCTGCGTGAGGACGTCATCGAGGCGAACGGAGGGCTGGGCGATCATGGTGTCTTCCTTGTGTCCACGGCCGTCATCAGGCGGCCTGTATGTGCGCTGCGGGTGTTACGACGACTGCTCGAAGTCGAACTCGAGGTTGGCCTTCGCGATGTCCTTGAAGGCGATGGAAAACGTGCCGGCGCCATCGACGTCGACCTTCACGAGGCCTTCCTCGACGGCCTTGAGCTGACCGAGGAAGTTCTTGCGCGGAGGCTCGCCCAGCGGCCCGAAGGTCTTGATGCGCACCTTCTGGCCGACGACGCGCTGGTAGTGCTCGGGCTTCTTGAGCGGGCGGTTGAGGCCGGGGCTCGAGACCTCGAGGGAATAGGCCTCTTTGATGAAGTCTTCGACGTCGAGGGCGAGGTCGACGGCCTTGCTGGCGGTCTGACACTCGTCGACGCCCACCTTGCCGCCGGGGTTGTCGATGAAGAGGCGCAAAATCCACTCGCCGTTCTCGCGCACGTACTCGACGTCGAGCAGCTCGAGCCCTTCGGCGGCGATGAGGGGCTCGCAGATCTCGCGGGCCTTCTCTTCGGTGCTCTGGCGGTTCTTCTCGGCCACGGCGGAACTCGGCTCCTTGAAAACGCAAAGTGGGCCGACCGGCCCACTTTCAGGACGACATGGAAAGTGACGCGCGCTCCAATACGCCAGGAGGTGGGACGATGTAAACAGCCGCTCCAGCCGGGACGCGGAAAGGTGCGACATGACAGTGCTTGCGGCAGTGCAGATGACGAGCGGAGCCGACAAACGGGCGAACCTCGAGGCGGCGACGCGGCTGGTGCGGAAGGCAGTGGCGCGCGGGGCGAGCTTCGTGGGGCTGCCCGAGAACTTCGCGTGGATGGGGCCGGAGCCGGAGCGGGACCAGAACGCCGAGCCGCTGGACGGGCCGACGCTGAAGGCGATGGGGGTGTTGGCGAAGGAGCTGTCGGTGACGCTGCTGGCGGGGTCGGTGCTCGAGACCGGAGCCCCCGGCGGGCGGTTGTTCAACACCTCGGTGCTGTTCGGCCCGGACGGCGCGCGGCTGGGGGTGTACCGGAAGATGCACCTGTTCGACGTCGAGGTGGGTGACGGGCAGACGTACCGGGAGTCAGCGGTGGTGGCGCCCGGGACGGAGGTGGTGGTGGCCGAGGCGCCCGTGGGCAAGGTGGGGTTGTCGGTCTGCTACGACCTGCGGTTCCCCGAGTTGTACCGGCGGCACAGCGAAGCGGGAGCGGTGGTGCTGACGGTGCCGTCGGCGTTCACGCTGGCGACGGGGAAGGACCACTGGGAGGTGCTCCTGCGCGCGCGGGCGATCGAGAACCAGGCGTACGTGGTGGCGCCGGCGCAGCAGGGAAAGCACCCGAAGGAGCGAATGACGTGGGGCCACGCGATGGTGGTGGACCCGTGGGGGCTCGTGGTGGCGCGGGCGAGCGAGGGGGAAGGCGTAGCGGTGGCGGAGTTCGATGGGGGATTGCTGGCGAAGGTGCGAGCGAGCCTGCCCGCGCTGAAGCACCGCCGAATATTGAAGACCTGACAACCCTCACTCACCTGTCTGCTGCTTGCTGAACCAACCGCTCCAAACCACTCCCAAACAAAGCTGGACCTATTGCGGCATGAAACCTCTCGAACAGACTCTGCTTGTTAGCTCGATAATCATCTTCTCTGCGTGCGAAGGCGACCAGCTACACCAGATTAAGCAAGAACTCCCATCGGCACTATGGCCGCTCATACTACTAACACTTGCATGGACAACCCACCGAGCAGTCGCTCGACGCAGACTGAATCGAAACCTAAATCTTCGATACATCAAGAAATCCACCACAACACCCTCGACCAGCCTGCATGGGGCAACAGTAACCACCGAACACCGGCTCATCATTGACCTGCTTGAGCTTAAGCTCTGCTGGACCTGCTGGGACTTCGAAGCCGCAACATCCAGAGAATACGACCTTCGCCGTTCGATAGACGGCAAGTGGCAGTGGAAAGAGACCT
>JALOQF010000348.1 GCA_025459425.1 Myxococcaceae bacterium | reverse complement strand
TGCCGGGGCGGGGGGCGACGCAGGCGCCGTGGACGGAGGGGCGTCGGACGCCGGGGCGCCCGAGGTCGAGCCCGATGGCGGGCCGCGGGAGCCGACGGGTGCGGCGACGCAGGTGCTCTTCCAGGACGACTTCGAGCGCTGGGCCAACACCGCCGCCATCAAGGGCAGCTACGGCGACCAGCGCGAGCAGAACGCCACCTTCTCGCTCGACGGCACGGTGGCGGCGGTGGGCTCCCGCTCGCTGCGCATCGACTACCCGGCGAACCCGGCCTGCCAGGACGCCGACGTCTTCATCGGCAAGGTGCTCGCCAACACGAGCCCGCTGACAGCCGTGACTTCCGGTTCCAGCAGCCGTCGTCATGGTGCCAGGGCCGCGGCCTCGGCTCGACCGAGGCGGTGCTGGGGCGTGAAGGCATGGCCCGGGGCGCGCTCGAGCTGGCGGCCCAGGCCGAGCCGGACGCCGGAGTCGGGCTGCGCTGGCAGGTGACGGTGCGTGACGTGCGCGCGCAGGTGACACCGGCCCAGCCCAACGCGGTCTATCGGCAGCAGGTGCGCATCACCCGGCTCGGTCCGGCCGCGCTCGCCGACGAGGGGTGGCACCGGCTGACGATGCTGGTGCAGCGCGAGACGTCGCTGGGCGCGGGCAACGGCGTGCTGCGGGTGTGGATCGATGGCGACGCGGTGCTGGACTACGACGGCGACGGCAGCGGCCCCTGGCGTGGGCAGGTCTTCACGGGCACCGCGCCGTTTGGCTCCATCGCGTTCCCGACGACGCTCGTGACGGGCGCTTCGCAGGCCCAGTCGCGCTGGTTCGACGAGGTGGTGTTGTTCGAGCCGTTAGCAGGGGCAGGGCTGGCTCCAGGGCGAGGCAGGCGCGAGGAGGGCGCTCCGAAGCCTCGAGTGACGGCAGGGCGCGCAAGAACGTCAGGCGCCCGTCGTCCGCCACGGCCGCTGTCACCGCTGAAGGGAGCAGGACTTCGGCGTCGAGATCATCCGCAAGGCCATCACGCAGCAGTTGTGGACGACGCGAGGGAACAGAACGTGCCGCGTCACACGACGAGGCTTGGTTGCTCCGTGGCCCGAGGCGATGTCGCATCGCCGCGATGGCTCAGCGCCGAGGGACGGCCGCGCCTCGAGGGGGGTGTAAACAAGGTGACGAAAAGCGTCACCCAGGTGACGTCACCCGGGTGACGGAAAGCGTCACCTTGTTTACACCCCCTTGGAGGCGCGGGCCTCGGCGACAGGGCCGTACGTTCCGCCCCAGCGGACTCAACGCGCCCGCGTCCCAACCGCCGTCCCAAGGCCGGTGTCTCTCTGGCCTGATGTTCTCCGCGAGCCCGCGGGGAGCGCCACATGCGCCAGGGTGGGCGAGGCCTTCATGGCCGTCGATGACGTCACCCACGTGGCGACGTCTCTCGCCGGCACTCGGTACCGTCGATACGAAGCACCGCGTCGGACTCGTCACCGTCGAAGGCGTCGAGCCCTTCGTGAGGGCGCTCTTCGGGTCGACCTCTCACACGAGTGGCGTGGCGCGCGGCGACTCCGGTCGAACGTGCTCGGACGGCTGACATTCGTGCGCGCTCTGCCGCCACCCGAGGCTTCGGAGCGCCCTCGTCGCACCTGCCTGTGCCTCGAGCCTGCGTCGGCCGCATTCCCCGGCACATCGAGTCGACGAGGACGCTCACGGTCAACGGGTGGTGCCTGAAGCTCCCCGGCGTCGTGACCGGCATGGCCCCGCGTTGATGCCATCGCGGCGATGCCGATGTTGAACTCGCTACGGACGACGACCTCCCGGTTGGCCTCGTCCATGTTGGCGTTGACGCTCGGGGAGCGGCGCAGCGCGTTGATGAGGCTGTTACGGCACCAGCGTCACCGCGCCCGGTGGAAAACGCTCCCGCAGCCGCTCCGGCACGAACTCACCAGACGTCTCGAGCGCCAGAGAGCCCCCAGGCTCCAGCGCGAGAAACGCATCGATGGGCCACCAGTGCGGCTGGCTGCCGGTCAGTCCGGCTGGGCGACTGGCGGCGTTCGTCACGTCGAACGTGTGCGCCGCGTCGACCAGCGCCTCGGTTCCGGGAACGCCGTCACCGCGGTTGAGCCAGCTCTCGGCGAAGTCCGCGCGCCGCGCGAAGCGGGTGCGCCCCCACTCGAAGTCGAGGCCCAGCCCGAGGAACGGGTCGAGCAGCGTGAGGTGCAGCGTCGGCGGACGCTCCCAGCGGGCCAGACCCTGCTCGAGGCCGTACGCCACGTGCGCGCCAGCCGAGTGCGCGATGACGTGCAGGTGCGTCACGCCGCGGGTCGCGAGCGCCGAGGCGATGGCTTCACCTTCCCGTTGCCCGGCGCCGGGGGCCGCGAGGCGGTCTCGGGCCGCGTCCTTCCAGTCGTAGGCCACGAGCACGACGCGCTCGGCCCTGACGAGGCGGGGCGTGAGCTGCTCGACCATCGAGGTGGCCCAGCGCTCGGGCCCGTCTCCAGCGCCGTGCACCACCAGCACCCAGACGTCCTGCGTCGTCGACTCGGGCAGCTGGGCTTCCGACGTGGTTGCGGTCCCGCACGCCATCGACACGAGGAGCGAGAGCGTGACGAGGTGTCGCCCGGCCGAGCGAGACACCGAGTTCGAGGCGCGGCCCGAGAAGTGGCGCTCGTGCGACCTCGCGCCCTCCGGTGCGCTGCTCGACTCGCACGCGGGCTCGCCGATTCGGGCCGGAGCCGCTGCTCGCGCAGCCCCTCGTGGACCAACCAGCGCGAACGGCCGTGGGGGCTGAGGCGCCTGGGCGTTGGGCACCGGCATCGGCCCGGCACGCACGACGGCTGGATCCTGTCGCCGGGAGCGTGCTCCTTCCTCATCGCGTCGACTCTGGGGCCGCACCCAGCGACGACGAATGGCCAGGGCGGCGCGCGGCCTCGGAGGTGGGGGCGCGAGCAACGCGGCCCGACCTGGCGCGCGGCCCTGGGTCGCCTGTTCACGCCAGGCTGGAGGAGGCGCCGCCCGGGTGGAGCGACGCGGGGCCGCTCGACTGGGCGAGCCACGCGGGCGCGTTCGAGCGTGGAACGCCGTAGCGCGGGGCCAGGCATCGACGCCGGCCGGCGCGCGCGGTGGCAGGCGGCTGCGCGTCACGGAGACGAGGGCTCGCTCGGCTCCTTGCGGCCGTCTTCGAGCTTGAGGACGAAGGTCTTCTTCTCGCCGGCCTTCAAGGCGACCTCTTCTTCGTGTGCGTCGCCCTTGTGCTCGACGCGGAGCACGTGCACGCCGGCCTTCAGCTTCCCGACGACGATGGGCTTCTCCCCGCTGGTGCCGACCTTCTTCCCGTCGAGCTTCACCTCGACGCCCGCCGGCTGGATGTCGATGGTGAGCTGGGCCGGAGCGCCAGCGAGGACGAGCTGCGAGGCGAGGGCGAGAGCGAGCATGGCCACACTCTACGTCACGCCCCCGGGCGCGCGAGAATGCCACGCGTCACCAGCATCGCTGCCAAAAATAAGTCGCCAGAAGTGGAATCTGAAGGGCACTTCTGGCTAGCTATCTTCATGGCGCGGCTCGTCGGTCGAGACCCGGAACGTGCGGTGCTGAGCGCAGCGCTGACCTCCGAGACGGGCGAGGGGGAGCTGGTCGCGGTGTACGGCCGTCGCCGGGTCGGCAAGACCTTCCTCATCCGCGAGTTCTTCGGGGCCCGGCTGTGCTTCGAGCTGGTGGGCATTCACGGGGCGCGGCGAGACGTGCAGCTCGAGGCGTTCTGCGTCGCGCTCCAACGCGCCTCGGGGCGGCCCGTCGCCACGGCGCCCGACGACTGGCACGGGGCCTTCCGGCTCCTCGAGCAGCTCCTCACGGAGCGCCTGCGCCGCCGGCGGGGGAAGGTGGTGGTGCTGCTCGACGAGGTGCCCTGGCTCGCCTCGCGCAAATCGGGCTTCCTCGAGGCCTTCGGTCACTTCTGGAACACCTTCGGCAGCCGGCAGGGGCGCCTCGTGGTGGTGCTGTGTGGCTCGGCGGCATCGTGGATGATCGAACACGTCGTGCACGAGCGCGGTGGGCTGCACAACCGGGTGACGCGCCGGCTGCGGGTCGAGCCGTTCGGGCTGGCGGACACCGAGGTGCTGCTCAGGAGCCGGGGCGTCGACCTCACCCGGCCGCAGGTCGTCGAGCTCGCGATGGCCTTCGGTGGGGTTCCGCACTACCTGGCGCAGGTCGAGCGCGGTGAGTCGTCGGCGCAGGCCATCGACCGCCTGTGCTTCTCGCGCGACGGCCTCTTGCGCAGCGAGTTCCCCAACCTCTTCGCCTCGCTCTTCGAGCAGTCCGACCGCCACGAAGCGGTGGTGCGGGCCCTCGCAGCGCGCCGCCGGGGCCTTCCTCGCACGGAGCTCCTCCGGCTCTCGCGCCTCGAGTCCGGTGGAGCCGCGACGGCCGTGCTGCAGGAGCTCGAAGAGGCCGGCTTCATTCACCAGCTCCCGGCCCTCGGGCAGGTGCGCCGCGACGCGCGCTTCTGGTTGTCCGACGAGTCGGTCCTCTTCTTCCTCTCGTGGGTCGGCGCGCACCGCGGCGACGCTGCCGGCTCGTGGCTTCGCCGTCAGGGAACGCCGGCCTGGCGCGCCTGGGCGGGGCTCGCCTTCGAGGCGATGTGCCTCAAGCACGTGCGCGCCATCAAGCGGGCGCTCGGCATCGAGGGCGTCGAGACCGTCGAGGCGTCCTGGGCCCACCAGGGGAGCGACGAGACCGACGGAGCCCAGGTCGACCTCGTCATCGACCGCGCCGACCGCTGCATCAACCTGTGCGAGCTCAAGTTCGCCCAGGGCCCCTTCGTCATCGACAAGGCCTATGCCGCCGAGCTGCGCCGCAAGCGCGACGTGTTCCAGGCGGCGACGCGCACCCGCAAGGCGCTCTTCCTCACCCTGGTGACGACGCACGGCGTGAAGCCCTCGGCCTGGTCGCGCGAGCTCGTCGCGCGCGAGGTCACCCTCGACGCGCTCTTCGCCCGGACTTCATAGGTCGCCAGAAGCCTCATTCCAGGGCCACATCTGGCGACCTATCTTTGGCGCCTTCTGGCGTACCCCAACCCTCCACGGGGCGGCTATGAAGCGCCCATGACCACCGACTCCGTGCTGGCCGCTGCCCGGGCCTGGGCCGACGCCGACCCCGACGCCACCACCGCTGCCGAGGTGCGCGCGCTCCTCGAGGCGAAGCAGCTGGCCGAGCTCGAAGACCGCTTCTCGACCTCGCTCGAGTTCGGCACGGCGGGCCTGCGCGGCGTGCTGGGCGGCGGGACCAACCGCATGAACCGCGCCGTCGTGCGCCGCACCACCGCCGGGCTGGCGCGCTACCTCAAGGCGACGGTGCCCGACGTGTCGACCCGTGGCGTCGTCATCGGCCGTGACGGGCGGCGCTTCAGCGCCGAGTTCGCGAGCGACGCGGCGGCCGTGTTCGCGGCCGAGGGCATTCCCGCGTGGGTGTTCCCCGGCTTCGCGCCGACGCCGCTGACGGCCTTCGCGGTGCGGCACCTCAACGCCGCGGCCGGCGTGATGGTGACGGCGAGCCACAACCCGCCCGAGTACAACGGCTACAAGGTGTACTGGGGCAACGGCGCGCAGATCGTCCCCCCGCACGACACCGGCATCGCGAAGGCCATCGACGCGGTGGGGCCGGCGAACGGCGTGCAGCTGATGCCCGAAGAAGAGGCGCGCCGCAAAGGCCTCTTCCACGACGTGAAGGACGCGGTGACGCGGGCCTACCTCGACGCCATCGGGGCGCTGCGGGTGTCGCGACAGACCGACGGGCTCTCCATCGTCTACACGGCGATGCACGGCGTCGGTGGCGCGCTGGTGCTGCAGTCGCTCCACGAGGCAGGCTTCACCGCGGTGGCCCCGGTGCCGGAGCAGCAACAGCCCGACGGCGCCTTCCCCACGGTGCGCTTCCCGAACCCGGAAGAGAAGGGCGCGATGGACCTGTCGACGGCGCTCGCGAAGAAGCTCGGGGCGGACCTGGTGCTGGCGAACGACCCTGACGCCGACCGGCTGGCGGTGATGGCGAAGGACGCGTCGGGCACGCTCACGATGCTGACGGGCAACGAGGTGGGCGTGTTGCTCGGGCACTACCTCTTGAGCGAGCAGAAGACCGAGCGGCCGCTCGTGGTGACGACCATCGTCTCGTCGGCGCAGCTCAAGGCCATCGCCGAGGCGAAGGGCGCGCGGTACGCCGAGACGCTGACGGGCTTCAAGTGGATCGCCAACGTGGCCATCGACGAAGCGGCGCGCGGGGTGAACTTCGTCGTCGGGTACGAAGAGGCGCTGGGCTACTCGGTGGGCCCGGTGGTGCGCGACAAGGACGGCATCGGCGCGGCGCTGGTGGTGGCCGACATGGCGGCCTGGTGCCGGGCGCGGGGCAAGACGTTGTTCGGCTACCTCGAAGACGTGCAGCGCGCGCACGGGCTCTTCGTGGCGAAGCAGTTCAACGCGACGCTGCCCGGAGCGACGGGCGCGGCCGCCATCAAGGCGGTGATGGAGGCGTTTCGCGGCAAGCCGCCGTCGAGCCTCTCGGGGGCGCGCATCGTGGCGACGAACGACTACCAGGCGCAGACGCGGCTCGAGGGTGGGCAGACGAAGCCGCTCTCGCTGCCGCGCTCCAACGTCATCGCGTACGAGCTCGACGGTGGGCACCGGGTGACGCTGCGGCCGTCGGGCACGGAGCCGAAGATCAAGTTCTACTTCGAGTGGCGCGAGGTGGTGGGCGCGGGTGAGGCGATGGGACCGGCGAAGGCGCGGGCGGTGGCGAAGCTCGACGCGCTCGAGGCGGACTTCCTGGAGCTGGCGGCCGAGCGGGGGCTCCCGCGATGACGGCGCTGGCGTTGGTGGTGGCCCTGGTGGTCTCGGCCGAAGACGCGCCGCCCGCGGCGACGACGTCGACGACGGTCTCGACGGGCCAGCGGTGGTCGGTGGTGGGTGGGCGCACGGTGGGCGCGAACGGCAACGTCATCGAGGCGGGGCTCGGGTGGCCGGGCCTCTCGGTGGGCTACTCGCGCGGCGTGCTGGACTCGCTCGACCTCGGGGTGCGGCTCTCGTTCAACTACGGGCTCGAGGGGCTGGTGACGCGGGTGCTGCCGGGGGCGAAGGTGCAGGGGGTGCTCAAGTTCCGGCTGCTCGACAAGAACGCGCTCTCGTTGGCGCTCACCTTCGAGCCGGGGCCGCTCTTCGCGGTCGACCGGTTCGGCAACGGCACCGTCGCGTTCTCCTTGCCCGTGGGCCTCAAGATGGGCCTCGCAGTGTCGAGCGCGTTGACGCTGGGCTTCACCTTCGAGATGCCCTTGTGGATTCAGTTCGGCGCCGGTGGCGGAGCCAACCTGCCGCTGTTGCCGGGCCTGGGGCTCGAGTACTTCATCAAGAGCGAGCTGCTGGTCTTCTTCCGCACGCGCATGGGGCCGACGCTGCGACCCGGGGGCTTCTTCGAGCTCACCTTCGACGCGCAGCTGGGCGTGGGCTACCGCTTCTGACGGGAGAAGGGCTGGCGCACGGAGCCGCACCTCGCCACAAAGGCCTCGTGCCGACTCCCCCAAGCCCCCCCTTCGACGCGCGCTTCACCCGCTCGCTCCCGGCCGATCCGTCCCGAGACAACACCGTGCGCCATGTTCGGGGCGCGGCGTATTCCTTCGTCACCCCGACGCCGGTGTCGAAGCCGACGCTGCTCGCGTGGGTGCCAGAGGTGGCGGCGATGCTGGGGCTGCCGGCGGAGCCGACGCCCGAGTGGGTCGAGGCGCTCGGCGGGAACCGGCTGCTGCCCGGCATGGAGCCCTACGCGATGGCCTACGGCGGCCACCAGTTCGGCAACTGGGCGGGCCAGCTCGGTGACGGGCGTGCCATCACGCTGGGTGAAGTCATCGCGCCCGACGGCGCCCGGTGGGACGTGCAGCTGAAGGGCCCGGGGCCCACCCCCTATTCCCGCCGGGCCGATGGGCGCGCGGTGCTGCGCTCGTCGCTGCGCGAGCTCGTCTGCAGCGAGGCGATGTTCCACCTCGGTGTCCCGACGACGCGCGCGCTCGCGCTGGT
>JALOQF010000347.1 GCA_025459425.1 Myxococcaceae bacterium | reverse complement strand
GGCCTGCTCGATCTGCTTCGCCTTATCGACGTGCTGGGCCTGCTGGGTAGCCTGAACCTGGCCCGCCTTCTGGGCCGCGTCGGCTCCCTGCGGCTTCATCGCCTGGTCGAACTTGCTGGGCCCGGTTTTCTGGGCCTGCTGCTGCGCGGCCTGCGGAAGCTTCTGCTGGGCGATTTGCTGCGCCCCAATTCCTGCCAGTGGACCCGCCATGGGTGTTCCTCCTCGAGTCGTCTACTGATGCATCATCGCCATCTTCTTCCAGAAGTTGCTTGAGCCGCTCGACCGCCCGGGCGTGCAGGCGGCTGGCCCATGACTTCGACTGCCCAATCTCGGCGCCGGCCTCTTCCAGCGTCTTGTTCTGGAAGTAGTAGCCCTGGAGCAATTTTCGCTCTTTTTCCGGGAGCTTCTCGATGGCACCCCGCACCCGCCGGCGCATCTGCTCGAGCTGAATTCGTTCGTCAGCGGGCAGCGCCTCGTCGGACACCTGCAGGCCATCGCCGCCGTCGAGGCTGGTGCCGAACACCATCGCCAGGCCGGTGACGGCGCTCGAGATGCGCTCGACCTCGTCTTCCAGGCTCCCGCCGGTGCCGTCCCGGTCGGACAAGTTGCCAAGGTACGCGTTGGCGCGCTCGGACACGCCACCGCCGCCCTTGAGGGCGCCCATCTTTCGCAGCCCGTCGTAGATCGCACCCTTGATGCGGTAGTGGGCAAAGGTGAGGAAGTTGGCGCCAACGCGAGCATCGAAGCGCTCTGCCGCTTCGAGCAGGCCCACCTGCCCCCACGCGACGAGCTCTTCCATGTCGAACTGCGAGTTGAACTGTTTACGCACCTGCGCCGCCAGCGAGCGCACGTAGGCCCCGTACTTTTCGAGGATCTGGGCCTTCGATTCGGCGAGGGGCAAGCGCGTTACTCCTCTTGCTCCGCCTTGTTCCACAGGCGCTCGAGGGTCTGGGCCAGGCGTGGGTCGTCCTTCAGCTGCTCGAAGATCTTCTCGGTGAGGTGCTTCGACTGGCTGCGAACCTTGTCACGCAGGATGTCCTGGACGAGCTTCTTGGTCGCCTCGTCGCGGCTCTTGATCTGCCCCTGTTTCATCTGCCGGGCGATGTCGAGGGCCTTCGAGACGACGGGGTTGGTGGCTGCCGTGGCGCCGACGTTCGAGGAGCCGACGAGGCCGGACGGGGCGACGAGCGACTCGGTGCGATCGACCTTCGCGCCAAAGGCGCCGCCTGCCTTCGAGGGGCCGCTCGCGCCTCCGGCCGCGCCCGCACGCCCCGCTCCACCCGCCTTGCCACCGCGACCGACGCCTCGAACGGACATGTGCTCCTCGCCTTGAAGAAGCCTAGCGCTTCTTCGGTGCGTCCTTCACCTTGCCGCTCGCGACTTCGAGCAGTTTCTCGGCCATGGCCTTCTCTTCGGGTGTGGGCGACAGCTTGAGGCCCGCGTCGAGCTCGGTCTTGCCCTCGGCGTTCTTGCCATTGAGGACGAACACCTCACCCAGCCGAATCCGCGGCTCGGCGGCATCGGGCTGCACCTTCGCCGCCAGCTGAAACGCCTTCATGGCACCGTCGAAGCGCTCGGCGCGCTTCTTCTCGTTCGATTCCTTGAGCGCCCGCTCGATGTCGAGCGCGCCGCCGAAGAGACACAAGCGGTAGGCGAACTCGGGCACGCCACCGTCGTCTTCGAGGTCGAGGGCGGCCTGGAGCTCCTTGAGCGCCTCGCCCGTCTTGCCCATGAACAAGAGGGCTTCAGCGCAGTGCGCGCGGGCGAGCGCTGACTTGGGGTCGAGCCGCTGCGCGGTGCGGAAGGCCTGCAGGGCCTTGTCGTACTTCTGCTGGTTGAACTCGAGCGTGCCCAGGGCGAACTGCACCTGTTTCGTCTTCGGCATCAGCGCGGCAGCGCCGTTCACGAGCTCGCGCGCGTGCTCGAACTTGCCAAGGTCCATCCACAGGTACACCGACTCGAGCATGATCATCGCCTGCTGCTTGCTCATCGGGAGGATGCTGCCGGCGATGTCCGACTTCGTCTCCGCCATCTGGTGGCTGTCCTTTCGTGGAGGCAACGTGACGAGACGCTTAATAGCACAAAGGGCGACCGTTTCCGGTCGCCCTCGAGTGCACCTTCAGTTCGTCGAGCGCGCTTAGCGGACGTTCTGAATGGTGTTCTTCACGGTGTCGTGCTTGCCCTTCATCACGTTCGACATCGACGTGTAGGCCATGTTCTCCTTCTGCATCTGGTACTGCAGACGGAGCATGTTGCTCATCTCACCCTGCATGCCGCCGATGGCCTGGTTGCCCATGCCGACGTCGTTCTGCGAGACGCCGGTGCCGAAGTTCGGGCCCATCGAGCTGCCGGTGACGGGGCCGGTGCCGCCGCCCACCGTGGTGTTGATGGGGCCGCCGAGGCCGCCGCCGACGTTCACCATGCCGCTCGAGGCGTAGCTGGCCGACGAGGGGCCACCGATGTGGTTCGAGACCGACGAGACGGCCGCCGAGACGATGCCCATGCCGGGCACCGCGCCGCCGAGGAGACCGGCGCCGGCCGCGATCGCGTTGCCCGCGCCCGCGAGGCCCGCCTGCATGCGCTGCCCGAAGTCGACGCCCTGCGACTGCTTGCCGACGGTGAAGTTGGTGGAGATACGAACCGGCGTGGAATCGATGCGGTTGACGGCCATGTGAGCCTCCAGAGACCTGCGTGAAGTGTCAGGGTCTTGCTTCCGCCGGCCCTGCGCCAGCGACGCCCTGTACGTTCATTCTCGGCGAACGAGACCCCGAGTTGCGAGGGGGTGCTGGTCAGCGCTTGCCCTTCCGCTCCGACGCAATCTTTTCGCGCACTTGGAGCAGGTGGGACAACAGCTCCTCGGTGCGCTCGATGGCCTTCGAGACCTTCTTGCCCTGCTCGGCGCGTGGCCCCTTCATGGCGGCGAGGCCCTCGCGGAGGTCGGCGAAGAGGCCATCGATCTCGGCCTTCGAGGCGCTGTCGACGAAGGTCGCGATCGCGGGGTACTCGGGCTGCGGGAGCGGCGGGCGCTGCGGTTCCTGACTGCGTGAGGCGGCCATGGGTCTCCTGGTGGGACGGCGGGCTTAGTTGGCGAGGAGCTGCTTGAGCTGCTGCTGACCGACGGGGTCGCCGAAGCCGGCGAGGGCCAGGGCCGCGCAGAAACGCACGCGCTCATCGGTGTCCTTGGTGAGCTTGTGGAGCGAGGCGAGCGCCTGGTCCCTGAGCACGAAGTCGACGCTCCCAGCGGTGGCGAGGCGGCCCAGCGAGCGGGCTGCGGCCGCGCGGAGGGCCGGGAGCTCGTGCGTCAGCGCTTCGCACAGCGGGCGGGTGGCAGCCGGATCGTTCAGCTCGCCCAGCGCGGCAGCGGCCTCGACGGGTGACAGGCCGGTCTTCATCGCGGCGACGAGCCAGGGGGTGGCCTGCCTGTCCTTGAGTTGACCGAGCGCGGTGGCGATCGCAGCGGCGACCCGCGGGTGCTCGGTGCGATAGGCCTTGAGCAGGTACGGCACCGCCGGCTTGTACCCCGCGAGCCCGAGCGCAGTGGCGGCGCCCGCGACCACCTTCGCGCTGGCGTCGATGAGGTTCTTCACGAACTCCTGCGCGAGGTCCTCGTTGCCGAGGCTCGCCAGCGCGATGGCCGCGGAGCGACGCACCACCGGTTCGGGGTCGCCCAACATCGCCTTGAGCTTCGCGACCGCCGACACGTCCTTCAGGAGGCCCAGGGCCTCGGCGGCGTCGCCACGAACGGCCGGCAGCGCGTCGTCGAGCCGCGTCGCGATGGCCTTCACGTCCTTCGCGGCGATCTCCTTCGAGAACAGGTTGGGCCGGCCAGCCCACGCGGGCTCGAGCTCGGCGAGCTTCTCGGCAATGGCCTCTTCGTTGAGCGACATGGAGCTCCCTCCAGGGGTGCGGAAACTAAAGGAATCGACCTGCACCAGCAACGAACCACTTCACGATTCTTCAACGAGCGCGGGCTGCTTTCTCCATGCGCGCGCCCGGGCGCTGCGATACGGAACGCGCCATGAACGCCATCGTGTCGATCCGGGACGTCGTCAAGGAGTACCAGCTCGGGCAGACGACGGTGCAGGCCCTGCGGGGCGTGTCGCTCGAGGTGCTCAAGGGCGAGTTCCTGTCGATCGCCGGGCCTTCGGGGTCGGGCAAGACGACGCTGCTCAACCTCATCGGCTGCGTCGACACGGCGACCCGCGGCGTCGTCGAGGTGGCTGGCAAGGACACCGCGAAGCTCACGGAGCGCGAGCTGACCGACCTGCGGCTCAACACCATCGGCTTCATCTTCCAGTCGTTCAACCTCGTGTCGGTGCTCACCGTTTTCCAGAACGTCGAGTTCCCGCTGCTGCTGCAAGGCAAGCTCGGCGGGAGCGAGCGCAAGGCGAAGGTGATGCAACTGCTCGAGCAGGTCGGGCTGCACACCCACGCGAAGCACCGGCCCAGCGAGCTGTCGGGTGGCCAGCGGCAGCGCGTCGCGGTGGCGCGGGCGCTGGTGACGGACCCGCTGCTGGTGCTGGCCGACGAACCGACGGCGAACCTCGACTCGGCCACTGGCAACCAGATCATCGACCTCATGAAGTCGCTGAATCAGCAGAAGGGCACGACGTTCATCTTCTCGACGCACGATCACAAGGTGATGCAGCACGCCAACGCGGTGATCCGCCTGGCGGACGGCAAGGTGCTCGGGCGCGAGAGCGCGAAGGACGCGGTGGCGCACGCGCTCTCGCTGGGAGAGGCCGCGGCGAACGAAGTGAGGGCGTGATGGGCCGCTTGAGCATGCTGGTGCAGATCGCCTGGCGAAACCTGCTCGCCAGCCCGATCAACCTCATCATCGGCGCGCTGATCCTCTTCGGCACGTTCCTGTTCGTGGTGGTCGGCGGCCTGCTCGACTCGCTCAACGCGGCGATGGCGCGCTCGGTGATCGGCTCGGCCGCCGGGCACGTGCAGATCTACTCGGCGAAGTCGAAGGACGAGCTGTCGCTCTATGGCTCGATGGGCGGAGACCCCGACCTCGGCGCCGTCACCGAGTTCCCGCGCATCAAAGAGGCCCTCGAGGCGCACCCCAACGTGAAGGAGGTCGTGCCCATGGGCGTCTCGGGCGCCCTCATCACGTCTGGCAACACCGTCGACGTCGCGCTCGAGGAGCTGCGCAACCTCCTCAAGGCGAAGGACGGCGTCGTCGACCGCCCCGAGTACAAGAACCTCGCGCCGGCCGAGCTCGACACGCGTATCACTGCCTCGCGACGCCACGTGCGCCAGATGATCAAGGTGCTCGACGCCGATCAGAAGAAGGCCGCGGCGATCCTCCAGGACAAGGCCATCGACCCCGAGGTGGTGGCCGCGCTCCAGAAGGTCTCGAGCGACGACTTCTGGGCGGGCTTCGACAACGACCCCTGGGGCTCGCTCGAGTTCCTCGAGAACAAGATCGCGCCGCAGGTCACCGACTCGCAGCTGCTGTTCATTCGCTATCTCGGCACCGACCTCGACCGCTTCCAGCAGTCCTTCGACCGCATGCAGATCGTCGACGGCACGCGCGTGCCGAAGGGCCAGCGCGGGTTCCTCGTGGCCAAGCTGTTCTACGAAGACCAGCTCAAGCTCAAGAGCGCGCGCCGCCTTGACAAGCTGAAGGACGCGCGCTCGCTCGGGCGGCTCATCGCCACCGACGACGAGCTGAAGCGCTTCGTCAAGGAGAACAAGGCGCAGACGCGCGACATCGTGCTCCAGCTCGACGACCTCAAGACGAGCGAGGCGGTGACGAAGCTCCAGGGCTTCCTCAAGAGCGACGAGAAGGACCTGGCGACGCTGCTCACCGCGTTCTTCGACACCACCGACGAGAACCTCGAGGTGCGCCACGGGTTCTTCTACGAGCAGCTCGCGCCCATGCTGCAGCTCTACAAGGTGCGCGTCGGCGACACGCTCACCATCAAGGCCTTCAGCCGCGCGGGCGCCATCTCGGCCGTGAACGTGAAAGTGTACGGAACCTTCGCCTTCACCGGGCTCGAGAAGTCGCCGCTCGCCGGCACCACGAGCCTGATGGACCTGATGAGCTTCCGCGATCTCTACGGCTACCTGACCGCAGACAAGGCCGAGGAGCTCGCGCAGCTCAAGCGCGAGACCGGCGCGAAGCAGGTCACCCGCGAGAGCGCCGAAGACGACCTCTTCGGCGAGGGCAACACGGTGGTGGCCGAGGCGACCGCGGGCGTCATCGACGAGAAGAAGGAGTTCACCGGCGTGGGGCGCCGGCTGCGCGAGGACGATCTGGTGCGGCGCGTCTACAGCGACGCCGAGATCAACGGCGGCGTCGTGCTGCACGCGGCGGTGATCCTGAAGGACCCTGCCCTGCTCTCGAAGACGATCGACGAGCTCAACGCGCTGTCGACCGAGAAGAACCTCGGGATCAAGGCCGTGTCGTGGCAGCAGGCCTCTGGGCTGCTCGGCCAGGTGATCCTCTTCTTCCGCGTGCTGCTCGTGATGGCCGTCGCGTTCATCTTCGGCGTGGCGATGGTGATCATCAACAACGCCATGATGATGGCCACGCTCCAGCGCACGCAGGTGATCGGCACCATGCGGGCCATCGGCGCGCAGCGCACGCTCGTGCTGTCGATGGTGCTGGTCGAGTCGGTGGTGCTCGGGCTCGTCTTCGGGGGCCTCGGCATGCTGGTGGGCTCGGGGCTGATGAGCTTTCTGCACTCGCACGGCATCGCCGCGCCGAACGACGTCGCCTACTTCTTCTTCTCGGGGCCGCGCCTGCTCCCCGAGCTGTCCACCGCGAACCTCATCATCGCGCTCGGTATCATCCTCCTGGTGACGCTGGGCTCGACGATGCTGCCGGCGATCATCGCCACGCGCGTGTCTCCGCTGCGCGCCATGCAGGCCGACGAGTGAGCCCATGACCATCTTCGACCCGATCCTCTGGCTCATCGCGTTCCGCAGCCTGGTGCAGCACCGCATCCGGTCGCTCCTGCTCGGCGCGGCCATCATGGTGGTGACCGCCCTGCTCGTGTGCCTCGCGGGCATCTACGTCGGCACCAAGACGACGCTGCTGGTGTCGGCCACCACCTTGATGAGCGGCCACGTCAACGTGGCGGGCTTCTACAAGTCGACGGCCAGCTCGTCGGCGCCGGTGGTGACGCAGTACAAGAAGCTGCGCGAGATCGTTCAGCGCGACGTGAAGGACCTCGACTACGTCGTCCAGCGCGGGCGCGGCTGGGCCAAGCTCATCAGCGACACCGGCTCGATGCAGGTCGGCATCGCCGGCATCGACGTCGCCAACGAGCCTGGCTTCCTCAAGGTCGTCAACCTCAAGTCCGGCACGCTCGACGGCCTCAAGCGCGCCGATGGCCTGCTCATCTTCGAGAAGCAGGCGAAGAAGCTCGACGTGAAGGTCGGCGACAAGCTCACCTTCGCTGCCCCCACCTTCAAGGGCACCAACAACACCATCGACGTCACGGTCGTCGCCATCGCCGCCAACATCGGCATGTTGTCGAGCTGGAACACGTTCATGAACGACGACGGCCTTCGCCAGCTCTACCAGCTCAACGACGAGACGACGGGCGCGCTGCAGGTCTACGTGAAGGACGTGGCCACCGTGCGGCAGGTGCAGGAGCAGCTGCGCAAGTCGTTCGCCGCCGAGGGCTTCGAGCTGATGGACAACGACCCGCGCCCCTTCTGGGCGAAGTTCGACGGCGTCAACC
>JALOQF010000346.1 GCA_025459425.1 Myxococcaceae bacterium | reverse complement strand
GATGGGCTTGCGTCGGCGACCTCGGCGGCGGCGAAACAGGCGGTGGTGAAGCGCCTCGAGACCGAGACCGACGCCACCGTGCGCTTTGCGTTGATCGCCGCTCGAAATCGGCACTCGACGTGAGCGCGCGCGGTCCCGTCGGTCGCGCCCCAGCTGCACGCCGTCGAGGCGCCAGCACCGTGCGCTGACGGTGCGCGCGCTCGGCCGCGGCGACGAGTTCGAGACGCAACTCGGTCATGAGGCTGAATGTCGTCGGTCCAACCCGTGCTTCGACGCCGCTAGGGGTCCTTCGGCTCGCGACCTGACCTCGACTCTTCGATTGGCAGCTGCGCAGCGGGCACGAGGAAGACCAGCGCGGCCTCGCCGCCAGAGGTCCCTCAGCGCCGGACCCAGACGGGGAGGCCATCGCTTGCGCGCCGCGCGCCGTGACGGTGGAGTGCGCGCGCATGTCGACGCTCACCGGCTCGGGGAAGTCGTTGCAGGCCGAGACCACGCAGGCGGTCCGCGAGGCCTTCACCCGGGCTCGCGAGCGACTCGATGGGCCACCCGAACTGGGGCTCGTCTTCGCGCCTCCGACACATCGGCTCGAGGTCGTTCGACAGGCGATGCGCGAGTGCTCGCCGACCACCCGCTGGCTGGCCTGTCACAGCGGGGGCGGCTTCGACGAGCAGGGCTTCGCCCGCGACGCGCTCGTGGTCTTCCTCGTGCGGTCGACGCGCGCTCGATTCCATGAAGCCATCGCAGGCGAGGTTCGCGCCGACCCTTCTCAGGCCGCTGCCACCTTGTGCGCGGGCTTCGTGGACCAGGCGAAGGCTGCGCGGGACGCAGGGCTGCCGCTGTCGACGACGCTCGCTCTGGTCGACGGCCTCGCGGGCGTGGGTGAGCCTCTGGTCAAGGAGCTGCGCGCGCGCACGCGGACCTTCCAGCAGATCGTCGGAGGTGCCTCGGCCGACGACGGCGCCTTCAAGGAGACTCCCGTCGCCAACGCCGAGCGGGTGGAGCCGCGGGGCGCCGTGGTGGTGCACGCGTTCGATCGCATCGGGTGGGGCGTCGGTGTCGAGCACGGGCTGGTGCCTGCGACGCCCCGGTTGACGGCGACGAAGACGCGGGGGACGACGATCGTCGAGCTCAACGGGGCTCCGGCGTTCGAGGCCTACCGGCGGTTCGCGGCCTCGAAGGGCGTCACGCTCGAGCCCGGCTCGGCTCAGCGGTTCCTCATCGCGCACGAGCTGGGCGTGTATTTCCTGAACCAGCTCGCCCACGTGCGTGCGCCCATCTTCGTGGGGCCCAACGGCGAGCTCGAGATGATCGCCCAGGTCGCCGAGGGGAGTGAGGTCTGCATCCTCGAGGCGGACCCCGAGCGCCTGCTGACGGCCGCGACGACCGCGGCGAACGAGGCGAAGAAGAACCTCGGCGCACACCCGATCGCCGGCGTGCTCGTGTTCGACTGCATCTGCCGGCGCATGCTGCTCGGCCGCCGCTTCCCCGACGAGGTCGAGGCGATTCGTGGGGTGTTTCCGGGTGTCCCGCTCGCCGGCTTCGTCACCTACGGTGAGGTGGCTCGCTTCAGCGGGCGGCTCGACGGGTGGCACAACGCGACGACGGTGGTGGTCGCGATCCCGGCGTGACGCTCACGGCACCGGGTAGCGCTGCTTCAGCTCGGCCGGAATGTCCTTCGCCTTCGTGATCTGCCCGTACGCCTGCACGGCCGAACGCGGCGTGCGCGTCTTCTGCGCGTCGTTCGCCACCGCATAGAGCCCGAACTTCATCGCCATGCCGTGGTTCCACTCGTAGTTGTCGATGAGCGACCAGTAGAAGAACCCGCGCACGTCGGCGCCGTCTTGCTGGGCCTTCTGGGTCATCGTCAGGTACCGCACGAGCCAGCTCGCAGCCTTCTCGGGGGCAGCCGCGGCGTCGGTGCCGGTCTCGGTGATGTAGATCGGCTTGCCGTAGCGGTTCTTCGCCCAGGTGATGGCGTCGGAGAGGCCCTTCGGCGTGTCGTCCCAGAGCT
The DNA here is from genome assembly GCA_025459425.1 of Myxococcaceae bacterium. Classification (GTDB taxonomy): domain Bacteria; phylum Myxococcota; class Myxococcia; order Myxococcales; family Myxococcaceae; genus Xiheimicrobium. The sequence continues at coordinate 5,752 of JALOQF010000346.1, read as the reverse complement.
CGAGTGAGAACGGGTCGAACGTCGAGAGCACCGAGAACTGCGGGAAGCTCGGGCTCTCGGTGCTGGTGACGGTGGCGCGCGTGTAGTAGTTGATGCCGAGCCAGTCGCAGCGATTGACGAGGTCGTCGCGCGGCGGGCCATCGGGCCGGCCGTCGATGTTCGCGTCCATCGTTCCCTTGAGCACGCCGTCGAGGAAGAGCTGGTTGTTCAAATAGAAGACGTTCTCGGCACCGCGCTTGTCGACGGCGCTTTCGGGGTTCTTCGGGAGCGTCGGCGCGATCGGGTAGACGATGCCGATCTCGGCGGGCTTACCGTTGCCGTCGGCGTCCTTCGTGTCGTTGGCCTTCACCGCGTCGTACATTCGCGCGTGCCCCTCGATCATGGCGATGGCGACTGAGCGCGCGTCTTCGAAGCGCAAGGAGAGCGCGGGTGGGTTCACCCGATCCTTCCCGGGCTGCAGGTAGCCGGGAATGACGACCGCGAAGGGCTCATTCAGGGTGGCCCAGAGGTCGACCTCGCCGCCGAACTCCTTCGCGACGAAGCCGGCGTACTTCGCGATCTCGCGGTGCAGGCGCTCCTTGTCGAGCCAGCCGCGGTTCGTGCACGTGGCCGGCGCCTGGTGGCAGGCGATGCCGTCGTGAATCCACACGGGGAGGGTGTAGTGGTTCAGCGTCACCAGGGGCGTGATGCCCTTCGCTTTGAGTGACGCGAACATCTGGTGGTAGCGGTCGACGTTCGCGCTGTTGGCGGCGGCGGCGAGCGCGTCTCCTTCCAGTCCGTCGGTGGCGTTGGGGAAGATGCGGCTCCACTCGAGCGACAGGCGCATGGCGTTGAGGCCCAGGTCCTGCCTGGCGGCGGTGAAGTCCTGCTCGAAGAGCTCCCAGTGGCCAGGGCCGGTCGACGGCGCGTCCCAGGTGAAGAACGGAGCCACCGACGCGTTCACCTGCGCGCGGCTGGTGATGAGCTGGTACCAGTCACTGCGTCGGTCTTCGCACTGGTCGGCGGGCAGGGTGGGGCAGCCCATGTCGACCTGAAACCCGGCGATGGAGGCTCCGAACAGATAGCCCTCGGGGAAGGCCCTGGGCGCGGGCGTGCAGGCCGCGAGGGCGACGACGACGACGAGGGACGAGCGCATGGCAGCTCCGGGGCGGTGGACGCGCAGCGCCTAGCGTACCAGCGCACCGCCGAGGAGCCCCGACGCTCGAGACCAGCTGGTCTCTGGCCAACCGAGCGCCGGCCCCGCTACACGAAGAGACTCGACAACGACTCCGCCCGGTAGATGCGCGCGATCGCCTCGCCGAAGAGCCGCTCCGACGACACCTGGCGAATCTTCGCGCAGGCCTGCGCGGGCTTGCTGAGCGGCACCGTGTCCGAGATCACGAGCTCTTCGAGCACCGACTCGTTCACGCGCGAGATGGCCGGCCCCGACAGAATCGGGTGCACGATGTACGCGAAGACGCTGCGTGCGCCCTTCTCCTTGAGCGCCGCGGCGCCCTGCGTGAGCGTGCCGGCGGTGTCGACGATGTCGTCGACGATGATCGCGTCTTTGCCCTTCACGTCGCCGATGAGGTTCATCACCTCTGACGCGTTCGCGCGGGGCCGCCGCTTGTCGATGATTGCGAGTGGGCAGTTGAGCCGCTTCGAGTACGCGCGCGCCCGCTCGACGCCGCCCGCGTCGGGCGAGACGATCACCAGATCTTCGCTCGTGGGGAACTTCTTGCGCAGATCGTCCAGGAACACCGGCGAGGCGTAGAGGTGGTCGGTGGGAATGTTGAAGAAGCCCTGAATCTGCCCCGCGTGCATGTCCATCGAGACCACGCGCGTCACTCCCGCGGACTCGAAGAGGTCGGCGATCAGCTTCGCGGTGATGGGCGTGCGCGCCGACACCTTCCGGTCCTGGCGCGCGTAGCCGTAGTAGGGGACGACCGCCGTGATCGACGCCGCGCTCGCCCGCTTGAGCGCGTCGCACATGATGAGCATCTCCATCAGGTGATCGTTCACCGGCGGGCACGTCGACTGGATCACGAAGACGTCGAAGCCGCGCACGTTCTCGCCGATCTCGACCTGGATCTCGCCATCGCTGAAGCGCCCCACGTCGGCCTTCGACAGCGGCCGCTTGAGGTACTCGCAGATCCGCTCCGCCAGCCCCCGGTTCGAGTTGCCAGCGAACACCTTGAAGTCGTGACTGACGGCCATGCGCGAGTCAGTAGCCGATCGGTTCCGCCGCTTCAATGTGCGTCTGGTCGCTTCCAACCATCCAACTTCACGAAGGTTTTCACTGCGGCCATGCAGTTCAAAACGCCTTGAACTATATGAACGCGCATGGATCCGACGACGATCTTCGCGGGGTACCTGACGCAGGTCGAGGCGGCGCTGACGGCGCAGCTCGGGGGCGACGCACCGCCGCCCGAAGACACGCTGGTGATCGCGGCGCGGCACCTGGTGTTGAGCGGCGGCAAGCGGGCGCGGCCGATGCTGGTGAAGATCTTCGCCGACTCGCTCGAGTTCGAGGACCCGCGGCTGGTGACGGTGGGCATGGCGGCCGAGCTCATTCACGCGGCCTCGCTGCTCCACGACGACGTCGTCGACGCGGGCATGTTCCGCCGCGGCAAGCCCACGGTGAACGCGCGGTGGGGCAATACGGTGTCCGTGCTCTCTGGAGACCTGCTCCTCTCGGGCGGCCTCTTCGAGCTCGCGAAGGCCGATCCTCGGCTGGGCACGCTCTCGCTCGCCACCGTGCAGGAGATGACGCGCGCGGCGATCGCCGAGGTGCAGGCGCGCGGCAACCTGTCGCTGTCGCTGGCCGACCACCGCGCCATCGGTGAAGGCAAGACGGGCTCGCTCTTCGGCTTCTGCGGCCGCGCGGTGGCGACGCTGGCAGGCCACGAGGACGCAGGCCGGCGCTTCGACGCCTTCGGCCGGCGAATCGGCGTCGCGTTCCAGATGGCCGACGACGTGCGCGACGTCACCGGCACCGACGAGGGCAAGCCCCAGTACGCCGACCTCTCGTCGCGGACCCCGAACCTCCCGGTGCTGCTGGCCTGTCGCAACGACGACAAGCTCAAGAAGCGCATCGACGAGGCGTGGCGCTTCGGGGCGCTCGGCGTCGACAAGGTGCGCGAGCTGGGCACGTCGGTGCTGGTGTCGGGCGCGCTCGACGAGGCCATCGCGATGATGAACGCCGAGCTCGACGCCGCCGTCGACGTGCTGGGCGAGTACGGCCGCACCGAGCTGGGCAAGAACCTCATCCACTGGGCGCGCACGCTCGCCCGCGGCATGACACTCAAGGGGGCCGCATGAAGGGGTACCTCTGGGGCCCGAGCGCCGCCACCAGCGCACGCACGCCGCAGTCCGGGTGGGAAGCGATGGCCATCGACGCCGTCGGCAACGTGATCGAGTTCTGGGGCTTCAAGCGCAACCAGGGCCGCGTGTGGGCGCTCCTGTACCTGCGCGACCAGGCGCTCACCGCCGCCGAGATCGAGAAGGAGCTCGATCTCTCGAAGGGCGGTGTGTCGATGCTGATCCGCGATCTCGAGCGCTGGGGCGTGGTGCTGCGCGTGCGCACGCCGGGCGATGCGTCGTGGCGCTACCGGGCCGAGACCGATCTGCTCCAGATGGCGCGCCGGGTGATCGAGGAGCGCGAGTTCGCCTTCATCGCGCGCATTCGTGCCGACCTCGCCGAGGCCCGCAAGCTCGCCGAGGCCGACGGGAGCGTCGAGCGCGAGAAGGTCGAACGGCTGCGCAAGATGGAAGCGGTGGCCGAGGCCACCGAGAAGGCGCTCAACGTCTTCCTCAAGACGTCGCGCTTCGACGTGGGCGCGATGTTCGACGTCTTCCGCGCCTGAGCCGCTTGCATCTGGCGCGCGTCGTCGGCAACAAGCCGCCCCATGGACGCGCACTACGATCTCGTCATGAAGGCCCGCGACTCGGCTGGGCAGGGCACCCGCAAGTACTTCGCGTACTCGACCATTCTCGACCGCGACGCCTTCGTCGAGTGGCGTTCGCAGCACGGCTACGACTTCTTCGAGCTGCCGAAGGGTGAGCTCGGTGAGGCGCGCGATCTGTCGCTCGTCTACGACTTCCCCTCGCGCTGGTGGGGTGGCCGGGTGGCGGGGCTGGCCGACGCGCCGGGCACGCGCGTGTGCGGCGTGGTGTTCGACATCGCCGAGAAGGACTGGCCCATCATTCAGCACAAGGAGGGCGCGGTGACGGGCATGTGCGTCGAGCGCCCGGTGACGGTGACGCTCTCGTCGGGCGCCATCGTCGAGGCCACGGCCTTCACCACCAACCCCACGCGCAAGAGCCTCGACGGGCCGGTGAGCCCGCGCTTCGTCGACGCGCTGGTGCGGGGCGCCCGCTCGGCCGGCCTCTCGGAGGCCTGGGTCCACTCGCTCAAGGGCGCCTGATCAGAGCTTGCCCTTCTCGGAGTCGAAGAACTCGCTCGGCCAGGTGTCGGGCGTGAAGTCCGAGAAGTGCCACTTCTCAAGCAGCTCGCCCTTGAGGCCGTAGCCCTCGACCTTCATCGGCACGCCGGCCTTCAAGTCGGTGCAGATGCGCGTCTTCGCATAGTCGAATGGCGGAGACGCCGGCGGTGACAGGTACGCTCCGCAGTACTCGCCCTGATCGTTCCAGCCCTCGGGCACGAAGGGGAAGCCGCCGAGGGGTTTCGCCCGCTCCGTGTCGCGCAGGAGTCGTCCCAAGAGAGGGCCGATGCCCGCCTCGCGCACCGAGTGGTTCGAGTCGGCCTTCGCGAACGACGAGTCGACGCTCAGCCAGATGGCGCCCGCGACCGAGAGGAAGCCCGCCTCGCGCACGCGGAGCTCGTCGGGGCGCACCTTCGGGTTGAAGAGCACCTTCCGCCCCGCGCCGGGGCCCTTCACGTAGTGGAGCCGCACCGCGAACGGCGACTCGCGCACGTACACGTCGATGACCTGCTCCGGGAGCAGCTCGCCGCGCACGCGCTCCTGCTTCAGCATGCGGTACTTGTAGGTGTTGACGCCCTGGATGATGCGCTGCCCCATGCCGAGCAGCTTCGCCTGAGGCGTCTCCTTCATGATGCGCTCGAGCTGCTCCCTCGGCGTCGAGGCCACCATCGCGCGCCGCTCGGCCTCGCCCAGCGTCGTGAAGTCTTGCAGCTCGTCGGCCACCGCCGCGTGCGCCACCCAACACACCACCACCACCCAGCGGGACATGACGGCATCATGCCCCAAAGCGACGTTCGTCAGGTAGCGCCGTGCTGGGCCCTTCGCTGCGCGGCCAGGCGGGGAAACAGCACGTAGTTCTCGAGGTGCACGTGCTCGAGCGTGTCGGCTTCGAGGCCCTCGAGCTGGTGGTACAGGCCCCGCAGGCTCGAGCAGGCCCACGAGGGTGGGGTGTAGTCCCAGGTGAGGCGACGCAGCTCCGAGAACAGCGCGCTGGTGCGCTCGTGATCGGTCTTCGAGTCGGCGGCCTCACGCGAGAGCTCCTCGGGCGTCAACGAGTGCTCGAGCAGGGCGGGGAAGAGCACCGCCTCTTCGTGCTCGATGTGCGGCTCGAGCAGCGCGCGCAGCTCGTGCACGACGGCCCGCACCCGGCCCAGCGGCGCCTCGCGGCCCTGGTGCACGCGCTCCACTTTCAGCGACAGGCCGGCGGCGATGGCGAGCACGTCGCGCAGGTACGCGTGGTGGCGCGACACGATGTGGAACATGAGCGCCGCCGATGACATCGCGCGTGGGTCGGTCACCGGGTACGCGTTGGGCTGCTTCACCGCCTG
>JALOQF010000345.1 GCA_025459425.1 Myxococcaceae bacterium | reverse complement strand
CGCGCTGTTGACCCGGGAGAGGTCGCGGCATATGTGCGGCTTCGTCTTCGCCAGTCAGGCGCAAGGCCCACCCCGTCTGCACCCCTCCGCGGGCGTCTGGTGGAACTGTCGTTTCCCCGGAGCGGGCTGAAGCGAGTCATTTCATGTCGGTGCAGGCAGAGAAGAAGCTGGAGCTGGTCTCGAAGTACCGGACCCACGAGAAGGACACGGGGTCGCCCGAGGTGCAGGTCGCGCTGTTGTCCGAGCGCATCAGCCACCTCACGGAGCACTTCAAGACGAACAAGAACGACCACCACAGCCGCCGCGGGCTCCTCAAGCTCGTCGGTCAGCGCCGCCGGCTGCTCGACTACCTCAAGGGCAAGAGCCCTGACCGGTACAAGAAGCTGATCGACGGACTCGGCATCCGCAAGTAACGAAGCAGCACTGGAGGGCGTCGGGTGGTCCGACGCCCTCTGTCGTTTCACCCCTCTTCAGCACGCGATTGGCGGGTGGACTTCCTTCGTTTTGGTTTTCTGTTCGGAGTCGCTGAAGGCCTCTTCGGCGCCTGCGATCAGGGATCAAGACGACGGACCGCCGACGGCGACTGGAGCCACCCCGCGCCTCTTCAACGGGGCGCCTCTCAAGGAGCCAGAACCCCATGGCAGTCATCACCAGGAAGATTCAGATCGGCAACGGCGAGCTCGTGCTCGAGACCGGCAAGCTGGCCAAGCAGGCCGACGGCTCGGCCACCGTGCGCTTCGGCGACACCGTGCTGCTCGCCACCGCCGTCAGCGCCAAGGACAAGCGCGACGTCGATTTCTTGCCCCTCACCGTCGAGTACAAGGAGAACTTCTACGCGGCGGGCCGCATCCCCGGCGGGTACTTCCGCCGCGAGGGCAAGCTGACCGAGAAGGAGACGCTCACCAGCCGCATCGTCGACCGCTCCTGCCGGCCGTTGTTCCCCGAGGGCTACCCGTACGACACGCAGATCATCGTCAACGTCATCTCGGCCGACCGCAACAACGACCCCGACGTGCTCGCGCTGAACGGCGTGTCGGCGGCGCTGGCCTGCAGCGACATTCCGTTCGGTGGCCCCATCGCGTGCGTGCGCGTCGGCCGCGTCGACGGCCAGTGGGTGCTCTTCCCCACCTACAAGCAGCGTGAGACGAGCGACGTCGACCTCGTGGTGTCGTGCAGCGAGGGCGCCATCGTGATGGTCGAGGGTGGCGCGAACGAGATCTCCGAGGCCGAGATGGTGCAGGCCCTCGACGTCGCGCACGCCGCGTGCCGGAAGATCATCGCGGTCATGAACGAGATGCGCGCCGCCTCGGGCGTGAAGACGCGCGAGTACGAGAAGGCCCAGAAGTTCGACCCCGAGCTCAAGGAGAAGGCGAAGGCCATCACCTGGGAAGGCATCAAGCAGGGCTACACCATCAACGACAAGCTCGATCGCTACTCGGCGCTCAAGGCCGTGTCGAAGACCCTGCAGGAGAAGCTCAAGGCCGAGCTCGGCGACGAGGCGTTCGCCAAGAAGCTCGGGCAGATCAAGGCGATCTACGAAGAGCTCAAGTACGAGTACATGCGCGAGATGACGGTGACGGGTGGCCGCATCGGTGGCCGCTCGCACGAAGAGGTGCGCGCCCTCGCCCTCGAGGTCGGCGTGCTCCCCCGCGCGCACGGCTCGGCCATCTTCCAGCGCGGCGAGACGCAGGCCCTCGTCACCGCCACGATGGGCACCGCCGACTCGGAGCAGCGCATCGAGTACCTGCTGGGTGAGCAGGTGAAGCGCTTCATGCTCCACTACAACTTCCCCCCGTTCTCGGTGAACGAGACCAAGCCCCTGCGCGGCCCCGGTCGTCGTGAGATCGGCCACGGCGCCCTCGCCGAGCGCGCGCTCAAGAACCTCGTCCCGTCGAAGGAGGCGTTCCCCTACACGGTGCGCATCGTCTCGGACATCCTCGAGTCGAACGGCTCGTCGTCGATGGCGTCGGTGTGCGGTGGCGCGCTGGCCATGATGGACGCGGGCGTGCCGCTCAAGGCGCCGGCGGCCGGCATCGCCATGGGCCTGGTGAAGGAAGGCGACAAGGTGGCGATCCTCACCGACATTCTCGGTGACGAAGATCACCTCGGCGACATGGACTTCAAGGTCTGCGGCACGCGCAAGGGCATCACCGCGGTGCAGATGGACATCAAGATCACCGGCATCACCACCGAGCTGATGCTGCGCGCGATGGATCAGGCCCGCCGCGGCCGCATGCAGATCCTCGACGCGATGGAGAAGACGATCGCCGCGCCGCGCAAGGAGATCAGCCCGCTCGCGCCCCGCATTCACACCATCATGATCCGCACCGAGTACATCAAGAACGTCATCGGTCCGGGCGGGAAGGTGATTCGCGACATCATCGCGAGGACCGGCTGCTCCATCAACATCGAGGACTCGGGCAAGGTCGAGATCGCCTCGGCCGACGCCGAGGGCGTGAAGCAGGCCATCGCGATGATCCAGGCGCTCACCCGTGAAGCCGAGGTGGGCCAGGTGTACCTGGGCACCGTGCGCCGCGTCGTCGAGTTCGGCGCCTTCGTCGAGCTCTTCCCCGGCACCGACGGCCTCATTCACATCTCCGAGCTCGCCGACAAGCGCGTCAAGACCGTCACCGAGGTGGTGAAGGAAGGCGACGAGGTGATGGTGAAGGTCATCAGCATCGACGGCAGCGGGAAGATCCGCCTGTCGCGCAAGCAGGCCCTGGCCGACCGCGCCGCGGCGTCGGGTGGCACGCCTCCTCCCGCCGAGGCGGCCGAGTCCAAGCCCACCACGCAGGCCTGAGCGGCTGACGCAGGCGTTTCGGCCCACGGCTGGCCCTCGTGCTTGAGGGCCCGGTCGTGGGCCGAGTCGTGTCGAGAGGGCGGGCCGAGTCGACTTGCGTATCGACGCAGCCAGCACACGGGCCCGCGGTGCACCACGGCGGCGCCGCGGGACGTCAGCCAGATCGGCTGCTCGTGCCCGGCGTATCCAGCGGGAGGATGATGCGGAGCGCCGTGCCGCCCCCCTCGCGGCGCGACACCGCCAGGGTGCCCCGCTGGTTGGCCACCCGCACCTGGATGTTGCGAATGCCGCCGACGCTCCGCCTCGCGGCGTCGGGGGCGATGCCCTCACCGTCGTCGTCGATCTCGATGACGAGGGCCTCGTTCACCACCAGCCGCAGGTCGACCGTGCGTGCGTGCCCGTGGTGAATCGCGTTGCGCACCGCCTCTTGCACGATGCGGGCGACGTTCATGCGCAGGTCACCCGAGATGGCGACGGCCTCGCGGCCGGCGGTGCGCAAGGTGACGGTGGCCTCGTCGCCTGCCAACTCGACGCAGCGCGTGCGCAGGTGCGCGACGAGGTCGGGCCACTCGAGCGACGTCGCGCGGAGCTCCCACACGACGTTGCGCAGCTCGTCGGTGCTCTGGGTGATGCGTTGGGTGAGCGAGTCGAGCGAGGCCTGCACGTCTGGCCCGGCCGACCGCTTGAGCGACTGCAGCTGCCAGAACAGGCTCGACAGCTCGGTGCCCACGCCGTCATGGAGATCGCGCGCGATGCGCGCCCGCTCCTCGGAGAGGCTGAGCGAGGCGAGCGTGGCCTGGAGCCGGTCGCGCTGCTCGATGGTGCTCGTCAGGTGATCTCTCAGCTTCGCCATGGCCACGTAGGCGTAGAGCGAGATGGCGGCGATGGCGGCGACGAGCGCGCCGGCGCCGGGGCCCTGCGTCGCGCCGAAGAAGAGCACCGCCGCGAGCGGCACCAGCGCGAAGACGCGCAGGTTGAAGCGCCGTTCGGCGCCCGACAGGCCCGAGGTCACCACGTGCACGACGTGCAGCAGCCACAGCGGGCTCACCGGGTTTCCCGAAGCGCAGATGACGAGCGTGGTGAGCGCGCCCAGGAGCACCCGCTCACCGCGGTTGAGCCACCGGTAGCGGCGGTCGTGCAGCCCACCCGCGCGGAAGGCGAGGGCCGTCAGGACGAGCGACGTGCTCGCCAGCAGCGCCGCGGGCACGCTGACCGACAGCCCGTACCCCAGGCGTGGTGCGAGGCCCTCGAAGCAGGGCGACACGCCGAAGATGGTGAAGACGACGACGACGAGGGCGGTGGCGCCCGGGCTGCGCACGTAGCGCTGGTTGACGCTTTCCCAGTCGGAGCCCGGTTCACCCATTCGTCGTCAGCCTCGTGGCCCGTCGATGAGCCCGTGCGCCGCGGCCCAGTCGGCCGCCTCCTCGCGCGAGTTCACCTCGAGCTTGCGGTAGATGTTCTTCACGTGCGTCTGCACGGTGCCCAGGCCGATGCCGAGCTGCGCGCCGGTGTCGGCGTAGCTGGTGCCGATGGCGAGGAGCTTGAGCACCTCGGCTTCCCGGTCGCTCAAGGCGAAGGCCGCCGGTCGCCTCCGGCGCTGGCGAAAGCTCTCGACCACCTTCCGCGCGATCGACGGCGTCATCGGCGCGCCGCCATCGCGCGCTTCCACGAGCGAGCGCAGCAGCCGGGTCGGGCTCGTCGTCTTGAGCAGGTACCCGGTCGCGCCGCTCTCCAGGGCGCTGAACACCGAGTCGGCGTCGTCGAACTGGGTGAAGGCCAGCAGCACCGCGTTGGGCCGGCTGCGGTGCAGGGAACGAAGCACCTCGGTGCCGGGCTTGTCTGGCAGGTTGAGGTCGACCAGCGCGACCTCGAACTCGAGCCCCCGCGCCACCGCGTCGAGCGCCTCGGCGGCCGTGCCACACGACCCGACGATCGACACCTGTTTGGTGGGCAGCAGCACGTCACTCACGCCTCGTCGAACGTGGGGATCATCATCAACGACGAGCAGGCGCATGCGGTTCTCCGACACCCCGAAAAATTCCGAACGGGCTGCAGAGTTTCACCCAGACGGGTCTTCGAGGGCAGGGGCGTTGTGTGAATCGTTCGCTCCCATGAAGTCCCATGTCGCAGCGCGTCGGGCTCCCATGGGTCAGCCGAGACGCCCTCCCATGGGTGGTGGGTCGGGGGCTCCCATGCCAGCCCCACGCCAGGGCTGTCACGGCGGTTGACAGATCAAGCGGCGAGGCCGTTCGTTCGTAGAGTCGAGACCCCTGTGGCGACGGACCTGAGACTCGCGCGGCTGAGTGGCTTCTTCGGCTTCTTCCGGGGCGGCTTCATGCCGCTGGGGCTCTTCGCGCTGGTGGCGGTCGGGGTGCACGCGGCCGCCGACGTGGTCGACGACCGGCTCCTCACGCTCGTCGACGGGCTCGACGCCTGGGCCGATGGCCTGCTGGCATCACGCGAGGCGACGGCGGCGTGGGTCGACCGGGTGGGGCCGCTGCAGCGCACCCTCATCGCCCGGGCGCTGGCCCTGTCGTGGGAGCTGGCGGTCGACGTGCTCGTGGTGCTGCCTCAGCTCGGCTACGGCGAGCAGGACGAGACGGAGCGGCGCTACTCGCTGGTGAAGGAGACGTGGCGGACGCTGCTCGGCCGCCTCAATCGCACGCCGACGCCGATGCGGCTGGTGCGGCCGCTGGTGACGGCGGTCTTCGCGGCGGGCGGGGCCTATGCGGTGGCCAGGCTCGTGGAGTCGACGCTCTTCGTCGCCCTCGAGACCGACGTCGCGCCGCCGGCGGTGGCCGAGGTGGTGGCGCGGGGGCTCGGGTGGCTCGCGCTGGTGCTGGTGACGGGGCGGCTCGGCTGGCGGGCGGTGCTGCGGGCGCTGGAGCACGCCGACGCCGCCTGCGAGGCGCGGGTGAAGCGGGCGAAGTCGCCCTGGCCGGTGGGGCTGTGGGGCTCGGTGTTGTCCCTCCCGCTGGCGGTGGCGCTGACGCTCGAGGCGCAGTCACTGTTGGCCCTGGTGCGGTGAGCCATGTTCCGCACCTCGTCCCGGGGCCTCCTCGACTTCCTGGCTGCGGCGCTCTGTCTGTGGGCCGCGGCGTGGCACACCCCGGTGGGGGCGCTCACGCGCAGCGCGGTGGCGAAGGTGGCGGGCTCGAGGTCGACGGCGCGGCCGCTCCTCGCGTACTTCAGCGGCGGGCTCTACGACGCGCGCGAGGTCGAGGTGCCGCTGCCCGCGACGGTGCTGCCCGACGACCTCCCATCGCTCGAGCTGCCGCTGGCGTCTCCGGGCGCCTCCTTGGGCCGCGGCGCGTGGGCGGTGCTGGCCCGGCCGGGGGGGGTGACGAGCGAGGCCGAGGCGCTGCGCGCGCGCTTTGGATTGGGACCGGTGGACTCGCCCGAGGCCGTGGCGTCGGTGCTCGAGCGGGCCCGCGCCGAGTTCGGCACTGACGACGCCGCGGTGCTGGCGCTGTTCGCCGGCCCGGAGCTGGCGCGCTACGCCGTCTCTCGTGCGCGCGCCGAGGGCGATCGCCCGACGCTCGAGGCGCTGGCGCGTCAGCTGCCACCCGGCAGGGGCCCGGTCATCGAGGCGGCCTCGCAGGCCCTGATGTTGGGCACGGCCTACAGCCTGTCCTGGCCGGTGGCCCCGGGTACGCGCGTCACCTCACCCTTCGGGTTCCGGACCCACCCGACGCTGGGGACGCAGCATCTCCACACCGGCGTCGACCTCTCGGTGCCAGAGGGCACGGCGGTGAAGGTCGTCGCGGACGGTGTGGTCAAGCGCGCGAGTGAAGACGCCGTCAACGGCAAGGTCGTCATCATCGACCACGGCCGAGGGGTGACGACGGCGTACTGCCACAACTCGAGGGTGTTGGTGACGACCGGCCAGACCGTGCGCGCGGGCGACGTCATCTCGGAGTCCGGCAGCACCGGTCGCAGTACCGGGCCCCATCTGCACTACCAGCTCGAGCTCGGCCGCCGCCCCGTCGACCCGTTCATCTTCCGGGGCCGCAAGGCCGTCGTGGTCGAGCTCCCGGCCCCGCCCACGCCGCCGAAGCCGCCAGGGCCCTCGAAGGCGCTCAAGGCCGCGTTCGACCAGGTGGCGATTCCGCCCGAGGGGACCGAGGCGCCGCCCTGAACCGGGCCTCAGCTCGAACAACGCCCTGAACGGTCCGTGCACCTTGGGCTCTCGGCCCGGCGTCGCGTTCCGTCGAGTCGGCCGTTGCCCTTGAACCAGCAGGCGCTCGAGGCGCCGGCTGCAGGGGCGAACACCACTCGGTGCGTTGCCCGGTCGAGCGCGCCAGGCCAGCCGTTCCCTTCGCGGGCGACTTCTTCCTGTCGAACTTCGTCAACTCGGGTTCGACGACGAGGAGCCGCTCGAGCTGGCGACGTCGGCGCTCTCGCAGGAGCCGAGCGAGAAGGCCGCTCGCATCCACAGCTGGACGGGGAAGCCACACGTCCGGGTCGCGCGCTTGACGCATCGAGCGGTATGGCCCAGCCCGAAAGCACGAGGCCCTGTCGGTGAAGCCTCGCTCGCCGCGTCAGAGCCCGCGCTCGTAGACGCGCCAGCGCTTGTAGAGCTTCGCGCCCATGCGCTCGATGCCGCGGTTGATGCCGTCGTTGTCCTCGAGCGTCCACGACAGCTCGCCCGCCTCGTAGCCCGCGGCCTTTCCGCGCACGGCGATCTCTTCGTAGAGCACCGCCACCAGCGCGCCGTACTTTCGCGACGCCCGGTAGTCGTGGTGCACGCCGAGCATGATGAGGCGGGCCTTCTTCGGGCGGTTGAACTTCAGCCGCCAGAGCAGCTTGATGAGGTTGATGGGGTTCTTCATCAGCTCGCCGTTGAAGTCGCGCACGAGCTCGTTCACGTCGGGGATCGCGAAGAGCATCGCCGCCGGCTTGCCATCGACCTCGGCCACGTAGGCGAGCTGCTCGTCGATGAACATCTTGTACTCGTTGGCGAT
>JALOQF010000055.1 GCA_025459425.1 Myxococcaceae bacterium | reverse complement strand
ACGAAGCCCCGCACCCTGACGGTCGAGGCGAAGGGCCGGGCGAAGACCCTCAAGGCGCCGCTCGCGAACGAGGTGCCGCCCACCTCGCGCGTCACCCTCACCGGCCTCAACCCGAAGGCGACGTACGAAGTCCTCGTTCGCCAGTCCGACGCGCCGGCCCGCGTGCGCGCGACCGGTTCGATCGTCACCCGCTGCGTCGTCGGTCACCCCACGCGCGGGCTGCTCATCGCGAACGTCGACACGCCGCTGCTCGTCCAGGACGCGAGCCAGCTCTTCTTCACCCTGCTCGACGACGCGAGCGACGAGCAGGACGGGCGGCTGGTGATCAGCGTCACCGAGAAGAAGCGGCGCTGATCAGCTCGCTACACGCCGGGCGCATTCTGTAGCCGAAAAATTGATCAACCCCGCGCCGCGCCTACCATGTGCGCATCTTCCCTTCACACGAGGTGAACGCACATGAAGAAGCTCTTCGCAGTGATGACGGCGGCGGCGGTGGTGGCGGTGGCGGGCGCGGCCTTCGCGCGGCAGCCGCGGCGGGTGACGACGGACGAGGTGAACCAGGTCATTGACGCGCGCCTCCACGCGATGCTGGTGAAGCTCAACGCGTCGAAGCGCTGAAGGCCGGGCGTTTTCTCGAAAGCTGAGAGGCCGCCTCTGCCATGCGCAGCGGCCGCAGTTGATTCTGACGACGGTTTTGCAGCAGAACCCGCCGCCCGATGCGCCTCCCCTCCATCGTCGCCGCAGGTGGTTGTTTCATTCTTCTCTCGGTGAGCGCGTGCGGCGGGCGAATGCCCGTGCGCTGCATGACGAGCGCGAACTGCGACCCGGGCCAGGTCTGCAGCGCGGGCACGTGCCAGACGCCCATCGTCGACGGTGGCGTGGGCGCGGGCGGCGGCTCCTCGTTCTTCACCGACGGCGGCGCGGGCGGCTCGGCGACGGGCGGCGGCGCAGCAGGGGGCATGGGCGGGGCTGGCGGCGGCATGGCGAGCGGCTGCAACCCGCAGACGTGCCCGGCCGGGTGCTGCGACATGAACGGCGTCTGCCAGGGCGGCACCACCCGCGCGGCCTGTGGCCAGGGCGGCGTCGCCTGCGTCATCTGCGGGCCCGGGCGCATCTGCAACGGCAGCGGCGTCTGTGACAGCCCCGCGGCGGGCGGTGGCAGCGCGGGTGGCGGCGGCGCCGGCGGTGGCACGCCCGCGTGCGGCCCCAACACCTGCGCCACGGGCTGCTGCGACCTCAACGGGCTCTGCGTCGCGGGCACCTCGAACCAGGCCTGCGGGACCAACGGCATGGTGTGCCTGGGCTGCTTCGGCTCGGACGTCTGTATGAATGGCGCCTGCACCGCTTCGATGGGCGGAGGTTCGGCTGGCGGCGCGGCTGGTGGCTCCGCGGGCGGCTCGGCTGGTGGTTCCGCGGGCGGCGCGGCTGGTGGTGCTGCAGGCGGTGCGGCTGGTGGTGCCGCAGGCGGTGCGGCTGGTGGTGCCGCAGGCGGTGCGGCTGGTGGTGCTGCGGGCGGCTCGGCTGGTGGTGCTGCAGGCGGCTCGGCTGGTGGTGCTGCAGCTGGAGGCGCCGCTGGCGGCGCGCCGCTCCCGGGCGACTCGTGCGCGACGGCCGAGACCATCACCGCGGGCTCCACCGCCATGCCGACCCAGGTGACGGGGACGACGGTCGGCTACACCAACGACTACCTGAGCTCCGCGACGTGCTCTGGGCTCACCGGGCGTGACCGCGTCTACTCGGTGAACGTTCCAGCGGGGCAGCGGCTGCTCGCGTCGATCCGTCAGGGCGCGAGCGGGTTCTACGACCCTTCGCTCAACCTCGTCGTCGGCCCCGACTCGCAGTGCGCCGTCTCGCCGCTGGTGTGCGCGGCGACGGACGACGTCGGCGGAGCCTCCGAGATCAACTCGGTGCGCTACCTCAACGGCACGGCCTCGGCGCAGACCGTCTTCCTCGTCGCCGACACGGCCTCGGGCCTCGACTCGGGCGGGGCCTTCCGCCTCGACGTGATCGTCGACGCGCCGGCTGCTGGTGATGCCTGCGAGAACCCGCTCGCGCTCGTGAGCGGAACGCCGCGGACTGGCGAGGCCTTGAGCGGGTTCGGGAACGACTACGCCGTTCGCAGTCTGGCGTCGGGGTCGGGCTGCGTGAGCGGAACGCCTCCGAGCGCTGGCATCGACCGCGCGTACAGCAGCCTGGTCGGCGCTGGTGAGACGCTCACGGTGACGGTCACGCCCTCGACCGGCCTCGACGTGTCGATCAACCTGCACGGCAGCGCGACCGAGTGCTCGACGCGCACCTGCGCGACGTCGACGAACCTCGCCGGGCCGGGCTCGGCCGAGACGCTCGTGTGGACGAACACCGGCACGGCGGCGCGCACGATGCTCGTCGTCGTCGACACGCCGGCGGGCGCGACCGGCACCTTCACCATCTCGGCGACGACGGGCACCCTGCCCGGCGACGTCTGCTCCACCACGGCGCCGCCCATCACGATGCCGGGCACCCAGACGGGGCTCTCGCTCGCGGGCTACGCGGCCGACTACACCCAGGCCACCTCGGCCAACGGGTGTCTGCTCTCGACGGGCAGCGACCGGGTGTTCCAGGTGACGGTGCCTCCGCGCCAGCGGCTCGTCACCACCGTGACGGGCTCGGGCGGGTTCGACGGCGTCATCAACGTCATTCCGGGGGTGGCGACGGCCTGCAACGCGATGCCGCGCGTCTGCTCCGGTTCGGGCGATCAGCAGGGCCTCAACGGCGTCGACTCGGCCGTCTGGGACAACGGCACCACCTCGCCGCAGAACGCGTACGTCATCGTCGCCGGCCGGTCGGCGTTCTCGTCGGTCGGCACCTTCTCGCTCAACACCAACTTCATCACGGGCGACTCGTGCCGCTCGCCGCAGGTCGTCGCGGGCCCCTTCCCGCGCACGCTGTCGGCCCAGACGCTGACCGGGCTCCGCAAGGACATCAACCCGGGCGGCACCTGCTTCCCCTACTCGGGCCCGGAGCGTGTGTACGAGGTCGAAGTCCCTGCAGGGCAGCTCCTCACCGTCACCGCGACACCTTCGAGCGGTGAGGACCTGGTGCTGAACCTCTTCAATCCCGAGAGCAGTTGTACGGCGGCGACCGCGACCTGTGTCACCGGGGCCGACAGCAGCGTCACCGGCGCCGAGACGATGGCAGCCCGGAACAATGGCACCACGCCGACGCGGGCCTACGTGACGGTCGGCCGGTACACGAACGCCGGCGCGACGTTCAACATCAGCTTCTCGATCACCCCGTAAGCGCCGCTGGTCTTTCCTTTCCCGGGGTGGGGCGTGTGCTACGCCTCGCCCCGTCGTTTTTCGTTGAGCCGAGGAGCCCATGCCCGACGTGACGCCGGCCCCAGCCGCGCCCCTGCCCGTGTTGAACCTCTCGGTCGGAGACCGGGTCGTCTACCCGAACCAGGGCCTCTGCAACGTCACCGAGATCGCCACCGACGAGATCGCTGGCCAGAAGCTCGTCTTCGTCACCCTGCGCTTCGTCGAGACCGGCGGCATCGTGAAGGTGCCGAAGGACAAGCTGGCGAAGAACGGCGTGCGCCGCATCGCCACGCCCGACGACGTGAAGAAGGTGTTCGAGTTCCTGCGCAGCGACTCGGAGCGCGCCTCGCTCGACTGGAAGAAGCGCGCCCGAGACAACACCGAGCGCCTGTCGATCGGTGGCCTCATCGGCCTGGCCGAGGTGGTGAAGGGGCTGCAGGTGCTGTCGGAGCTGCGCCCGCTGCCGCCCAAGGAGCGTGAGCAGTACAACGACGCGCGGCACCTCTTCGTCAGCGAGCTCGCCGCGGCCCTCAACTGCACCGAGGCCGACGCCGAAGACGCCCTCGACGTGGTGCTCTTCCCGCCGGGCAAGGAGCGCCCCAAGCGCAGCATCGAAGAGTTCCAGGGCCTCATGGGCGACGACCTGCTCGGCGACGATCTGCTGGGCCTCGACGGCGAGGCTGGCGCTGGCGAAGAGGAGCCCGAAGAGAAGGAGAAGGACGAGGAGTCGTCGGAGGAAGAAGGCGACGACGAAGACGCTCCGAAGAAGAAGCCCGCGAAGGCCGCCGCCGAGAAGCCGAAGAAGAAGCTCGATCTCGACACCGAGACGACGGTGGCCCAGGGCGCGGCGCTCGATGGGCCGGCTCCGAAGAAGCGGGGGCGTCCTCCGAAGCCGAAGCCCGAGCCGGTGGCCGGCGCCGAGCCCGAAGCTCCGAAGAAGCGGGGCCGTCCTCCGAAGGCGAAGCCGGCCGAGGCCGAAGCGCCACCAGCGGCGCCCAAGAAGCGCGGCCGTCCACCCAAGGCGAAGTGAGCTCGACCCCATGATCCGCATCGTCACCCTCGACGAGTACGACCCGGCGATCCTCAAGGCCCTCGGCAAGGCGCTCTACACCGCGTTCGCGGTGGGCGCGGAGCACTCGGGCAGCGTCACGATTCCACCCGGCCAGGTGGAGCCGTACGACGCCAACAAGCTGCTCGACGCGCTGCCGAAGGTGCAGGCGTTCGCCGACGACAAGGTGCTGTACCTCACCACGCGCAAGCTCTCGCCGCGCAAGCTCGCCTCGGGCGAGGCGCCGACGGCCGGCATCACCCGCTACAAGGGCCAGCGCGCGATCCTCTCGAGCAGCGTCATCAAGAACCTGAACCCCGACACGGTGAAGACGCTGGCGCGCTACGCGATGCAGGAGATCGGTCACGCCTTCGGCCTGCACCACTGCCTCGACCCGCGCTGCGCGATGTACCCGTCGTGGACGCCGTCGTACCCGCAGGGCGAGGCGAGCTTCTGCGTGTTCTGCCGCGACACGAGCGAAGCGGTGATCCGGCAGACCAAGTCGTGAGCTCAGGGCCGATGAACCTCTGGGCCGAGACCGCGGCGTCGCTCAAGCGCTGGGAAGGGCTGGGGCTCGTCGTCGTCGCGGTGCTGTGTGTGGGGTTCCAGCTCTCGGTGCCGGGCGTGAATGCGTCCGAGGCCGACTTCCAGCAGGCCGCCGCCGCCATCGACCAGGAAGCCAAGCCAGGCGACGTCGTGCTGCTGACGCCGTGGTGGGCGGAGCGCGCGCGGATCTTCGTCAGCGACAAGACGCCGGTGGTCGGCTGGTACGGCAGCGACGCCGAGGACCTCACCGAGCACCCGCGCATCTGGGTGCTGGCGAACGTGAAGGCCCCGCGCTTCTCGTGGAGCAGCTTCCTCGAGGTCTTCGGCCCCCGCCGCACCGAGGTGGGCACCGAGCGGCGCTTCGGGCCGCTGGGACTGCGCCTGTACACGAACGGGAGAGCCCGGCCGGTGCGCTTCTCGGCGAGGGAGGCGCTCGGGAGCGCGAAGGTGTACCTCGAGGGCGCCGGTGGCCAGCAGCCGTGCGGGTGGAATGGCCGGAGCTTCCGGTGCCCCAACGGCGCCGAAGTGGTGGCCGAGTGGCACGAGCTGGCCTGGCAGCCGCACCGGTGCATTCGGTTCTTCCCTCCGGGCGGCCAGACGCGCCTGGTGGCCGAGTTCTCGAACGTGCCGGCCGCCGACGTGCTGCGGCTCACCACCGGCTACATCTGGGAGCGCTTCGGCAGCCGCACCGACGCGCCGACGGACTTCGGCGTCGAGGTGAACGGCGACGTGCAGTCGACGCCCATCGCGCGCGGCCTCGAGAAGGTGTGGCGCGTCGAGCGGCCCAACACCGCGGCGGGCACCGTGCGCGCGTGGGTGCAGGCGCCCGACTCACGCGAGGTGTGCTTCGAGCTGACCGGCTTCGGCCCGGAGGGCGCGTGAGCAAGAAGAAGCGCGCTGCGACCGAGCCGCAGGCCGTGGCCCCGTCGACCGGTGGCTCGGAGGCGACCGCTGCCGAACCGTCGGTGCCTGCTTCGTCGGCCAGCGAGCCGGTGTCGCCGGCCGAGCCGCGAGACGAACACCACCGCACGCTCGATCGCCGCATCGGCTGGGCGCTCTTCCTCGGAGCCACGGTGCTCCTGCTCGTCACCGAGAAGCCCGCGGGCTTCGTGCGCGACGAGAGCCAGTACTTCCACGCCGGCGAGAGCTACGCGCGCTGGTTCCAGTCGTTCGTCTCGTCTCCGGCGCAGGCCCTGAAGGACGAGAACATCGCCGCAGCCTTCAGCGCCAACCGCGAGCACCCGGCGCTGATGAAGAACCTGTATGGGCTGTCGTTCGTGCTGCTGCACGAGAAGCTGGGCCTGCTGCGCCCGGCGGCCGCCTTCCGCTTCCCGGCCTTCGTCTTCGCGGCCCTCATCCTCCCGCTCATCTTCTCACTGGGGCGAAGACTCTTCGGCCGGGGCCCGGCGCTCTTCGCTGCGCTGTCGTTCTTCCTCGTGCCGCGCCAGTTCTTCGAGGCCCACCTCGCCTGCTTCGACGTGCCGATGGCCACCACCTGGCTGCTCGTCGTCTTCTGTTTCGTCGAGGCGCTCGAGCGGCCGCGCTGGTGGCTGTGGACCGGCATCGCCTTCGGCCTGGCGATGGCCACCAAACACAACGCCTACTTCATTCCGCTGACGCTCATTCCCTTCTCGCTCTGGCGCGGCTGGGAGCACTCGAAGGCCAGGCCCGAGGCCCGCCGCCTCTTCCTCGCCATCAACGGCGCCTTCGTCGCCATGGCCGCCCTCTATGCGCTGATGGCCCTCACCCTGGGCCCGCGCATGCTGTCGACGTTCGACGTCATCAGCCCGCAGCTCGGCCTCTTCGTCCTCACCGCCGCGGGTGGCACGTACCTCTGCTGGAAGCTCTCGCGCGTCGACGCGCCCACGTTCCGCGCCGTCGCCCCGCTGGTGTCGATGGCGGTGCTGGGCCCCGTCGTCTTCTACCTGCACTGGCCCTACCTCTGGCACCACCCGGTCGAGCGCTACAGCTGGTACCTCTCGTTCCACCTCAACCACGAGCACTACGCGTGGTTCTACCTGGGTGAGCTGCTCCGCCAGCCGCCCTTCCCGCTCGGCTACGTGCTGGTGAAGACGGCGCTGACGGTGCCCACGTCGCTCTTCGTCCCCATGGTGGCGGGCGTGGCGTGGGTGCTCGTGCGCACGGTGCGCGGGCAGGTGACGGCGCTCGAGTGGGTGGTGCTGGCGAACGCGGCCATGTCGGTGCTGGTGCTGTCACAGCCGAGCGTGCCGCACTTCGGCGGGGTGAAGCACTGGTTCCCCTCGATGCCGTTCCTGGCGTTGCTCGCCGCGGGCGTCGTCCTGCGCGGCGCCGAGGGGCTCTCGACCTGGTTGTCATCGCGCGTCCCTGCCCTGACCGAGAAGACCGCGTTCATCGCCCTCTGCGCGCTCGTGTCATTGCCGGCCCTCCTGCAGTCGGTGCGGGTGTACCCCTACGGCACCAGCGCCTACTCCGAGCTCGCCGGAGGCCTCCCGGGCGCCGCCACGCTGGGCATGCAGCGGCAGTTCTGGGCCAACAACGTCACCGGCGTACTCGACTGGGTCAACGCCAACGCGCGGCCGGGCGAGCGCATCTACTTCCACGAGGTGCACGGCGGCATGATTCAGGACATGCAGCGCAACGGCATGCTCCGCCGCGACATTCAGCCCATCGTCGATGGCATGGGCTGCTTCATGGGCACCTGCCCCGCGCTCGCCGACATGGTGGTGTACCAGTACCACCAGGAGTTCCGGGAGACCGAGTTCCGCACCTGGGAAGCGTTCGGCACCCAGAAGCCCGTCACCGGCCTGTACGTGGACGAGACGCCGCAAGTCGTGGTGTACCGGCGCCGATGACGTCGACTCTGCTGCGCTCCACCCGGGCCGTTCGACTGCTCTGGGCGCTCCTCCTGCTCGCCGGCTGCCCGCGCGATCGCCTCATGGGCGGCCGCTGCGCCGTCGACGCCGACTGCGCCAACTCGATGACCAGCTCGCTGGTGACGGGCGCGTCAGCGGCGGCCTACCGGTGCGAGCAGCAGACCGGCGTCTGCTACTGCCGCACCGACGAGGCCTGTCCACCCAGTCAGCTCTGCAACGGCCTGGGCTTCTGCCAGGACCGCGCGGGCTGCGCGACGAACGCCGATTGCCCCGACACCTCGCTGTACTGCGACACCTCGGCGGGCGCCTGCGTGCCGCGGGGGCGCTGCACGACCGACCTGCAGTGCAACCTGGGCGAGGTGTGTGACCGCGGGCAGTGCCGCATGGGCTGCCGCACCAACGGTGACTGCAACGCGGTGTCGTGTCGCTGCGGAGACGTCGCCTGCTCATGCACCGGCACCACGCCGGCCGAGCGCGCCCGCTGTCAGGTGGGCGTGTGCGACCCGACGTTCTGCGCCAACGACAGCTTCTGCAACTTCGGAGAGATCTGCGGCGTGCCACCCGACGCGGGCGTCACCGAAGACGGCGGCCGTCCCCGCGCGCAGTGCTACTCGGACTACGACATCGACACGCGGCCGTACTGCTCGCGATGCACCAGCGGCGGCGGCGTCGACACGTGCGGCTTCGGCGCGAACTACTGCATCATCGACACCCGCACCGCCTCGACGTACTGCGGCGCCGACTGCTCCGAGGGCCAGCAGTGCCCGCGCGGCTATGGCTGCCGCGACATTCGCATCGTCTTCACCCGGTGGATGTGCAGCGCCAGCGTGCCCTGCCGCGCCGACCCGAACCTGCCCTGCGAGCAGGACTCGGACTGCCGGCTGGGCGGCTCGTGCGTGAAGGCGCCGGGCTCGACGTCTGGTTTCTGCGCCGGCCAGTGCGTGCTGCGTGAGGGCTCTGGTTTCGGCTACTGCAGCTGCCAGGCCGACGAAGACTGCCCAGGCCAGTCGTGCACGCGCGGCGAGTGCAGCGTGTCGAAGAAGCGCTGCGTGAACGACACCGACTGCCGGCAGATTCGCTGCGTCGACTTCGATGGCATCGGCGCGTGTCAGATCGGTCAGAACTGCACGCCGACGGCCGGGCTGACGTGCAACGAGGTCGCGCCGCCCTGATGGGCCGAGCGCACGAGGGCTCGCGCGGTCGGATTTCGGAGCTGCGCGAACGGTCGACACTCCGCTCGACGTTCGGACGAGCGCCGCGGCGAGTGATGAGACCAACGCCCGACGGGCCGGCGTGACGGCCCCGCCTCGGGTGGACCGTACCCGTCAACCCAGCGGCGCGTCGAAGCTCAGAAGCTCGCGACGACGGCCCCGCGAGGCCGGCTCGTCTCGACCGAGGGCGAAAACCCTGCGGCTTCGCGCCGAAGCACCGTGTCGCGGAGCTCGAGCGCAATGGCGGCCCCGAGCGGCGGGAGCAGGCTCCCGACGATCAGCGCCAGTGCGATCACCGTGGCGCCTCCCGTCGACAAAGCGACCAGGGTCACGACGAAGCTCGCCACCGAGCCCAGCGCATTGCCGAGGAAGGCCCAGCCGAGGCCGGCCTGGCCGTCGTTCACGACGTGAAAGAAACCCGACACCAGCGACGAGACGGCGAAGGTCGTCAGTGACGACGCCAGCAGCCCGCCGATGCCCGAGGAGGCGACTCCGGTCGCGACGAAGACCAGCGCGGTCGCGAAGGCGGCGACCTGCCCACCGAAGAGCTCTGCGATGCCACGCGAGGCGCCCTTCGAGTCGGCCATCGCTTCGGGGAGAAGGCGCGGCGCGTTGGCACTGCCCTGAAACCGGTTCGCCCAGCCGGTTCCTTCTTGCGGGCTCGCAGACGTCGACGGAGCGGGCACCGTCTCGGCCCGGCAGCTCTCCTTCACGCTGCCGTCTGCGGCGAGCTCCTGCACGCAGACCTGCCCGTCTCGGCGGACGACCTTCGGGTACTCATCGGCCCAGGCCGACAGCGAGAAGCCCAGGACCAGACACAGCGCGACGGGAGCGACGAATCGGGGAGCGGTCATGCCGCCCCTGTCGAGATGAAGCGGCGCCAACGCAACCCGATCGACTTCTGACCTCCATCAGCTGAGCGGGGGCGGCTTCTGTCCCGTCGCGGCCGCGGGCGCGTCGGCGAACAGGCTCAAGCTCACCAGCCGCATGGCGCGCTCGAGCGCGGCCTCGGGCTTCTCGTCGCGCGTCTCGACGACCCGCCGGCCCTCGGTCGTCGTCACCACCACCGAGCACCGCACCAGCCGCTCGGGCCGCCGCGTCGAGGCCACCGGGTTCATCACCACCGCGACCGACAGCACGCCGACGACGGCCGCGCCGAGGCCCTCCTGGAGCCGGCCGGCCACCCACTCCCGCAGGCCAGGAGACGACTCCAGCTGACTCACCAACACCTGGACATGCATGCTCGCGTCACCACCCACCCGGTCGAACACCGGCCTCATGAGCGCTGTTCCGGACGTGGAGGTGGCGCGGTTTGCCTACACGCCGTTCAGCGGAGTCGCTCGAAGACCTCGGTCCACCGCGCGGCCGTCACCCGCACGCTGTCCTGGAGCCAGTCGTCGAGCGCCTGGAACTCGGCAGGTCGAAACGCCCGCCGGTGGTGCTTCGCCATCACGCCGACCTGCGCCTGGAGCACGGCCTCGAGCTCGTCGTCGTCCAGCTTGTCGAGCTTGAGGTTGGCCCGGCTCACGCGGGAGCGCACCACGTACTCGTGGGTCCCGAGCACGACGGTGAAGTGATCGACCAGGCCCAGGCCCGGCCACACCGCGTCTCGCACCTTCGCGATGCGATCTTCGATGGGCGTGTTGGCGTGGCCCCAGGCGGTGGCGGGCTTGGTGAGCTCCTTCACCTCGAGCACGTCGGTGGCGCCACCCTTCGTCACCAACGCCCAGAAGCGGCGCAGCCCGCCAGAGCCGCCGTGCTCCCGTTCGCGCTCGGCCACGTCGACGACCCGATAGCCGTGCGCCGACAGGGCCTCGGTGACGATGGCGCGCTCGTTGGCGTCGGCCGCGCCGAGCAGCGTGTCGGCGTTGCGCACGAGCTTGCGCCCCGAGACGAACTTGCCGAGCTGCTTCTTCCGAACCGCCGCGGCGTCGGGCACCAGCGCCGCCGGTACGCCCGTGGCGAGCGAGGGCTTGCGCATGACGTCGCGGTACAGGTCGATGAAGGCATCGGTGGCGCGAACGTCCTGGCTCCACAGCAGGTGGGCCGTGAACCAGCGGAGCGCATCGAGCCCCACCTCGGCGCGACCAGAGTCGTCGAGGTCGTTGAAGGCGTAGTGCACGGTGTCGCCCACCACGAGGAAGCCGAAGTTCTCGGGGTGCAGGTCGCCGAAGCACCAGTCGGTGCGCCCGGGCACGTGCGAGACCGGCACCTGGGTGAGGTCGAGGTACCAGGCCTGCGGAAACGCGCGGAAGAAGCGCAGCGGGCTCTCGAAGGCCTTCTCCCACTTCGCCTCGAAGCGCGAATGATCGAGGTGCGGGTTGGTGGCCCGGAAGAAGGCCTTCGTGAGCAGCTTCACGGGCGACAGATCCTTCGGCTCGATGGGGTCCATGAGGTGCACCATCGAAACACGTCCGGCGCCAGGCAAGCGGCATCGTTCGCTGCGCGGCGGGCCGGCGGCCGTTAGGCCCAGCGTCCCTCCAGCCGGTGGTGTCTGCCGTGTCCGCTCCGCTTCCCGTCGAAACCCCCGCTCGCCGCCCTGCGACGGGGGCACACCGCGTCACCGTGGTGCTCCCGTGGGACCAGGACCCCACCCTGGCTGCCTTCCCGAAGACGCCCGCCGACGGCCAGCTGCTGGTGCTCGAGACGAGGGCGAAGGTGCACGCGATGCCGTGGCACCGGCAGAAGCTCACCCTCATCGTGTCGAGCGTGCGGCACTTCGTCGAGGAGCGCCGCGCCGCTGGCTTCCACGTCGAGCACCGCCTCGCCGACGACTACGCGAGCGGCGTCGAGGCCTTCTCGGCGTGGGCGAAGCCGAAGGCCCTGCACGCCATGGCGCCGAAGGAGTGGGCCATCGATGGCCGGTTCCGCGCGCTCGCCACACGGCTGCCGCTGACGATTCACGACGACGGCGGGCCGGGCGGCCACTTCCTCACCACGCGCGACGAGTTCCTCACCTGGGTGAAGGGCCGCAAGCAGGTGCGGATGGATCAGTTCTACCCGCTCATGCGCCAGAAGCTGGGCCTGCTCGTGGACGCGAAGGGCAAGCCCGTCGGCGGCAAGTGGAGCTTCGACGCCGACAACCGGGAGCACGCCCGCGGCGTCGAGATGCCCACGATTCCCTGGTTCACGCCCGACGCGCTCACCCAGAAGGTGATGCGCTGGGTGGGCCGGGACGACGTCGGCGCCTGGGGCCGCCTCGAGGGCTTCGGCTGGCCGGTCACCCGCGCGCAGGCGCTCTCGTGGCTCGAGCACTTCGTCGAAAGGCGCCTCGAGGGCTTCGGGCCGTACGAAGACGCGATCCGCTCCGACGAGCGCTTCCTGTTCCACTCGCTGTTGTCGGTGCCGCTCAACCTCGGCTTGTTGCGCCCCGACGAGGTGGCCCGGGCCGCCGCCGAGAAGTACCAGCGCGGGCACGTCTCGCTCGCGAGCGCCGAGGGCTTCATTCGGCAGGTCATCGGCTGGCGCGAGTTCATCCGCGGGGTGTACTGGTGGCTGATGCCCGGCCTGCGCGAGGCGAACGGCCTCTCGGCGCACCGCCCGCTGCCCGACTTCTTCTGGGCGCCGGAGCGCACGGGGCTCCAGTGCGTGAAAGAGGCCGTCGAGTCGGTGCACGACACCGGGTACACGCACCACATTCAGCGCCTCATGGTGCTGTGCAACTACGCGACGCTGGCCGGGCTCGACCCGCGCGCCGTCTCGCACTGGTTCTGGGCCGCCTTCGTCGACGCCTACGAGTGGGTCGAGTTGCCCAACGTCGTGGGCATGGGCCTGCACGCCACCGACGCCTTCACCACCAAGCCCTACGTGGCCTCGGCGGCGTACCTCAAGCGGCAGTCGGGCCTGTCGGCGAAGGGCCGTGGCCCGGCCGCGGCGCGCGACGAGGCGCCCTGTGCGCGGTGCCGGTACGATCCCGACGTGCGCGTGGGCCCCACGGCCTGCCCCTTCAACGCGATGTACTGGGACTTCCTCGATCGCCACCGCGAGCGCCTGTCGAAGAACCTGCGCATGCGGCAGCTCCTGACGACGCTCGACCGCTTCGGCCCCGAGCAGGTGAAGGCGATTCGCCAGACGGCCGAGGCCCACCGGAAGAGCCTGCGCCCCTACGAGCCGGCCTGGGCGTTCCACGAAGACCGTGGCTGACGGCTTGCCGCCGGCCGGCAGGTCATTAAGCGGCTGGCACCATGACCAGCCCCACGTCCCCCGTTCCCATCGTCGTCGCCGAAGGTGACGGCATCGGCCCCGAGATCACCCGGGCCACCCTCGACATGCTGGAAGCCGCCGGCGCCCGGCTCGCGCCCGAGTTCATCGACATCGGCGAGAAGGTGTACCTGCGCGGCCACTCGTCGGGCATCGAGCACGGCTCGTGGGAGAAGCTGCGCCGCACGAAGGTGTTCCTCAAGGGGCCCATCACCACGCCCCAGGGCGGCGGCTACAAGTCGCTCAACGTCACCGTGCGCAAGATGCTCGGCCTCTACGCCAACGTGCGGCCCTGCGTGAGCTACGCGCCGTATGTCGACTCGCTGCAGAAGAAGGTCGACCTCGTCATCGTGCGCGAGAACGAAGAAGACCTGTACGCCGGCATCGAGCACCGGCAGAGCGACGAGGTCTACCAGTGCCTCAAGCTCATCTCGCGCCCCGGCTGCGAGCGCATCATCCGCTACGCGTTCGAGTACGCGCGGGTGAACGGCCGCAAGAAGGTGACCTGCATGACGAAGGACAACATCATGAAGATCACCGACGGGCTCTTTCACCAGGTGTTCGATCAGGTGGCGAAGGAGTACCCGGGCATCGCGGCGAACCACATGATCATCGACATCGGCGCGGCGCGCATCGCCACGAGGCCTGCCGACTTCGACGTCGTGGTGACGCTCAACCTCTACGGAGACATCCTCTCCGACATCGCGGCCGAGGTGACGGGCAGCGTCGGGCTCGGGGGCAGCGCCAACGTGGGCGATCAGTGCGCGATGTTCGAGGCCGTGCACGGCTCGGCGCCCGACATCGCGGGCAAGGGCATCGCCAACCCCAGCGGCATGCTGCTCGGCGCCATCGCCATGCTGGTGCACGTCGGCCAGGCCGAGGTGGCGACGAAGCTCCACAACGCGTGGCTCAAGACCATCGAAGATGGCCTGCACACGGGCGACATCTACAGCGAGAAGGTCAGCACCCGCCGCGTCGGCACGCACGAGTTCTCGAAGGCGGTCATCGAGCGGCTGGGGCAGTCACCGGTCAAGCTCACGCCGGTGAACTACGTGGGCGGCGCCTCACTGACGCTGACGAGCACGGTGGCCGAGACGACGCCCTCGAAGAAGGAACGCGTGGGTGTCGACGTGTTCGTGCACTGGCGGGGCGAGCCCGAGACGCTCGGCACCCAGCTGTCGGCGCTCAACGGCGACGGGCTCAAGCTCACGATGATCTCGAACCGCGGCGTCAAGGTGTGGCCCGAGGGCATTCCCGAGACGCGGTGCACCGACCACTGGCGCTGCCGCTTCGAGACGCTCACGCCGGGCAAGCCGGTGACGGTGATGCAGGTGCTGAGCCTCATCTTGCGCGTGGGCAACGCGGGCTTCGACCCGGTGAAGACCGAGCACCTCTTTCTCTTCGACGGCAAGCCGGGCTTCTCGCTGGGCCAGGGCCAGTAGACGCTCCTCGCCAAGCGGGAGCGGTGCGGTACAGTCGCGGCGAAATGTCCGGCCCTTCGATTCCCCAACGCACCGTGCTCGGCCTGCGCGCCGCGAGCATCGAGCGCTTCGCCTCGCAGGAATACCACCTGGTGCTCATCAACACGCCCGAGGCGGGCAAGAGCTACCCGCTGGGCGAAGTCCTCCGCATCGGCAAGGCCGCCGAGAGCAACGACGTCGTCATCGAGCACCCCACGGTGAGCCGGAACCACCTGGTGGTGCGCCGGCAGGGTGAGCAGTTCCTCGTGCAGGACCTGGGGAGCACCAACGGCACCTTCATCGACGGCGCGCAGGTGCGCGAGGCCTTCCTGAGGGCCGGCGCGCTGCTCGAGGTCGGAGACGTGCAGCTCCGCTTCCAGCCCCAGGTGAAGGCGCTCGAGGTGTCCCCGGCCGAGAACGACCGCCTGGGCGATCTCGTCGGGCGCTCGCTGCCGATGCGGCAGATCTTCGCCCTCATCCAGCGCATCGCCCCCACCGACTCGACGCTGCTCCTCATCGGCGAGACAGGCTGCGGGAAGGGCGCCGCCGCGCGCACGATTCACAAGCAGTCGCCGCGCGCCACCGGGCCCTTCGTCATCTTCGACTGCGCGGCGGTGTCCGAGAACCTCATCGAGAGCGAGCTGTTCGGGCACGAAAAGGGCGCCTTCACCGGCGCGGTGTCTCAGCGCGTCGGCTGCCTCGAGCGCTCGAACGGCGGCACCCTGTTCCTCGACGAGATCGACGACCTGCCGCTCGATCTGCAGCCCAAGCTGCTGCGCGCGCTGGAAGACCGCGAGTTCCGCCGGCTGGGCCAGTCGGGCGGCGCCCAGAAGTTCGACGCGCGCGTCATCGCCGCCTCGAAGAAGGACCTGTGGTCCGAGACGCAGGCGGGGCGCTTTCGCGAAGACCTCTACTTCCGCCTCTCGGTCTTCACCCTCACGCTGCCCACCCTGAGAGACCGCAAGGAAGACATTCCCCTGCTCGTCGACGCGATGGCCGGTGGGCCGCTGTGGAACCGGCTGTCCGAGAAGCAGCGCGAGCAGTTCAATGGCCACACGTGGCCCGGAAACGTGCGCGAGCTGCGCAACGCCGTCGAGCGCCTGCGGCACGTGGCCGACATTCCCGAGCTGGCGAGCGAGTCGTTCCTGCGCGAGTACAACGGGCCGTCGCAGCCGCAGGGCGAGACGCTGCCGGTCGACTACGCCGCGCCGTTCAAGGACGCCAAGGACGACCTCATTCGTGGCTTCGAGCGCGAGTACCTGACGCGCCTCTTGTCGAAGACGCGCAACAACATCGCGAAGGCGGCGCGCGACGCGGGGCTCGACCGGAAACACCTCTACTCGCTGCTGCACAAGTACGGCCTGGTGCAGACCGACTCGGAGTGACGCGGCTCCCAGCGACGCCACCTCGTCGAGGCGTTTCAGGGGACAGGCAAGGAGCCGCCCGTCGACCCAGCCGTATGCTCGCTGACCGTCAGGGGGCCTTCTTGCCCAGCCGGCGGTTGCGCAGCTGCAGGTAGCGCTCGCTTGCGGCGAAGCGCACCAGCTCGGTCACCTCGACGGGCAGGGCGCGCTTGACCCGCAGCGACTCGATGGCCGGCGCGATGCCGCCGCACACCACCAGCCCCGCCCGGTTGACGCTGTGCCGCGCGCCTTCCATCAACACGCCGAGATCGAGCGACTTCGCCACCTTCGGCCACAGCACCTTGAGCTTCTCGATCGACCGCGGCGAGAGCGCGTCACGCACGAGGCGCGCCTCGGTGGTGGCGTGCCCCTTGAGCGCGTTGCCGACGGCCTCGAGGCCCGCGCGGAGCTGATCGCGCTTGAGTGTACGCAAGGCGAGCAGCTCGGGGCTCAAGGTGAAGAGCGCGCGACCCGCGTAGAAGCGCAGCTCGGCGTCGGGGAGCGGCTTCTTCACCGCCAGGCGGCTCACCACCAGCCGGGGCCCCGTCGCGTGGAGCGCGGTGAAGGGCGGCCCCGCGTCGTCGGAGACGAAGACATCGGGCGCGCGCATGCCGAGCAGCCGCACGGCCGCGAGCAGCGCGTCGGCCGCCGCCTTCGCCCCCTTGCCGCGCTCGAGCGAGAACTCCTCGGTGGAGCTCGCGTCTTTGCCCTTCGCCGGGAAGAGCCGGCAGATGGCGGGCGTGGCGAGCGCCACCAGTTCGGCCGACTCGGTACGCACCAGCGGGTGGCGGAGCCCGGCTCGATCGGTGGCCGAGAGCAGGAGCTTCGGGGTGCGCGGCGCGGCGTTCGGGTCGCCTTCGAGGGCCCGGGCCAGCTCGAGCATGAGCGACGAGCGGCTCGCGTCGTTCGCGGTGTCGAAGTGCTCCGCCAGCATGCGGTAGCCCTCGGCTTCGAGGGGGCTTGTGCGAACGCGCTCGAAGAGGGCCTGGCGCTCCTCGGAGAGCAGCTTCGACGGTGAAGGGCCGAACGACGGGGGAATCGACGCGAGCGGGTCGCCCAGCGCGGGCGCAGGGATCTCGGCCGTGCGACGCGCCTCGCCGACGTCAGAGGGCGGGGCCGTCACGTCGGACGCCTCGTCCTCGGCCGCCTCGGGCCCCCCCTCGTTCCACACGGGCGCGCGGCCAGTCTCCTGCGCCCCCACGTCCTCCTCGTCGCGAGGCACGTCGTCCAGGAGGTCGGCCGCGTCGTCGAAGGGGTCCTCGAGCCGTTCGGCGGCCCGATTCGTCGGCCGCGACGCCTCGTCGTCGTCCCGAAGCCGGGGACCCTGGTGCGACGCCGCCGCGAGCGAGCCGTCACGCGCTGGCCTCGCCCCGAGACGGCCGCCAGGCGCGTCGAGCGCGACGCCCGGCCCTGCTTCGCGCCGGGCTGCTCCGCCCCTCGACGGCCCCACGCCTTCACCGTCGCCCCCGCTCGGGCTCTCGAGGCGCCGCGCGGCTGCCGGGTCGTCACGGCGTGGAGGGCCCCCCTCGTCGCCATCGCTCCAGACGGCCACCTTGCCCGTCGGCAACGCCGACGACACCTCGGCCACGGCGTCGCCTCGGCCACCACCCGCCCCCCGCACCATGGGGACGGCTGCACTCGCGGCGACGTCGAGCCGCCGACTCGCCCGGGCCACGCTCGCGTCAGGAGCTTCGATGGACTCAACGCCCGTGCGTGGGTGGGCCCGCGGCGCACCTGGCCCTGCGCTGGCGGTCGATGATGAGCCGACGAGCGCACGCACGGCCACGCCCTCTGAACCGACGCCCCGGCTCGAACGGCCCACACCAACAGGCTCGGCGTCAGCGAGGGCCTCATCGGCCGGCGAGCTCCGCTGGGGCCCACGGCCCGGTCGACTCGCGAACGCGGCAGGCCCTGAGCTCTCGGGCGACGCAGGCGCGACCGTCCCGGCCTCGCGCACGGGAGGACGGCCGACACCAACCGGCCCGGCGTCAGCGAGGGCCTCGTCAGCCGGCGAGCTCCGCTGGGGCGCACGGCCCGGTCTGATCGCGAACGCGGCAGGCCCTGCGCTCTCGGGCGACGCAGACGCGACGGGCCCAGCCTCGCGTACGGAGGGACGGCTCGCTGGAACGGCGGAGGCGGCACCGCGCGCGCCTGCAACCGCCGCGGCGAGTGGCTCGCTCCGTCGCTCAGGCGTCGGGCCGGCGCTCCGGGCAGGCTGTGCCGCAGCGGGCTCAGGCGCCGCCTCGTCGCGCGACAGCGCCCGTCGCCCGCCCGGCGTGCCGGCCTCGGCCCCCTCGCGCCACACGGGCGCCGGTCGCGTCGGGAGGCTGGCGCGAGTCGCCTCGTCGCGCGTCCCCTGGGGCTTGAGCTTCGACTGCGGGGTTGGCACGGGGATGGTGTCGGGGGCCGCGGCCGGGCGCTGCGGCGCCTGCAGCCCGGCGTCTGCAGGCACGACGAGCTCCTCGCTGCGCACCTCCATCACCTCGTCGATGTCGTCGTCGTCGATGAAGTCGTCGGCCGGCGCCTCGCGCGTCTCGACGTCCTTCAGGATGGGCTCGAGCACGTGCTTGAGCCGCGACGGAATGACGACGGGCATCTCGCGGGTGTCTTCGGGTTCGCGCTGCGCGCCGAGCGCCTGTGCGAAGGCTTCGCTCTCGGCCTCGTCACGCGCGCTGCGCACGGGCACGCGCACCGGCTCGAGCCTGGGCCGCGAGGTGCGCGGTGGAACCACGAGCGGCCCACCGGGGAGCCCCGGCGCGCTCTCCGACGTGGGCGGGCGGAACCGCTCGAGGCGCTCCTCGTACTTCTCGGCCTTCTCGTCGTCGCCCAGCCGCTCACGCGCGTGCCGGGCGAGCCGCTTCCACACCGAGGCGCGGGCGGGGCCTTCGGGCGCTGCCGTCGCCGCGTGCTCCATGGCCCAGGCCGCTTCGTCGTCGAGGCCGCGCGCCACCAGCCGGTCGACGAGCGCGAGCCACGCCTCGAGGTGGCCGGGCTCGGCCTTCACCGCGTCTCGCAGCGCCGTCACCGCCTCGTCCGGCCGCCCGGCCCGCTCGAGCACCGCCACCAGCTCGAGCCAGGCGGCGCGTGCCCGCAGCCCACGAGGATCCTTCGAGAGGATCGCGCGCGTCACCGCCTCGGTGCGGCCGTCGTCCTTCAGCGCGCGCGCCAGGGTGAACGAGCGCTCGAGCGCCTCGTCGTCGCCAGGCGCCGTGACGAGCACCTCGGCCCAGGCCGCGCTGGCCAGCCGGGCCTCGCGCATGAGATCGCCCAGGCGCGCCAGCCGGCGGAACAGCGCGGGGCGCTCCGGCAGCTGGCGCGAGGCCGAGACGAGCAGCCGCTCGAAGGTCTTGAGGGGGCCGACGTCGCCGCGCGCCACGGACAGCTCGGCCAGGGCTGCAGCGGCCTCGAGGGTCGTCGGAGCGACCTTCAGCGCCGCCTCGAGGTCGGCCCGCGCGGCGTCGTCTTCCCCACGCTGCCGGGCCTCCTGGGCGCGCAGCACCAACAGGCGCGCCTTCTCGGCGGGCGACTGGGCCCGGCCGACGCCGGCGTCGAGGGCCTGCCTGACGCCCGCGACGTCCTTCCGCTCGTCGAGAATGCGAACCTGCTCCGAGACGGCCTCGGCGTCGCCGGTGAGCTGCGCGACCTCGGCCCAGACGGCGGCGGCGCCGACGGTGTCGTCGAGCTCGCTCTCGAGCAGCTCGGCCAGCTTCTCGAGCCACGAAGCGCGCTCTGCGGGAGGCCGCCCATCGGCCGTCTGCCGATAGAAGCGGGCGAGCTCGGGCCACGCGCCCTGGGCCACGTACCGGGCCTCGAGGCGCGAGAGGGCTTCGACCGACGCGGCCGAGGTGCGCCCCACCACCGCCAGGAGCGCTTCCCCCACGGGGCCCCGCGGCACCGGCTCGGCCGCGGCGGCCTCGAAGTCGGCGAGCGTCGTCGACGCGCTGGCCGGCGGAGAAGGCGCTGGCGGTTCCCCCGACACCGTCACGTCGTTCGGTTCGTCGGCGACGGGCCCTGCCGGCAGGGAGAGCCCGAGTTCGCGCACGAAGGCCCTCGCGCGGGCCTCACGCCCCACCCGGCCCGCCGCCTCGAGTGTCACCCGCGTGGCCTCTTCACGGGTCCGGTGCGGCGCGTCGGCGTCGACGAGCGCGCGCAGCCACAACATGCGCAAGAGGAAGACGCTGTGTGGGTCCTGGCCCTGCTCGGCGTACTGCGCCGCCTGGCCGTACCGCAGGGCGGCGCGAGGCGCGTCGTCGAGCCGCTCTCCCCACAGGCGAGCCCGCCGCAGGGCCGTACGCGACGCCGCGCGGAAGTAGCGGCGCCGGAGCAGGAGCCGGGTCTCCTTGTCGAGCGAAGCGTCGAGCGCTTCCCACTGCTGGCGCTGCTCGAGCAGCGCGTTGAGGACCAGCCGCGAGCGGCGGTCCTCGGCGGCCTCGGCGAGCAGCACCGACAACGTCTCGATGGCCGGCTCCGTCTGGCCGGTGCGCCGCTGGAGCCGCGCCAGCGCGCGCATCACCCCCACCCGCTCGCGGCCCTCGGTCTCTTCCACGCCCTGCGTCAACAAGGTGAGGATCGGGCCGGTCCTCCCGGTGGCCAGGGCCAGCGTCGACAGCGCAGCGGCCATGCGCGGCGTCATCGGCCGCTCGCGCGAGAATCGAATCAGCTCGCTCAGCGCCTTGTCGGCCTGGCCAGCGAGGAACAGCCGGCGCGCGATGAGGCGATGGCCCACGTCGGGGCTGCTGGCGGCCGCCGTGAGGGCCTCGAGCCTCACGGTCTCGAGGCGCTTGTCGTCGTCGTCGGGGGAAGCGCCGGCGGCCATGCGAAGGGCGCCGACTGTACCCGTTGACTGACGCCGCGGCATCGCCTGAATCACGCCCCATGAGCGTGGCAGTGAGCGTGCTGTTGCCCGCGAGAGACGCGGCCGACACCATCGACGCGGCCATCGAGAGCGTGCTGGCGCAGACGTTCGGCGACTTCGAACTGCTCGCCATCGACGACGGCAGCAGGGACGAGACCCGCGCGCGCCTCGACGCCTGGGTGCGCCGCGACGGCCGGGTGCGCGTGTGGTCGACCGGCGGCGTGGGCCTGGTCGGCGCGCTCAACGAGGGCCTGTCGAAGGCTCGCGGCGCCCTCGTCGCCAGAATGGATGCCGATGACGTGAGCCTGCCGGACCGCTTCCGGCGGAGCATCGAGCGGCTCCACGACGACGCCTCGCTCGCGGGGGTCGGCACGGGGGTCGAGATCGTTCGCGCCGACCGACCGCCGTCGCCGGCCCTGGTCGCCTACGGCAAGTGGCTCTCGTCGCTCACCACGCCGGAGCGGCTCTTCGCCGACCGCCTCATCGAGTCGCCGCTGTGCCACCCATCGGTCACCCTCCGGCGCGCGGCGATCGACCGCGTCGGCGGGTGGCGAGACGGCCCCTTCCCCGAGGACTGGGACCTGTGGCTTCGGCTGCTCGAGTCGGGCGAGCGGCTCGTGTGCCTGCCGCAGGTCCTGCACCGGTGGACCGACCACGAGCGGCGCCTCACCCGCACCGACGCGCGGTACCGCCAGAGCGGGCACACGGCGCTGCGGGCCGACGTGCTCGCAAGGCGGCTCGCGGGGCAGCCCATCGGCATCTGGGGCGCCGGAGAACGCGGCATCACCCTGGCGAAGGCGCTCCTGGCCCGGGGCGCACGGGTCGAGCGCTTCATCGACGTCAACCCGCGCAAGCTGGGGCAGCGCATTCACGGCGCTCGCGTGGTGTGGCCAGACGATCTGCTCCCGCCCGGCGCCGAGCACGTCATCGCGGCCGTCGGAGCCAGTGGGGCGCGCGCCGAGATTCGCGCGTTCCTCGAGTCGCGCGGCTTCGTCGAGACCGAGCACTACACCTGCGCCGCCTGAGGGCCCGTTGTTGATGGTCTGACCGCCCGCGTCAACGCATATTGGTTGCCGCGTGTCGGTCGCGTCCTAAGTCTCGGGGCCATGCCCAACACCCTCCGCCTGCTGTTCCTCGTCGTCGTGGGGCTGGCCACGACGGTCTCTGCGCAGACGCTGCAGTACCAGGGCCCCCCGCTCCACCGAATCGTGCACCGGAACACGTTCGCGCTTCGCGCCAACCCGCTCGGCCTGCTCTACGAGGGCCGCTTTACGTACCGCCTGCGCCTCTACGAGAGCGACTCGATGGCGCTGCGTGACAACTTCATCGGCATCGGCCTGACGCCGGTCGCGAGCCCGGCGTTCATTCGCGCCGGCGCCTACGTCGAGGTGCAGCCGCTCACCGTGCTGGGCTTCTGGGCG
The DNA here is from genome assembly GCA_025459425.1 of Myxococcaceae bacterium. Classification (GTDB taxonomy): domain Bacteria; phylum Myxococcota; class Myxococcia; order Myxococcales; family Myxococcaceae; genus Xiheimicrobium. The sequence continues at coordinate 3,772 of JALOQF010000055.1, read as the reverse complement.
TCGTACACGTTCGTGCAGTACTTCGGCACCTTCAACCTCTTCCAGTCGTTCCCCTCGGCGCGAAGCAACTTCTCGGACGCCGAGATCACCCGCCTCGGCGCCCTCGAGCGTGGCCCGACGGGTCCCGGCGAATACCTGACCAACGGCACCGAGCTCACGATTGGCGCCGACTTCCAGATCAAGCTGCTCGACTTCGTGCTGCGGAGCCGCGCGCGCCTCGTTCGGGCCGACATGCGGCTGCGTGACGGCGACACGGTGTTCTACGACCAGTTCTACGACGTGATGGTGCCCAACCAGGGCTGGTACTACGTCAACGACATCGACCTGCTGTACCAGACGCCCAACAAGCGGCTCGTCGCGGGCGCCCGCTACACGCAGACGTTCATGTTCTACGACCAGCGTCGACACTTCCTCTCGGGAGAGGACTTCGACCCGGGCATCAACAACATGCACCGCGTCGGTCCGTTCGCCGGGTACACGTTCAAGATTGACGACGGCGCGGCCTTCAACAACCCAACCGTCTTCGTGCTCATTCAGTGGTGGCTGCAGAACCGGAACCGCACCGGCACGGCGAGCAACCCGGACGGCGTGACGCAGGCGCTCCCCCTCATCGGCGTCGGCTTCCAGATGACGGGCGACTTCCTGCCCGTGCCGAAACCGACCCCGCGCGCCGAGACGGTTCCGACGCTGCAAGAGGCGCTCTCGCAGGTCGAGCGCCAGTCGGAGCTGACGTACTGACGCCGACTCACCAGGCGAGCGCTCGAAGGCCAGACGACGTCGTTGCCCGGGCCGGGTGCCATTCCGTCACGGGTCGACGGCACCCAGCGGGAAGTCGGCTGGAACCGGGGCCTCGAAGCGACTGGAGCCGATGACGAGGCGCAGCGCGTGGAGGAGACACCGTGGCCCCTCGGGCCCGCCGTAGAGGCGATCGCCCGCAATGGGAAAGCCGATCGACGTGAGGTGCGCGCGCAGTTGATGCGTGCGCCCCGTCTTCGGTGACAGCCGCACCAGCGCGCGCGCGCCGTCGACCCAGAGCCGCTCGAACGCCGTCTCGGCCGGCACGCCGCCCCCGCTGCGGAGCGCACGCCAGCGACCGGGCCGGCTCGGGTCCTTCTGCAGCGGCGTGTCGATGAAGCCACGCTCGGGCAGACCAGCCGCGACGACGGCCAGGTACGTCTTCACCGCGCGGCCTTCCCGAAAGGCCTCGGCCAGCGCGCTCGTGGCCGCGGGCGTCTTGCCGAACACCGTCACGCCAGAGGTCTCGCGATCGAGCCGGTGCACGAGCCCCGCCGGCCGGCCAAGGTGCGCGCTCGCGAGGTCGAGCAGGCTGGGCTCGCCTTCGGGCGTCGGCTGGGCGGGGAGCCCCGGGGGTTTGTCGACGGCGAGCACCTCGTCGTCTTCGAACAGCACCACCAGCGGCGACGACGGCGCGCGCTGCGTCACCGACGACACCCCGCCCGCCTCGAGCACCACGCTCACGGTGGCGCCCGCAGGGACGACCCGGGTGGGATCCTTCACCCGTCGGCCATCGACGTAGACGGCGCCTGCTTCGACGCGACGGTGCGCGGCGCTGGGCCCTTCGGCGAGCGTCTGGGCGACGACGCGGCCGAGCGCGCCAGGAGCCTCGACCACCACGGTGCGTCGCTTCATGAGGGCACGCCCCCGGGTGACGCATCAAGGGCGTGCATGTCGGCAAGGTGGCGCTGCATGTCGCATTGACGGGCTTTACCCATGGAGAAGACTTGGAGCCACCGTGGAACTGAGCGTCAACGCCATCCTCGCCGCCATCGACGACTTCCAGAAGGAAGCCGGTGCCCGCGCCTACCGCACCTTCGCGGGCCTCGATGGGCCGGTCGCGCGGGTCGACACCTTCGCCACCCTCGCGGACGTCACCCGCGACGAGACGGTGGCCTTCGTGCGCGAGCTGTCGACGAGCAACCGCATCGACGCGGTGAAGAAGGCCCGGGTGGAGCGCCTGCTGGCCTTCCTTCTGCGGCTGAGCGCCGAGGCGCGGCTCGCGCGCGCCGACGACGCCATCGACACGCACCTTCGCGAGAAGACGCTCGTCGCCGGCGGGCGCACCTGGACCCTGCGCGAGGCCCTCTTGGACGCCTGGGCGCTCTCGACGACCGAGGCGCGGGCGCTGGTCTCGATCGAGCGCGGCGCGGCCCTCTCGGACGCCCAGGCGCTGTTCGAGCGCCGGGCCGAGGTGCTGGCGGCGAGCGCGCCCTCGGTCGGCCTCGCGTCGGCGGTGGCCTGGCTCGAGGCGGGCGCGCGCCGCAGCTTCGCCGAGGTCGAACCGCGCGCCGACGAGCTGGTGCGCACCTCGGACGATGCGGCCCGAGATCTGACGGGCTGGGCGTTCAAGAAGGTCGACCCGACGCTCAAGCCCGGCACGGCCCGGCCGACCGACCTCGAGCGCGCGCTGGCAGCGCCGTGGTTCTTCGAGCTGCTCCGCCAGGAAGAGCTGACGCACGCGGTGACGCGCATGCTGGGCGATCTGGGCCTTCACCCCAGCGCCCACGGCCGGCTGTTGGTCGACACCGATCCAAGGCCGCTCCGGGCCCGCGCGGCGCTGGTGCCGCTCGAAGTCCCCGACGAGCTGCGGCTGGTGCTGACGCCGGCGCCGGGCTTCGAGGCCTGGGAGGGCTGGCTGGGCGCCTGGGGCGAGGGGCAGTTTCACGCTGCGGTGCCGCGCACCCTGCCCTTCATCGATCGCGTCATCGGCGACGGCTCCCTGGCCCTCGCGGTGCGGCGGCTGCACGAGTCGGTGCTCCTCGACGAGGGGTGGCTCAAGCGCGCCGTGCGCGCGACGAGCGCCCAGGCACGCGAGCTGGCCCGCACGTTTGCCTGGCGCCAGGTGATGGCGATTCGTCGCGAGGCGGCGGCGTTGCCGGTGACGCGCGAGGTGGCCTCGGCGGGCTTCGGGCGCGCGCAGATCGAGTCGGCGCTCGCCGCGGCCGAGCGGGCCGCCTTCGTGGCACCGGAGCGGGGGCGGGCCTGGCTCGACGTCGACGTGCGGGCCTCGGCGCTCTCCTCACTCGAGGCGTGGGCGCTGGAAGCCCACCTGGTGCACGTGCTGCGCGAGCGCTTCAACGAAGACTGGTGGCGCAACCCGGCCGCAGGCCGCTTCCTCCAGGGGCTCGCCGGCAGCGGCGCGACCGAGACGGCTGCGCAGGTGGGTGCCTCGTTGGGCCGGCCCACGCTCGACCCGGTGGACGCCGTGCGCCGCCGGGTGGTGGTGATGGGCGCCTGACGGCGCTCGGCAGGCCGCTTCCTTCGGGGTCGAACAGCCGGTCGCCGCGTGGCGGCTCCACTGAAAGAGCGCGGGCCGACTGACGACGCCAACGGCCTCGGCCGCAGCGCCATCAAGCACTCGACGCCGCGCCTTCGTCGAGCGGGCAACACCTCGGCCTCGGCGAGCGACGCGCGTCACGTGGGCCGTGAGGCGCCCGCCAAACGAGAGCGTCGGTGGCGCGACGGAGAAGGCGGCGCGACGGAGGCGCGACACCGAGGTGAGCGCCATCATCGTGCGCCTCATCGCGCAGGGCACCGCGGCGCAGCCCATCGTCCTCACGTCGGCCGAGGCCTCGCCTGCACCCGGAGCCCTCGAGACGACGACGCGGCTGGTGTCGGTGGCGCGTGCTCCGGTCGGGGCCCTCGACGGCACTGGACCGCAGGCGCGCTTCGTCGACGATGGCCGCGCGGTAGCACGGCGGCGGTGACGAGGGCATGAACGACGTCATGCAGCGGAGCGGTCAGGGCGTCGGGC
>JALOQF010000344.1 GCA_025459425.1 Myxococcaceae bacterium | reverse complement strand
GCCCACCTCGGCGGGCGCGATGCCGAGGGCCTTCAGCTTCACCGGGTCGACCAGCACGTTCACCTGGCGCTTGCGCGCGCCGAGCAGCGTCACCTGGCCCACGCCGTTCACCGACTCGAGCCGGCGCCGCACGATGCGGTCGGCGATGTCGGTGACTTCCTTCACGTCCTTGTCCTGCGCGCGCAGCGCCACGTAGAGCACCGGCTGCGCGTCGGGCTCGAACTTCTGCACGATGGGCGGGTCGATGCCCTTGGGCAGCTCGGGCAGCGCAGCGTTGATCTTCTGCTGCACCTCCTGCGCGGCGACGTTGATGTCCTTCTCGAGCAGGAACTGCACCGCGACCGTCGAGATGCCCTCGCTCGAGGTCGAGCGCAGCTCGTCGATGCCGCTGATGGTGTTCACCGCGCTCTCGATCTTGTCCGAGATTTCGGTCTCGACGTCCTCGGGCGCCGCACCCGGCAGCGTGGTGACGACGACGACGGCGGGGAAGTCGATTTTGGGGAACTGGTCGACGCCGAGCAGGCGGTACATCGCGCCGCCGACGACGAGGATGACGAGCGACAGCACCGTCGCGAAGACGGGGCGCTTCACGCAGAGTTCAGCGAGCCATTGCATGGGGCGTCTCCCTCACTTCGCGGCGACGATGGCCGAGCCATCCGAGAGGCCCGGTGGTGGGCGCACGACGACCTTCGCGTCGGCAGCGAGCGGCTCGATGACGGCGATGCGGCCGTCTTTCGTGAGGCCCGTCTTCACCACCAGCTCGACGACGTTCGAGCCCTGAGCGACGAACAAGCGCCGCACGGTGCCATCGGTCTTGATGGCGTCGAGGGGCACGGTGGGCAGCTCTTCTTCACCCACCACCAGCTTCACGGTGGCGAACATGCCGGGCTTGAGCGCGAGGTCGTCGTTCTTCGCCACCGCCTCGACGATGAGGTCGCGCGTCTGCGTGCGCAGGGCCGGGCTGACGAAGCGCACGGTCGCGGGGAACGTGCGGTCTGGCCAGCTCGACACCTCGATGTCGAGCGACTGGCCCACCTGAATGCGGCCGACCGCCGGCTCGGGCACGCTGATGCTGATGCGCGCCGGGTTCACCGAGTAGACGCTGGCCACGCGCGTGGGCGGCTGCACGTACTCGCCGACGTTGACGTACCGCTCGCCGACGATGCCGTCGATGGGCGCGCGGATGATGGTGTCGCCCGCGAGCTTGCCGGCGAGGTCGGCGTTCGCCTGCGCCGCGTTGGCCTGGTACAGCTGCGAGGTGCACTGCGTCTTGAGCCGGTCGTACTCGGACTTCGGAATCGCCCCCTGGCCGAAGAGCGTGTCGGCGCGGTCGCACTCCTGACGCGCGAGGTTCACCTGCGTCTGCGCGGCCTGGCTCTGCGCGATCGCGGCGGCGGCCTGGTAGCCGGCGGCCTTCGAGTCGACGACGGCCATCACCTGGCCGGCCTTCACCGGCATGCCGCGCTCGACGTAGGTGGCGGTGACGCGACCCGAGACGTTGGCGGCCACCTCGCTCTGCCGGTCGGGAATGACGCTGCCGGTGAGGGTCAGCAGGCGCGGCATCTTCTCGTGGGTGACGCTGGCCGTCTCGACGGACACGGGCGGGAGCGCCGTGGCCTTCGGCTTCTCGGCAGCGGCCTCGGGCTTCTTGCAGCCGGCGAGGGCGAGCAGGGTGAGGAGGGGGACGAGTCGGTTCATGGAGCAGTTCCTGGGGGTCAGGCGCGAACGGCGCGCAGGCGGGTGGAGCGGTGGCGCGGCGCGAGCGCGCCGGCGAAGAACGAAGCGAGGCCCTTCAAGTGGTGCCGGTGATGCCGGGCAGCCATCGACTGGCGGGTGATGTGCGTGGTGATGGTGCGCATGTGGAGCGCGCCCAGCATCGTGTAGGCGGCGGTCTCGACGTCGTCGCTCTCGATGAGGCCCTTCTCGCGCGCGAGCTCGAGCCACTTCACCAGCGCGGCCAGCCCGCGCAGGGGCCCGGGGCCCACGGCCTTCTCCCAGTGCTCGTTGTCGATGCCGCTCTCGCGCAGCGCCATCACGCAGGGCACCGCCTCGGAGAAGAAGAGCCAGATGTCGGTGAAGAGCGCCTCGAGCTGGGCCTCGAGGGGCCGGTCGTCGAGGTCGCGGTGGGCTTTGACCCAGGGCGGCTCCTCGGGGGGCTTGAGGGCCTCGACCATCAGGTTCTGCCGGGTGCCAAAGCGTTTGATCAGCGCCGGGCCCGTCACCCCGAGCCGCTCGGCCACGACGTCGAGCGACACCGAAGGCCCCAGCTCGAGCACCGACGCGCGCATCGTCTTCAGAATCTGTTCGTCGGTCACCAGTCTCGGACGCGCCATGGGTCGACCCCGAATTCGTTAGTCAGTGCTTCCTAACGAAGTTGGTTAGTAAACGATGACGAACGAACACTCAAGCAGACAGACGCGCGTCACCGGGAAACGCCGTGTCCCACCCACGGGCCGAACGCGGTCGTTCTCCAGTGGATCCGCGGGGGTTGGCGGCGGGCACGCGTCAACGTGAAGAAGTGTTGTCGGCGGCCTAAACGCACGGTCATGCCTTCGAACCCGTCGACCATCGAGCGTCTGCGCCGGTGCTGCCTCTCGTTCCCCGAAGCCAACGAGCGGGTGTCACATGGCGAGCCGACGTGGTTCGCGGGCAAGGGCAAGGTGTTCGCGATGCTCGACGACCACCACCACGGCGCGGCGCACCTGGCGGTGTGGCTCCCACAGCCGCCCGGGGTGCAGCAGGACCTCATCGACCTCGACGCCGGCCGCTTCTTCCGCCCGCCCTACGTCGGCCCGAGCGGATGGGTCGGCGTGGTGCTCGACGGCGCACCCAACTGGACGCTCGTCGAGAAGCTCGTGCGCGAGGCTTACCTCTTCGTGGCGACGAAGACGCTGCGGCAGCGGCTGCTCGAGGGAGAGCCGGCGCCCCGCTCCGCGTCAGCATCGGGCCGTCGAGGCACCACGTCCCCGAAGCGCGGGGGCAGAAAGGCCCGGTGAGAAGCAGCATGTCAGTCGCGCGTGCCGCTCATCACCGTGGCGCCCGCGAAGGAGCGGCGAGCCATCCCGTCAGTCGTGAATGCCGCTGATCACCGGTGTGCCAGCCCGTCAGTGGCGCAAGGCGCTCATCACCGTAGCGCCCGCGAGGGAGCGGTGAGCATCCCGTCGGTGGCACAAGGCGCTCATCACCGAGGCGCCCGCGAAGGAGCGAGCCATCGCGTCAGTCGCGCGTCCCGCTCATCATCGTCGTGCCCGCGAAGCAGCGAGCCGTCGCGTCAGTCGCGCGTCCCGCTCATCACCGTCGCGCCCGCGAAGCAGCGAGCCGTCGCGTCAGTCGCGCGTCCCGCTCATCACCATCGCGCCCGCGAAGCAGCGAGCCGTCTCGTCAGTCGCGCATGCCGCTCATCCACCGTGGCGCCAGCGAAGAAGTGGCGAGCGCGGCCCGGTCAGCGGGCGCGGCGCCGTCGCACCAGCCCCACGAGCGCCAGCGCACCCGCGAGCGCTCCCGTGGGCACAGCCGAGCACCCTGCGCCTTCGGGAGGCACGAAGGTGACGAGCTTCTCGGGCGCCATCGTCATGTTGCCCGACAGATCGAAGGTGACGACGCGCAGGTCGACGGTGCCTTCGGGCACGGCGACGGCGGTGAGGTCGGTGGCTCCGCCGGTGACCGCGAGCGCCTGGCCCGGCATCGTGGCGCCCTTCTCGTCGGAGCGGACGAGGAAGTTCACGTCACCCGGGCTGTCGAGCGACACGGTAACGGCCGAGGGACCGCCGCAGCCGTACGCCGACGTGCGCTCGCCTGCGACCTGGGCCACGCGCGCGACGGGGAGCGGCGGCGGCTGCTGGTCGACCTCTTCCGACGTCGAGAAGCGCGCCACCACCACGCCCTCGTGCTCGATGCGGTAGTTGGTGTTCGCATCGAGCAGCGTCGTGGGCCGCAGCACGAAGAGCGTCGCGACCTGCTCCCCCGTCACCCGCACCGACGTCGGGCTGAGGCCCACCGAACGGCCACGCTCGTCGAGCAGCTTCACCGCCGACGCGTCCTTCACGGTGGCAGTGCTGACCGCGTCGCCCATCGGCAGGTCCGACCGAATCCACAGCGCGGTGCTGCGGGGTACTCGGGAACCGTCGGCCGGCAGCGTCTGAAACCCGCGGATGCCCGACATCGCGACCCGGCTACAGGCCTCGGCAGGAGCGGACCACGACAGCACGATCAGAGCAGTGACGACGACGGCAGAACCGAACCACGACGAACGCATGAGGGCCCGTTGAGCGAAGGCCATGCCACCAAAAACACCGTAAATACAGCTACTTGAAAGAACCACCTCGAGACGTTTCAGGTGATCCACGACATCGCTGCCAGCCCCCGCTCGGAGTACGCTGTGAGCGGAATGGTGCAGCGGTACTCCACCTTTGAGGGCCCGGCCCCGCACCATCGGGCTGGTGGGCTGTGGCCAAGTTCGCGTGGCCCAAGGCTCTCGATGCATGGCACACGGCGTGGAAAGGTGACGAACATGTACCCCGAGCTGCGAAACGACCGACGCTTCAACTGCCAGGCGCGCTTCTTCGGCTCGGGAGGAACGTTCCTCTTCCGGGGGGCCGTGACGGACATCTCGCGCACGGGGCTGTGCCTGGCGGGCTCGGTGGCGATGGCGAAGGGCCAGTCGATTCACCTCACGGTCGACCTTCCGAGCGGCACGGTCGACGCGGTGGGCGAGGTGCGCTGGGTGAAGCAGAAGGACGACGGCTCGTCGGAGGCCGGCCTGCGGTTCGTGCGCATCAACCAGTCGAGCCTCGAGGCCATCGACGAGGCGACGAGCGAGCGGCCCATCACCTCGAACTTCATGCGGCAGCACGTGTTCCGCTGACGTCGCGGTCGGGTCCCGTCACGTCTTGGGCAGCGTCACGCCGGTCTGCCCCTGGTACTTCCCGCCGCGGTCGCGGTAGCTCGTCTCGCACACCTCGTCGGACTGGAAGAACAGCATCTGCGCCACGCCCTCGTTCGCGTAGATGCGCGCCGGCAGCGGCGTGGTGTTCGAGAACTCGAGCGTCACGTGCCCTTCCCACTCGGGCTCGAGCGGCGTCACGTTCACGATGATGCCGCAGCGCGCGTACGTCGACTTGCCCAGGCACACCACCAGCACCTCGCGCGGAATGCGGAAGTACTCGACCGTGCGTGCGAGCGCGAACGAGTTGGGCGGGATGATGCACTCGGGCCCCTTGATGTCGACGAAGCTGCGCGGGTCGAACGTCTTGGGGTCGACGATGGTCGCGTTGATGTTGGTGAAGACCTTGAACTCGTCGGCGCAGCGCACGTCGTAGCCGTAGCTCGAGGTGCCGTACGAGACGATCTTCCGGCCTTCCGCCTCGCGCACCATCTTCGGCTCGAAGGGCTCGATCATCTTCCGCTCCTTCGACATGCGACGAATCCACGAATCGGCCTTGATGCTCATGTGCGGGCGCTTCCTGTCTTCCGTGCGGGTGAAAACGGCTCGAAGGCACCTTGCCAGAGGGCCGCGAGGCCGTCATTCCGATAGCGTGTGAGGCGCCATGTCGATGGGTCGACGCGTCCACGCCACCGTGCAGGAGTACCTCGCCGTCGAGGCCCGGAGCGACCTCAAGCACGAGTATTACGACGGGGAGATCTTCGCGATGGCCGGGGGAACACCCGAGCATGCGTGGCTCGCGGCGCAACTCATCGGTCAGCTCGGGAACCAGCTCCCGAAGACGTGCCGGGTCGCTTCCTCCGACCTCCGGGTCTCCATCGAGCGCACCGGCCTTCTGACCTACCCTGACGCCTCGGTCATTCGTGGGCCGCCGACCTTCGACGCACGCGAGCCCCACGCGGTCACCAACCCGCTCGTGCTCGCTGAGGTCACCAGCCCGTCGAGCGAGGACTACGACCGCGGTGAGAAGCTCTCCCACTACAAGCAGATCATCGCGCTCGCGTGCGTCATCATTCTCTCGCACACCGCGCGCCGGCTCACCGTCGTCGAGCGCACCGCCCAGGGCTGGGCGACGCGTGAGTTCCGTGGCGGAGAGACCGCCGAGCTGCTCCAGCCTTCGCTTCGCCTCGAGGTCGACGCGCTGTATGCCGTCACCTCGATTCCATGAGCCTCCCTGCACGCATCGGCATCGTCACCCTGTCGGACCGCGCCTCGGCCGGCATCTACGAAGACCTCTCGGGCAAGGCCATCGACGAGACGCTCACCGCGTGGCTCTCGACCAGCTGGGAGAAGGTCTACCGCCTCATCCCCGACGACCGCCCCACCATCGAGCAGACGCTCATCGAGCTCGTCGACGTCGAGCGCTGCTCGCTGGTGGTGACGACTGGCGGCACGGGACCTGCGCTGCGCGACGTGACGCCCGAGGCCACCGAGGCGGTGTGCGAGAAGATGATGCCCGGCTTCGGCGAGCTCATGCGCCAGGTGAGCCTGAAGAGCGTGCCCACCGCCATTCTCTCGCGCCAGACCGCCGGCATTCGCAAGCAGGCGCTCATCGTCAATCTTCCGGGAAAGCCCGCCAGCATTCGTGAGTGCCTCGAGGCCGTCTTCCCCGCGATTCCGTACTGCATTGACCTCATCGGAGGCGCGTTCCTCGAGGGGACCAGCGCCGCGCCGAAGGTGTTCCGGCCGAAGGCGAAGTGAACGTCACGCCGGAATCCGCCGCGAGAGCGCCAACGCTTCCTGCCGGAAGATCCACGCGACGATGCGGCGCTCCTGGGCCTGGCTCAGGTGCCGGAACCGCACCGCGTACCCGTCGCGGTGTTCCCGCACCACCACCGCTGGCGCACGCAGCTCGACGCCGTCGAGGTTGAACGCACACTCCCCTTCGGTGCCTGGCTTCGGGCGCGGGCTGCCCATCACGTGATGCACCACGCGCGCACCGCCCGCGCTCACGTCGACGGTGCGGTACAGCTCGAAGCCCTCGGGCCACGCGAAGGTGAAGCGCAGCTCCGCCCTGATGCGCACGAAGCGCCGACGGTTCTCCACCCGGCAGAAACTACCGGGCGCCGCGGCGGCTGTGCAGTCGGGTCAACGACCACCCGTGGACTGGAGGCGCTGATCACCCGGGAGCTCCTCGACCCGGGTGACGGGCACCACGTCGAGCGTCGAGGTGACGACGACGCCACTGCGAGTCGAGCACGCGATGAAGCCACGTGACGACCGAACCACTGCCCAGCGACGCGCTCGAGGCGCTCTCGTCGACGCTCCTGCAGGTGCGCACCGTGTCCTTCCGACTCGTTGCGAGCGTCGGCTTCGGGGCTCACCAGGTGGCGAGCGGCGGGGACGAGAGCGGGCGACCCGACGTGACATCGGCCGGCGCGGGCTGCGCCTCGGGCGGCGGCGGGAGCACCGGCGCGGTGGGCTTCGGCTCCTTCTCCTTCTTCTGGAGCAGCGAGTCGCCCTCGAAGCCCATCGACAGCGCGACGAAGGGAATGGTGAAGCCCGAGAGCCCGAACTCGAAGGTGCCGTAGAAGTTCCCGACGCGCACCTTCATGCCGACGCCGGGGTTGAAGAGCGGCAGCACGGCGTTCGTCTGCGTGCCGCGCTCCGGCCCCGCGAGGAACCCGATGGCGAGCGTCGGGTACACGGTGAGCGGCTCGACGGTGCGGAAGTAGTACCGGAAGTCAGCCAGCGCGCCGAAGCCATACGAGGCGGGGCGCAAGCCCAGCACCGGCACGCCCGGAGGGTTGTCCATCCACAACGTGCGCATGCTGAAGCCGAAGCCCTGCGGCACGGCGAGGCCGAACTCGAGGCCGGCGTTGGGAGCCAGC
>JALOQF010000343.1 GCA_025459425.1 Myxococcaceae bacterium | reverse complement strand
GCCGCCCCCGCTTGCGAGCACCGCCACGTCCTGCGGCTGCCCCTGCCCCGTGAGGTCGAGCTTCACCGTCGCCTGCACCGGCGGAACGAACTCGTCTCGAATGAACGACGGCGCCGGCCTGGGTGGCGGAGGCGGCGCGATGGCCTCGTCGAGCTCGCCCTGTGTCGGGAGCGAGCGCAGCTCGGAAGGTCGGAGCGAATCGAGACGTCGAAAGAGGCGAAGTTCGGACATGAAATCTCCAGGTGAGAGCCACACCCGTTGTCGGAACGACGGCGAGTACCGTCCGCTTCCTTGTTGGCAGCTCGACCTTCGGTTTCGCCTCATCCTTCGAGGGAACGCACTGCTGCCTTCGGCTGGGCCGCGCTAGACGGCAGGGCATGACGTCTCCGCTCAAGACCCTCTCGGCCGTCGTCTCCCCCTCGCAGCTCGTGCCGCTGTGGAACGTGCTCAAGCACCTCCCTGGCGGCGGGCGACTGCTCGGCCGGCTCGCTGGCCAGATGGCGCCCTACACCGGCACCATTCGCCCCGAGGTGCTGTCGCTCGAGCCCGGCGCGGTGCGCGTTCGCATGCGTGACCGCCGCCGCGTGCGCAACCACCTCAACTCGGTGCACGCCATCGCACTGATGAACCTGGGCGAAGTGGCGACGGGCATGGCCGTCATCTCGGCGCTCCCGCCCGGCGCGCGCGGCATCATCAGCCACCTCGCGATGGACTACCTCAAGAAGGCGAGGGGCCCCATCACCGCGAGCTGCACCTGCCCACCCATCACCTCGACCGAGAAGCAGGACCTCGAGGTGCACGCCGAGCTGTCGAACGAGGCTGGCGAGGTGGTGGCCCGCGCGCACGCCCGCTGGCGCGTCGGCGCCTGAGGCCTCACGGCCCGCGCACGTTCGTCCAGCCCGGCGCGCCGGTGACGAACTGGCCCACCCAGCTCGACAGCGACACCCCCATCACCGAGCGCGTCGTCAGCGACGTCAGCATGACGTGCGCCGGCATCGGGGGATCCACCACGTACGACTTCAGGTTCGCGCGCGTCTGGTACTCGCCCATGAGGAGCTGCGTCGTCGCCATCTCGAAGGCCATCTGGTCGAGGCCGAGGAACGGCGAGAGCACACTGTCTCGGCTGAAGGCGAGGAGCGCGAAGCGGCGGTTCGGCCACGTGGTGGCGAGCCACCCCGGCACGCGGGTGAAGTCCTGGAGGCAGTTCGTGCAGCCCGGAGGCTGCTGGGTGCCCCACGCCGAGATGAACTCGGCCAGCCGGCCACCGCCCGGGTTGATGAGCTGGGCCGAGTCGGCGAGCGCGTGCACCTCGGCCTGCGGGAAGGCCTCGGCGAAGCGGAAGTAGTTGAACTGCACCCCGAAGCCGCCCGCGCTCACGCCCACCACGAAGATGCGGCGCGGGCCGGGGAACGTCTCCTTGAGGCGCTCGAGGTAGGCGCGCACGTTCGCCGCTCCCCGGTGGTGAATGCCATACGGCGCCAGCCGGTCACCCGAGTGCACGTCGCCCGTGCAGTAGGGAATGAAGACGAAGCTCGCGTCGCGGAAGGGGTTGGTGGTGAGCGTGCGGTTGAAGGCGCCCTGGTTGCGAATGCCGTCGCCGGCGAACTGCTGGCCGTCGTAGCCGTCAAGGTCGGTCGCGAACCCGAGGCTGCACGTCGCCTGGTTCCAGCAGGCGCCCCCGCCCTGCAGGTAGATGATGACGTCGCTCGACCGCGAGGTGAGGTTGACGCCGAGGCCAGTGGGCGAGCCGTTGCCGCACACCGCCGTGGGGAAGTCGACCCACGTCCACTGCTCGCTGGGCGCGGTGATGGCGCCGGTGGTGGGCGCGCCCGCGTCGGGCTGGCCGGCGTCGAACGCCATCGTGACCGGCGCTTCACAGCGCCCCGAGACGCCGCAGACCTGGGCGCCGACGCAGGTGTCACAGAGCGAGCCGCCCGCGCCGCACGAGGCGGTGCTGGTGCCCGCGAGGCAGCGGTCGTCGAGCGTGCAGCAGCCGCCGCAGGTGTCGGGCCGGCACGTCGCCCGGGTGCCACCACAGGCGCTCACGAACGCGACGGAGAGAAGAGACAGGACCAGGGTGACGCGCACGGCAGAGACCTCCAGCAGGGGAGCCGCTGTGTAACGCGCTCGTGTCAGCTGCGGAAGGCCGCTACCGCACGTCGAGCAGCTCGACCTCGAAGACGAGCGTCGAGTTCGGCGGAATCTTCGGCTTCGCCTCGAGCCCGTAGCCGAGCGCCGGGGGAATGGTGATGCGCCGCACCTCACCCTCGCGCATGCCGAGGAGCCCCTGGTCGAGCCCCGGCACCACCTGCCCCTCGCCCACCCAGAAGCTGAACGGCTGCCCCCTCGCGCGTGAGCTGTCGAAGACGCCACCGTCGAGCAGGGTGCCGACGAAGTGGAGCGAAATCTTGTCGCCCTTCTTCGCCGCGTCGCCATCGCCTGGCGCGAGCACCTGCGTGGTGAGCCCGTCGTCGCGCACCACGGGCGCCTGCGGCTCGGCCGGCGGTCGCGGCGGCTTCTTGCACGAGAGCCCAGCGAGGCAGAGGCTCATACCCAGCACGGAGATGATGCACTTCATGTCGATAACGCCTCGTGATTGACGGACGGACCCCAAGTTCAAGAACGGCTCGCGCCGACGCGGCATCATGGCTCACGTCACCCGAAACCCAAGGGAGCACGTCATGGCCAACCTGCCGCAGTCTTCGATTCCCCACTCCAGCGCCTGGGTCGCCCAGACGTGGATCTCGTTCGTCCTCGCGACCGGCGTCACCGCCATGGGCATCTGGTTCCTGCCCGTCGACGTCTGGGTGAAGGCCTTCATGGGCATGGGCCTGCTCTTCTCGGTGGGCTCGACCTTCTCGCTCGCCAAGACCGTGCGCGACCAGCACGAGGCCACCAGCCTCAAGCAGCGCATCGACGACGCGCGGGTGAGCCGCCTCATCGCCGAGCACGACCCGCTCAAGCCGCAGCTGTGAGGGCCCTCAGCTCTGCTCGTCGGCCGGGTAGTGCTTCTCGAGGCAGTCCTGGCAGAGCGCGTGGCTGAACTTCGCGTCGCTGCGCTGCTCGATGTACGTCTCGACGCGCTCCCAGATCTGCTCCTGGCTGCGAATGCGTTTGCAGTGCATGCAGATGGGGATCATGCCTTGGAGCTCCTGCACGTGCGCCTTCTCTTCCTGGAGCTTGTGGATCTGCTCGGCCAGCGACTGCTCGAGCTTGAGCACCCGCTCGCCGACGCGCAGCCGTGCGCGAATCTCTTCGGGGTCGACCGGCTTCGAGATGAAGTCGTCGGCGCCCGCCGAGAGCCCCGCCACCACGTCGGATTTCGACGAGCGCGCGGTCACCAGCAGCACGTAGGTGTACGAGGCCGCGCTGCGCGCCCGAATGCGCTCGCAGATCTCAGGCCCGTCGAGGCCCGGCATGCTCCAGTCGAGCACCGCGAGGGCCGGCGGCCGTGGGCCCTGGAGGATCTCCCACGCCCGCTCACCGTCTTCCACGGCCACCACGTCGTAGCCGAAGCGGGTGAGCGTCGAGGTCAGCAGGAGACGCGTCACCGCCTCGTCCTCGGCCACGAGGACCCGGGGGCGGGCAGCGGCAATGACGGGAGCGGCGCTCACGGCCGAAGAACCTTGCATTGAACGATCCAGTTAACGAACCGAACCCCACCTTGCCCTGATTGCGCAAGGGTCTGCGCACAACCCGTGGTGGATCATCATGATCCAGGTGGTTGTGGGTGGCACCACGCGTGGACCCCGGTGAATCCCATGCACTGTTCGTCGTGCAGTCGCCAACGCCCGCCCACGTCGCGCTTCTGCGTGGTGTGCGGCAGTCGGTTGGTACGCCGCCCCGATGCCGAGATTCAGCAGGAGTTGTCGCGGGTTGACTGGCTCATCGGCGAGACGGCCCGGTGGGACGTGACGCTCGTGTCGCGCGCCGACGCCCGCCGACTCGTGCAGTTCTACAGCCAGCAGGCCGACTGGCTCCGCGCCGAGCTCACCGGGGTGTCGTCGACCCAGGTGGAGCCTCGTGCACCCACCCGATCGATGACGCCCCCGGCCCTGGCGGTGCGGCCCGATGAGGCGACGGCCGTCGAGCCAGAAGCGAGGCGTGTCGACGGCTCGTCGCCGGTGGGGCTGCCCTCGTCCGTCGAGGCCCCGGAGCCGTCCGAAGAACGGCGCCCCGCGCACGACGTGGCTGAGGCCAGCGCGCGTGCATCGCTCGAACGCGAGGCCCCTGCCGCTGCGCCCGCGCCAAACGAAGAACAGCGCCCCGCGCACGATGTGGCTGAGGCCGGCGTGCGTGCATCGCTCGAGCGCGAGGCCCCTGCCGCTGCGCCCGCGCCCAAGACGCCTGCGGAAGTCGTTCATCCCCTCGAGGCGCGCGAGGCGCCGGGCCCCGACGTTCGGCTCGTCGAAGCGGCCTCGTCCTGGAGCCGTGTGTGGAAGCCCTTCCTCACGGACAGCGTGGGCTGGTTCGTGGGCGGCTTCCTCATCCTCGCGGGCACGTTCTGGTTCGTGGCCGACGCGTGGGCCGGCATGACGTCGACGGTGCGCGCGGTGACGGTGTTCGGCCTCGCCGCCGGTTGGACGCTCGCCTTCGCCGCCTGGGCGAAGTTCCTCTTCCGCCGCGAGGCCACCACGCCAGCCGCGCGCATGCTCGAGCGGCTCGCCGCGGCCATGGCCCCCCTGGCCCCGGTGGCGATGGGGCCTGCGCACGACAGCCCGCTCCTCTTCTGGCCGCTGGTGCTCGGCTGGAGCGCCGTCACCGCCTTTCTCACCCGTGCGCCCGCCCAAAGGGTCGACGAGCGGGGCGCTGGGCCGCTCGCGCTGGCGGCTGGCTTCACCGCCCTGGTGATGGGCGCCGCGCCCTTCGTGGCCGTCGCGGGCGTTCACGCGACGTGGCTCGTCGCGCTCCCCGTCGCGCTGGCGGCCTGGGCCTTCGCGGCGGGCCCCCGCGCGGCCGAGGGCGCGACACGCTTCCTCGTCTCGGCCTTCGCCTGGGTGCTGCTGCTCTTCGCCGTGCGCGTCGAGGTGGCAATCGCGCAGGCGGGCGTCACGCCCAACCTGACGTTGCTCGCGCCCCTGGTCGCCGCGGCGGTCGCCAGCGTTCGATGGCTCGCGAAGCCCGCCACGCGCGCGGCCGATGCCTCGTCGGTGCTGGTGGTGCTGGTGCAGGTCGCGATGCTGGTGCTGTCGGCCGACGTCTTCTCACCGGCGCCGGCGTTCGTCGTCACCGCCCTGCTCGGCGCGTGGACGGCGTGGTCACTCGCGAAGGAGCGCGTCTCGCTGGCGTCGGCCCGCTGGCTCCCCATCGCGTACGGGTTCGCGTACCTCGCGTACCAACGCATCGACCAGGTGGTGCCCGCGGTCGTGCGCGAGTGGTACGCCCGGCTGAAGGCGAATCTTGGCTATTCGAGCGCGCCGCTGCCCCCCAGCTACGGCTCCGTGTACGCCGCGCTCTTCGTGGTGGGCGTGGGCGTGTGGGCGGCGCGTCGCTCGCGTCGCGCTGACGCGATGAGCCGCCGCGAAGGTGAGGTGCTGCTCGACACGACGGCGGTGGCCTCGGGCTTCTCGTCCGTCCTCGCGCTGCTGTCCCTGGGCTCCGATGCGCGGCCGGCCCTGCTGGCGACGCCGGTGTTGGCGGTGGTGACGCTGGGCCTCGCGCTCGTCACGGGCCGCTTCTCGCTCACCATCGGCGGAGTCGTGGCGGCGACGAGCGCCGCGGTCGCGTTCGCCATCGGGCTCGATGCCTCCAGCTGGTGGGGGCTCATGGCGCTGGCGCTGGCGGCTGCCTCGGTGCCGGCGCTGCGTCCGCATCGCGAAACCCTGTCGGTCGGAGCCCTGCTCCTCGCCGGCGTCGGCCTCCTGGTGTCGGTGCTGGCGGTCCCCTCGGCCTCTGCGGCGTCGACGGCGGCGCTCTCGGCAGCAGCGGTGATGCTCGTCGTGCGCAACCTCGACGACGCGGAGGGGCTGGCCGTGGCGTGGGCTGCGCCTTTCCTCGCGGTCGCGGTGGCGTCGCGGTGGGGGCTTCCTGGCTTCGGGCCGGTGGTGCTCGGCCTCGCGGCCGTACTCGCGGGCGCCCTGCAGCTTCGTGGAGGTCGCTGGCTGTCGCTCAAGCCGATGACGGTGCTGTCGGCGTCGAGCGCGGTGGCGTGGCACGCGCTCCAGCTCGTCCCCGGCACGTGGGTGGGCGTGACGATGCTCCTGGCCGCCGGCGCCGTGGCCCTCGTCTCTCGCACCACCCGGGGCGCAGGAAAGCACGTGCTCGAGGGCCTCGGCTTCACGCTCGCGGTGGGCACGCTGCTGCCGGCGGGCTGCTTCCCCTGGCCGTCGCCGCAGGTGCCTCAGCTCGTCGCAGCAGGGCTCGTCGCGCTCTCGTCGGGGCTGAGCCTCTGGCAGGGGCGGTCGGTGCGCTGGGCCACGCTGGCCTCGCTGGCGTTGGGCATGACGGTCGTCGATTCGCTCGACGTGACGCCCGAGCGTCTGCCCGTCGCCATCGTCACGGCCCTCGTCGCGACCCCGGCGCTGGTGCCAGCGGTCACCATGCCGCTGGCTGGACTTCTGGCGAGCCTCTTCATCTTCCTGGCGGTGCCCAATGCAGCGCTGGGCACGGCCTTCTCCGTCGCGTCGCTGGTGGTGGCGCTCCTGGGCCTCGTCGACCGCGTGCCGCGCGCGCGGCGGGTCTGCTTCAACGGCGCCTCGGCCGACTGGTCGGCCGTGGCGACGAGCGCGGTGCTGACGGTGCCCGCGCTGGTGTTCGACCCGCAGGTGCCGTGGGTGCCGCTCACCCTGGGCGCGTTGCTGCCCCAGCTGTGGGGCCTCGCGTCGACGCGACGGTGGCTCCACGCCCTCTCGCTCCCGATGTCGGCGTGGGGGGCCCTCTGGGGCATGGAGCAAGGCCTGCCAGCGCTCCTCGTGCTGCCGCCCGTGCTGGCGCTGGCGTTGACGTTCCTCTCCCGGCCCGGGAAGGGCGCGCCGCGCGACGTCGTCTTCGAAAGACTCACCCTCGTGGGAGCGCTGGTTTCGGCCGCGGGCACCGTCGCGCTCTCGAACGTGGAGCCCCTTTCGTCGTGGCTCGTGTTGCCGTGGGCGTTCGCGCTCCTCGTGCTGCCGGTGGGTGCGCTGGCGGTGCGGCTCGTGGCGGTGGCCGCGCTGATGGTGGGCCTGCCCGACGCGACGTTCGCGCTGCCGGTGGTGGGGGCGTTGCTCGTCTTCGGAGCCCTGCTGCGGCACGCACCGACGGCCTCGGCCAGGGTGCTTGGCGCCCGCTCCATCGAGTGGTCCGAGTGGGCCGCGCTGGCGAGCGCCGTCGGCCTGGCGGCGGTCGTCGTCGCGCGCAGTCCGTCAGCGCTGTCGCAGGGGGCGCTGGTCGCGACCCTCACCACGGCTGGCGTTCTCCTCGGCGCGTTGCCGTTGGTGACGCTCGCGCTGGTGGTGGCCGGCCTCGGGCTGCCGGAGCTCATCGAGACGGGCTCGCTCGCGCTGGCGCCGTGGGCCTGGCCGCTCGCGCTCTTCGTGGCGGTGGGCGCCGCGGTGCTCCGGTGGCCAAGCGTGGGCACCGCCGTCGAGGCGGCGCAGGCCCGCGTGGGCCGCCCTGCGTCTGACGTCGCGTCGTGGGTGTGGCTGGGTGGCGTGGGGTTGGTGGCGCTCGCGCTGCCCGAGCAGCAGCTCGTGTGGGTGGGCCCGGCCGTCGTGCTGCTGGTGACGTCGCGCCCTGCCGAGTCGGTCGCGGCGGCGCTCCTCGTCGCCGCCTCGGTGGCCGTCGCGCTGCCGTTGCC
>JALOQF010000342.1 GCA_025459425.1 Myxococcaceae bacterium | reverse complement strand
CCGCAGTCACAGCTCGACGCCGTCGTCTCGCGCGTGAAGGAGAACGCCGCGGCCTTCGCGCGCACGAGCATCGACGAGCGCATCGCCTTCTTGCGGCAACTCCGGGACGGGTACATGCGCATCGCCGAGCAGTCGGTGCGGCTGGCCTGCGCGTACAAAGGCGTGCCCTTCGAGAGCCCGGCGTCGGGCGAAGAGTGGCTCGCAGGGCCCATGGTGACGCTGCGGGTGCTCCGCCTCACCGAGCACGCGCTCACCGAGGTGAAGCAGTACGGCGCGCCGCGCGTGAAGGACGCGTGGCTGCGCGAGCTGCCCGACGGCCGCCTCGCCGTGCGCACCTTCCCCTCCGACCCGTTCGACTCGGTGCTGCTCGCCAAGCACGTGGGCGAGGCCTACATGCTCCCTGGCGTCACGCGGAAGAACCTCACCGAGCACCAGGCCGGCCACTACCGGACGCCACACCGCGGCCGCGTCTGCCTCGTGCTGGGCGCTGGCAACGTCAACGCGATTCCGCCCACCGACGTCGTCTGGAAGATGTTCGCCGAGGGCACCGTGTGCGTGCTGAAGATGAACCCCGTCAACGCGTACCTGGGGCCCCTCATCGAGCAGGCCTTCGCGCCGCTGGTGGCGCGCGGCTTCTTCGCGGTGGTGTACGGCGGCGCGGAAGAAGGCGCGTACCTCGTCAACCACGCTGGCATCGACGAGATTCACATCACCGGCTCGGACAAGACGCACGACGCGATGGTGTGGGGCCCGCCGGGGCCGGAGCGCGAGGCGCGCAAGGCGAAGAACGACCCGCTCCTCAAGAAAGACGTCACCTCGGAGCTCGGCAACATCTCGCCCGTCATCGTGGTGCCCGGCCCGTGGGACGAGGGCAGCCTCGAGTTCCAGGCGCGCAACGTCGCCGGCATGGTGTGCAACAACGCCAGCTTCAACTGCAACTCGGCCAAGCTGCTCGTCACCACGAAGGGCTGGGCGCAGCGGCAGACGTTCCTCGACCAGGTGGCCCGGGCCATCGGCACCGGCGGCGTGCGCTCGGCGTACTACCCCGGCGCCACCGACCGCTGGCGCCAGTTCGTCGAGGGCCGCAAGAACGTGAAGCTCATCGGTGAGCCGAAGGAAGGGCAGCTCGCCTACGCGATGCTCACCGACGTCGACCGGTCGGACGAGAACGACCGCGTCTTCACCCAGGAGCCCTGGTGCACGGTGCTGTCAGAGACGGCGTTCGAGTCGAGCGCGGTGCCGACGTTCTGTGACGAGGCCACGCGCTTCGTGAACGAGAAGGTGTGGGGCACGCTGGCGGCGATGGTGCTGGTGCACCCGAAGACGATGGAGAACCCCGCCGAGGCCGAGGCCGTCGAGCGCATGATTCGCGAGCTGAAGTACGGCGCGGTGGTGGTGAACACCTGGGCTGGCGCCGTGTTCGGCCTCGGCAACGCGCCCTGGGGCGGCCACCCGAGCACGACGCTCTCGAACATCCAGTCCGGGCGCGGCTGGGTGCACAACAGCTTCCTGCTCGAGGACGTCGAGAAGTTCGTCCTGCGCGCGCCGGCGAAGAACTTTCCCATCTCGCCGTGGTTCCCCGGGCACCGCACCCAGCACCTGCTCGGCCGGCGCCTCACCGAGTTCGAGTACGCACCGTCGTGGCTCAAGGTGCCCTTCGTCGCGGCCGCGGGCCTGCGCGGGTGACCGACGGCCATGACATGATGAAAGCGCCATGGAAGCGCTCAAACATCGACCGAGTCCTCCGCGACGGCAGGCAGCTCCGGAGCGGATGCGACTGACCCGCGCGCAGTACCACCGGCTGGGAGAGGTGGGGCTGTTCGAAGGCCGCCGCGTTCAACTCATCGAGGGAGAGGTCATCGTCATGGCGCCGATGGGAGCCGACCACGCGCACCCGTTGATGGAGCTCAACGAGCGACTCGTGCGAGCACTTCCATCGGGGTTCAAGCTGCGACCGCAACTGCCTCTCGCGCTTGGTGACGAGAGCGAGCCGCAACCAGACTTCGCCATCGTCGCGGCAGGTGACTGGGACTCGTCCGACAACCCGACCTCGGCGCGCCTTGCCGTCGAGGTGTCCGATTCGAGCCTGGCGTTCGACCTCGGTCGAAAGGCGGCGTTGCACGCGCGCTTCCGCATCCCCGAGTCCTGGGTGCTCGACGTGAAAGAGCGAACCCTCATCGTCCACCGCACGCCCGGCGCGACGAAGTACCGCTCGGTGAAGACGCTGAAGGACCTCTCGGCGGTGTCGTCATCGGCCCTGCCGGGGCTGACGGTCGACCTGCGCCACGTCTTCGCCCGGCGTCGCTGAGCTGACGGCGGGTCAGGTCGACGACGTGCTGCCCCGTCGTCGAAGCCACGCTCCCAGCGCGAGGCCGACGAGCGCGAGGGCGGCTCCCGCAAGCATGCGTCGCTCACCTGCCGATTCAGCCATCTTCATGGTGTCCACGGCGGCGCGTTGCTCTGCCTCGTGCGCGCGCGCGACCCTGGGCGAGCGCTGCGCGAGCCGAAACGTCTCGGCGGCGGCATCACTGCTGAGCGACGAGGCGTGCACCCATGCGGTCTGCCGCTCGAGCCAGCCGTCGGCCGCGAGCGCGAGCCCGCCCAACGTGATGACGGCCGGCACCAGCACGCGACGCCATGGCCGACGACCGCTCACGGCATCGACGAGCCACGAATGTCGTTGCACGACAAGCCGCTGGCCGGCGCGCAGTTCTGCCCGATGAGACAGCCGCCGGCGCCATTGAAGTCGACACACCGAATCGACTTGCAGTCGTCGGACGTCACGCAGCGCTTGCGCGAGATGCTGCACTCACCACCCATGCACGACTCGGGCGCGCAGTCGCTGTCGACCTGGCAGCTGCAGAAGCCCTGCTCGTCACCCTCGTCGACGGCGCAGCGCCCGGCGCAGAAGCCCGTGGCCTCGCCCGGGTTCTTCGCGCACACGCCGCCGCGGCGGCAGTCGGTGTCGTCGGTGCAGGGCAGCTGCTGATTGATGGGGCACGCCGGGTTCGAGCGCGTGCAGGCCCACTGCGTCAGCACCACGATGACGTCCTGGCAGGCGTAGCCGCGGGGGCACGACTGGCCCTCGCTGCAGTCGGCGCCGCAGAACGAGTTGCCGGGGTTGCGGGTGTCGATGAGGCAGTAGTTCGGCCCGCTCCCGCACACCTGCAGCCCACCGGCGCCGACGACGCAGTTGTCGCAGTACGGCCGCAGCCGGGTGTCGTAGTCCGAGTAGCACTGCGCGCGCGGCCCGGCGTCGGGCTCGTTCGGCAGGCCGGCGTCAGGCAACACGCCGCACTGCTCGCCGAAGGCGCAGAAGTCAGTCGACGCGCAGAAACCGGGGTCGCACACGCCAATGCGGCAGCGGGCGAGCGCTTCGGGCGTGGTGCCGGAGCAGCTGCACGCGACGTCTCCGCAGCGGCACGACACCCCGTTGCAATCGCCGTTCTTCCGGCAGCCCTCGACGCAGCTCCCCCTGCGGAAGTCACACACCTCGCCCAGGTTGCACTGGAGGTCCGACGAACATCGCCCGCGCGGTACGCACTGGCCCACCGAGGTGTCGCAGTAGAGCGTCGCGTCGGGACAGTCGGCGTTCGTCGCGCAGCCCGCGCGGTCCTGGCAGAAGCCCAGGCCATTGCAGAGCTGGCTGGGCGGGCACGCGGCGTCGGTGCGGCAGTAGCAGACGCCGGTGGCGGCCTCGCAGCGGTAGGCGCTGGCCGCCGCCCCCATCACCAGCGAGGCCGTCATCGAGGTGGCGCAGTCGGCATCGACGGCGCACCGCCCGCCCATCACCCGGGTGTCGCGGCAACCCGCCCACGACAGCAGCAGCACGCCCCACCACGCGGCCTTTCGAATCGAACGACTCACCGCATGAAGGCCGGCGAGACGGCGATGGCGAAGCTCGACCAGGCGACGCCCGACAACGAGTCGTAGGTCCACTGGTTGTAGGCGAACTTCGGCGAGCGGCTCGAGTAGACGACGGCGAACATCTGCGCGCCGGGGTTCTCGGTGCGGAGCTTCTGCACGGCCGCCGCCGGCAACACCACCCGGTTCTCGGCGCCCGGCAGCACCACGTCCCACAGGTTGACGTTGCCGGCGAGGGTGGGCCTGAGAATCTGCACGTTGTGAATGTCGGCCACCGCGCCGGGCTGCGTCGTCCACGCGATGGTGCCGGTGAAGCCGCCCGCAGGCTCGGAGAGGAGCGGCGGCGGCAGCATGGGGCCGATGGTGACACCGGCCGCCAGCGGGCCCGGCTGGCGTCGGAAGTAATACGTCACCGGGTAGGCGGCCGAGCCCGACGACTCGTTCATGAAGATGAAGTTCGAGCCGTCGAGCTGCGGGAAGTTGGGGAACGAGAGCGTCGCGTTGGTGCTGGCCACCGAGGTGGTGCCGCTGGTGCCCGTGGCCCAGTTGTTGGGGTTGGGCACGAAGCCCTCGGCGCCGAGGTCGAGCCACGCGTACACCTTGTTGATGCCCGGGTCGTCGGGCAGGCCCGGCAGCGTCGGCGGGAAGAACACCGGCGAGTCGATGGGAACACCGGCGAGTCGATGGTGACGGGCACCGTCTGGTCGAGCGCCATGTCGAGCACGATGTCGCGCGCCGTCGCCGGGTTGTCGGCCGAGGTGGTGACGCCGCGGCGCACGCCCATGGTGATGGGCGTGAAGCTGCCGTTCCCCGCGTTGACGATGCCCAGCACCGCGTACACGGCGCGCAGGCCGGCGCCGGTGAAGACGAGGTAGTCGCCGCCTTCCTGGGTGATGCGCCACTTCTCTCCCATGCGGGTGGGCGGCCGGGCGAACGGGGCTCCACCGAACAGCGACGTCTGCGCCACGAAGACGCGGGCCTCGAGCGTCTCGCCATTCATGAGCGGCCGCGGCGTCTTGAAGCCCAGCACCCGGCCGGCGATCTGCGACGGCGGCACACCGGGCGGCGGCGCACCGGGGCTGCCTTCACCGGCGCCGGTGAAGTTGACGAAGACGGTGAGGTTCTCGGCGTTGACGCTGGTGACGGTGACCGACTGGTAGTTCTCCTTGAAGACGGTGACGGTCTGCGCCTTCACCAGCGACGGGTCCGAGAAGGTGATTTGCCCGCGGTTGTCGGTGAAGCCCTGGAAGGGCGTCGTCTCGTCGGTGCCGAGCATCACGCGCGCGAGCGACACGGGGGCGCCGTAGTTGCTGCGGGTGGCGTCGAGCACCGTCACGTTGAGCGTGCCGACGAGCGGCCCACCCGAGAGCCCGCCCGAGATGCTGCGCGGGTCGAAGTACGAGAAGCCGCCCGACAGGGTGTCGTTCTGCGTGCCGCGCACCACGCGCACGTCGACGGTGCCGACGTCGCCGCGCGGGGTACGGCAGGTGATGAGGTGCGGGGTGACGTACTTGATGTCCTTCGCGGTGAAGGCGCCGAACTGCACCACGGTGCTCTCGCCGAAGCCGCTGCCCAGCACGGTGACGAGGGTGCCGCCGGCGATGGCGCCGCGGTCGGGCTGCACCCGGCCGATGGAGAGCGCCTCGTCGAAGGTGAAGGCCTCACGCAAGAGGAACTCGTTCTCGGGGTCGGCCGCCTCGCGCACCCAGAGGTCGCTCGCGAAGCCGCCCGAGCCGCGAGGGCTGGTCGCAGACAGCGCCGTCTCGCTCGCCACCGTCACGCCCGTCGCCGACGCGGCGCCCACGGACAGCTGGGCATCGGCGGGCAGCGCCGTGCCGGTGATGGTGAGCGCGGTGCCTCCCGCGGCGGGGCCCGAACGGGGCGCGACCGACGTGAGGCCCACCCGCCAGGTGACTCCCTGGGCGAGGGTCGCCGAGGTGCCAGCGGTGACGACGACGTCGGAGCGCCGCGGCGCGCTCCCACGCGCGGGAACGGTGACGACTGCCGAGGTGGGCGTGCGGGCGCCGACGGTCGCGGGCACACCACCGATGGTGACGGTCAGCGAGGGCGCGTCGAGGCCCTGGCCGACGAGGGTGACGGTGTCTTGCGCAGCGACGAGGCGCGGCGCGACGGCGTAGACCGCGAGCGGACCGGCCGCGTCGACGTACGAGAAGCCGCGCCGCACCGTCCACGTGCCGCGCGGTGTGGTGACGGTGACGTCGACCGCACCGAGCGCCTGGGCCGGGGTGGTGACGGTGAGCGCTCCGTCGTTCGAGACGGCCAGCCCCGTCCCGGCGACGGCACCGAACCGCACCTCGGTGGCGCCGGTGAAGCCGCTGCCGGTGAGGGTGACGACGGTGCCGCCGGCCGCAGGGCCAGAGAGCGGTGCGAGGCGCGAGACGCGCAGGTCTGGCAGGTACCGGAAGGCGCGCCGCTGCGTCGACACGCCGTTCTTGTTGTAGACGACGACGTCGACGAGGTCGGCCTGCTGGCCCCGCGGCGTGACGACGGTGAGCGAGGTCGAGCCCGTGCGCGTCAGCCCCGTGGCCGAGGCGCCGCCCACCAGCACCGTCACCTCGTCGTCGAAGCCCTGGCCCGTCAGCGTCAGCGTGGTGCCTCCGGCGAGCGGGCCTTCACGCGGCGACAGCCCGGTGACGACCAGGTCTTCGAAGTAGGTGAAGCAGTTGTTGCAGACGAAGCGGCCGTTGGGGTTCTGCACCGACACCGACGTGGGGCCCGTCACGCCGGGCGGCGTGCGCACCTCCATGGTGACGTCGTCGATGATGGTGAAGTCGGGCACCTGGTTGGTGCCGAAGCGGACGGTGGTGAGCGGCTTGGCGCGGCTGCCGGTGGGGGCGAAGTTGCGCAGAAAGCCCGAGCCCTCGAGCAGCACGGTGGCCCCGCCCGCCGTGGAGCCGCGCGGTGGGAGCACCCGGCGCACCCGAAGCTCGGGCGGTGGCCCCGCGTCGACGCTCCCCGCGTCCACCGGGTCGACGCCCGCGTCGAAGTCTTCACCCGCGTCGAACGGGTCGGTGCCGGCGTCGACCTCGCTCGAGCCCGAGTCGACGGGCCCCGGCATCGGGCGCGGACACCCCGCGAGGGCGAGCGCAGCGAGGAGCAGGGCCAGCGGGGCGTGGCGGTTCATGGGCGTCTTCCTCATGGGAACTCCACCTGCAGCGTATAGGCGTTCGAGATGCGCTCGGTACTCCCCGAGACGCGCGCGAGCACGCTCTGGCCGGCGACCTGGGCCGCGGGCACCGTCACCCGGGGAGCGAGGTCTTCGGAGCAGCCGAGATCGGTGGTGCCGTCGGCCGACAGCAGACACAGGCGCAACAGCCCCCGAGCGGGGTCGTAGTTCGACAAGGACACCGTCACGCCCCGCGCGGCCATCGGCGTGACGCGGAAGAAGTCGACGTCTTGCGGGCACACCTTGCCGTCGATGCTGCTCTGCGCGTTGAGCGCGACGGCCGACGTCGCCGTGTCGTTGGGCTCGTTCCCGTCGTCGTCGCAGGGCGTGCCGCGCGAGAGAAGGAAGGTCGCGTCGTACGTCTGGAACGGGTCGATGCTCGAGACGACGACGAAGTACCGCGCGGCGACGGGCGCGACGTAGCTGACGAGGAGCCGCCCCGAGGCCACGGTGCGGCCCGAGGCGTCCTTGATGACGGTGCTGAAGGTGGACTCGCTGAAGGGGTCGGCGTCGAGGTTGACGCCGAGCAGGTCGCCGCGGCCGAGCTGGAGCGCGAACCAGTCCTGGTCGCCGCTGCACAACGTCATGCCGCGATAGGTGCCGGGCATGACGCCGAAGGCGCGGCGCTCTTCGTCGTTCGGCTCGTAGCGGTCGGGCTGACACGAGCGCGGCACGCACCGTTGGGCGCCCACGTCACAGCGCTGGTCGACGGGGCAGACGTCATTCGACGTGCAGGAGCGGCGCCGGGGCAGGCACGCGCCCGTCTGGACGAAGCAGGCCAGCGGCACGGTGCAGTCGCGGTCGGAGTAGCAGCGCTCGCCGGTGCTGCAGCGGCCGGCCATGTCGCACAGCAGGCCCACGCCACACTCGCTGGCCTGGGTGCACTGCACGCAGCGCTCGTTGACGCAGCGCTCACCGGCCCCGCACACGGTGGCCTGGGTGTCGGGCGTGCAGCGCGGCACGCAGCGACGGCTGCCGGTGTTGCACACCTCTCCGCCGGAGCAGTCGTCGTTGGTCGAGCAGCCCAGGTCTTCTTCGCACACGGTGGTGATGGTGTTGCAGCGCTCGCCCTGCGGGCAGCTGGTGCTCTGGCCCGTGGGGCACAGGTTCACCTCGCTGCGGGGCAGGCAGAGGCCCTGCTTGCACCAGTCTCCGGCCTGGCAGTCTTCGTTCTTCACGCAGGCGGTGCCCCAGCCCGCGCGGAGCGCACACAGCTTCGTGTCGGCGTTGCACTCTTCGCGCACGCTGCACTGGCCGCTCGTCTCGCAGAAGGCGCAGAACTTCTCGGCAGTGCACACCTTGCCGGCGGCGCAGTCGGCGCGAGTCTCGCACTCGGGCGGACGGCCGGCGTCGACGGTGGGCATGGGCCGCGGGCACCCGCAGAGCACGACGAGAAAGGCGCAGACGACGACGGGCTTCGACGCCATCAGGGCACCGCCGTGACGTCGCCAGAGGGCCACACGACATCGGCGACGAGCCACACCTCGTTGCGCTCGAGGAGCGTTCGGGTGAGCTCGGCCTTCAAGATGCCGAACTGGTACACGCGCACGGTGGCGCGGCTCTGCCGCTGCATGGTGCCCAGCCCGTAGTCCTGCTCGAAGACGACGGCGATGCGGTAGGTGCCGTCGATGGGGTTGACCCAGCCGAACACCTCGGGCCCGTAGCCGGTGAGGGCGTCGCGCGACAGCTCCGGGTCGTCGGCGGGGTCGCCCACGATGCCCCAGTCGGGTTTGCGGTTCTGGTAGAACACGTCGCCGGGCACGGAGCCGACGCGGGTGCTGGGGCTGCCGAGGAAGTGCAGGTCGAGGTCGGTGCCCAGGTTGTCCCAGAAGAGCTCGACGAGGAGCTTCTGCGCGGGCGACGCGACGATGGTCTTGCGCGCGGGCTGGCACGACTTGACGCCCTGGGCGTCGGTGACCTCGAGCTGCACCTCGTAGGCGCCGGGCACCGACGGGTCGAGCCGCATGGCGGTGAGCGCGACCTCGGGCATCGCGATGGTGGTGGTGCTGGCGAGCGGGCGGTTGCGGAGCGTCCACTTGTACGAGAGCGGCGTGTCGCCGTCGGGGTCACTCGAGCCGGTGCCGTCGAGGGTGACGGACAAGCCGGGCGCGCCGTTGCCGAGGTCGGCGATGGTGGCGACGGGGGCGCGGTTGACGGTGGCCCGGAGTGGAACGACGAGCTCCTGTGCGTCGGGGTCGGTGGTCTTGAGGCGAATGCCTCCGGTCACCTCGCCCATGGCGCCGGGGGGCGCGGCGTAGCGCACGGTGAGCTGGAGCTGCCCCTGCAGGCCGGTGCGTGGGTCGGTCGTGCGTACGGTGGCGGGGGTGCGCGTGCTGCCGACGAAGGTGAAGCCCGGCGGGGTGCCCTCGGTGAAGGCGATCTCGGTGACGAGGAGGTCGGCCGTGCCAGCGCTCTTGACGGTGAGCTGCTGCACGGCGGTGGCGCACTCGCCGACGCGGCCGAAGTCGAGCATGGCGGGCTCGAGCTCGAGCTTCGCGCGGGTCGAGCCGGTGCCGGTCAGCACGAGCTCGGTGCGGGCGTTGTCGGTGTCGTCGCTCGTGAAACGGAGCGTGTTCTCATAGGCCTTCTCGGCGGTGGGCCGGAACGCGACCTGGAGCAGGTTGGTCTCTCCGGCCTCGACGACGCCGGGCTCCTTGACGATGCGAAAGATGCCATCGTCGGTGGCGAGCGAGACCTCGCTGATGGTCAACTTCGCGCGGCCGAGGTTGGTGACGTCGAGGTCGATGACCTTCTCGTTCAGGACGGGCAACGTGCCGAACTCGACGGGCGACGCGGGCGGGTTGAGGCGAGGCCGCACCTGCCCGAGGTTGTCGTCGCGGCACGACAGGAGCCCCAGCACCAACACGGCACCAAGCCCCCCAAGTCTCGCAAGCCCCCCACCTGCCCTCACGGCCCCTTCCCTTCCTCGTAGTACTGAATCTCGACCTGCGCGTTGAGGCCGGGCACCGAATCACCGGAGAAGAAGATGAGGTTCTGCCCCATCTCGTAGTCCCACCCGTCGGTGCCCTTGAACGGCGGCTTGCAGACGAGCCCGTACTCGGAAGGTGAGCTGCCCATCTCCATGCACGCGGCCCTGTCGACCGAGTCGCACTTCGAGAGGTTCGCGTCGGGCGTGTTGCACGGGTACTTCACGCGCACCTCGATGGTGGTGACGTTCGGCTTTTCCTGGAGCGCGAACTTGCGGCGCAGGCCCACGGCGTTGGTGGCGAGCTTCTTGAGCGTGGCCGAGAAGTTCGAGTCGCAGATGCTGCCCACCTCGCCGCCGGTGAGCTCGGAGAGCTCCTTGTACCGGAGGCCCGGCGTCGCGCTGCAGGCGTTGCCCTCGGGGCCCATGATGGCGGCGGTCGTCACCATGCCGTCGTTGCCGATGCCCTTCACCGTCTCGTAGTACCGGTAATAGAAGCGCACGTCTTCGCGCGACTCGTCCTCTTCGTCGGTGACGAACACGAGGTAGAGGAACGCGTCGGGCCGCATGAAGGCGAAGTCCTTCTTCGCATCGCACTGGGCCAGGCACGCGTTGCGGTTCTGCGTCGGGCACCCCCGCTTGCACTGCTCGATGGCCTGAACGTTCGCTGCCTTCTGCGCCTCGATGGCCAGCCGGCCGCCCTCGAGCCCCGCTTCGAAGGGGCTGCCCTGGATGCCCACCCTGATGTTGTTCGCGAAGGCCGAGGCCACGTTCGGTGTCTGCGGGGTAATGACGCGCGGGTTGCCCTTGAGCGCACCCTGGTCCTTGAAGATGTCGGTGGTGGTGACGGCGATGCGGTAGTCGACCGCCGAGCGGGTGAAGGTGTCGATGAAGGCCGAGAAGTTGCGCCCGAGGGATTCTTGCCGCGGCGCCATCGAGCCCGAGTTGTCCACCACCCAGAGCACGTCGATCTTCGACGCGGCCTGCTGCGTGTACGAGTCGACGCGCACGTCGGGCGGCAGCGTGGCCACCAACCGCTCGGGCCCGCACCCGGCGCTCAGCGCCAGCACCACGAGGCAACCCATCGATGACGACGCTCTGGCAACCATGACGCTCTTCATGCCCACGAGGCGTTCTCCCTGCAACGGGAGACCCGTTGTAGCGCGAAGTCGCACGCCCGTGCTGCAACCCTCGGGTTTTTGTTGGGAACGAATCGTTCTGGCCTCGGTGCCCGCGTCGGCCCGCACGATTCGGGTCGGACACGCATGTCAGGTGGACAAAGGGAGGTGTCGGATCTCCGACAGGCGCGGGTTCTGGTAGCAGGCGAGCCATGACGTCGATCGCGCTCACCATCGCCGGCTCCGATCCTTCGGGCGGGGCAGGCATTCAGGCAGACCTCAAGACCTTCCATCAGCACGGGGTGTACGGCACCTCGGTGCTGACGCTGCTGACGGTGCAGTCGACGGTGGGCGTGGCCCGCGTCGAGCCGCTCACCGCCGAGCTCGTCGACCAGCAGCTCGCCCACCTCCTCGACGACCTGACGCCCAACGCTGCCAAGACGGGAGCGCTGGGCACCGCGGCCCTCGTCGAGGTGGTCGCCGCGCGGGCGAAGGGCGCACCCTTTCCGCTCGTGGTCGACCCGGTGATGATCAGCAAACACGGGCACCGGCTCATCGACGAAGCGGCCGTCGCGGCGGTGCGCGAGAAGCTCTTGCCCGTCTGCGCGCTGGTGACCCCCAACACCCATGAAGCCGCGGCGCTCACGGGGCGGCCCGTCTCGTCGCTCGCCCAGGCGAAGGACGCCGCGAGGGCGCTGGCCGACCTCGGCGCGCGGGCCGTGCTGGTGAAGGGTGGCCACCTCGAGGGAGACGCCGTCGACGTGCTCTTTTCGGCCGGTGACCTTCACGAGTTCCGCGCGGCACGCATCGACACCCCGCACACGCACGGCACCGGCTGCACGTACTCGGCGGCCATCACCGCGCACCTCGCGAAGGGCGCGCACCTCACCCAGGCGGTGGGCGCCGCGAAGGCCTGGCTCACCGAGGCGATCCGCACCGGCCCGCGCGTGGGCCGCGGGGTCGGCCCGGTGAATCACCACACGCCCGTCAGCGGGTAGGCACGTTCCAGACTCCGGGGGCAGAGCCCTTGCTTTCCGCCGTGGCCGGGGTCCAATGGGGGAAATGCGAGCGCGCTTCGGGGTGATGCTGCTGGTGGTGGCGGGACCAGCACTGGCGAACTCGGTGCTCGTGGTCGCCGAGAACGACCTCGCCCGCGAAGCCGCCGCCGAGTTGGTCGATCCGTTCGGCAAGGCGAAGGTGAAGATGAAGTTCG
>JALOQF010000341.1 GCA_025459425.1 Myxococcaceae bacterium | reverse complement strand
CGACGGAGCGGCCTACAATGGGAAGCCGAGCCCCACCTTGAGGCCCGGGTAGCCAAGCTCGACGCGCAGCACGAGCGCGTCGGTCAACTTGTACATGATGCCGAGGTTGCCGATGAAGTCGGGCGTAAACCACAGGGCGCCGTAGCAGCGGCCTGCCCAGCACCAGTCGCCGAAGCGGAAGTCGAACGACACGCCGAGCTTGAGGTAGCCCGCGAACCGCGGAGTGAAGTGCAGCGCCCACATCGCCTCGAGCGGAATCGAGAGCGCGAAACCGAAGGTCCTGCGACTGAGGCCGAAGAGATCGATTCCGGCCTCGAGGCTGAACGAGTCGTTCAGCTGCGGCACGAAGCCGTCGTGTAGAATCGGGTGCAGGTATCGGCCGCCGAGGCTGAACGGAACCCCCTCATAGCCCCAGTAGACCGCAGGCAGGCCGAGGAAGATGGAGATCATCCGGTCGCGGCGCTTGGAGCTCCCGTCGGACAACGACCCCGGTCCCCGCAGCGACGGGTCGAGGCTGCCAGACGAACTGCCCTCGGCGGGCTTGTCATCGGCCCGCGCCGGTCCGGCGATGGTGACGACGCCGAGGACACACACGAGGAAGAGGGTTCGCATGTCGAGAGTCTCCGTGGAGGTCGTGCGGGGCGCGCAGTAGACGACAGACATGATGCCTCGTCGACTCTTCATCGCGGGCGCGACCGGCGCCGTGGGACGCACGCTGCTCCCATTGGCCGACGCGCGTCATCTGGCGGTCGTGCCCCACGTTCGACCGAAGAGCGCGTCGACGCTCCAGCACCCGGCTCGCGCCGTGCTCGAGCTGAGCGACCCCGGGTTGGCGGCCGCGATGCAGGGCTGCACGACGGTGGTGCAGCTCATCGGCACCATGAAGAAGCGCTTCGGCAGCGGAGACACCTACGAGTCCAGCGACGTCGGCACCACGCGGCTCCTCGTCGAGGCCGCGAAGCAGGCGGGCGTCGATCACCTGGTGCTGCTCAGCGCCGCGCTCACGGGGTTGGGCCTCGGTGCGTACTCGAAGGCGAAGCAGCGGGCCGAGGCGCTCGTGCGGGACAGCGGGCTGCCCTTCACCATCTTGCGGCCGTCGTCGTTCTCGGACCGCGCCGACACGCCGCGGCTGGTGTCGCTGGTGGGCGAGTACATGCCCGAGGCGATTCGCAACATCACGCTGGAGCAATTGGCGAAGACGATTCTCCACGTCGCCGTCGAGCGCGCGCCGCTGGGGGCCACGCTCGAGGGTTCGACGCTGTGGCCCGTGGTGCGCACCGCGACGGCGCGCTGAGGTCGGTCGGCGACGTACGCGGTGGCTTCCGTCAGCGGCGACGTCGCCCTGCCGACGGCCTCATCACCGGCGACCGGCCCTCGATGGCGTCGACGCGCACCGTGGCGCCGCTCCGCTCGAGCGCCTGCCGCATGAAGTCGGCTTCGGGCCGGGTGCCTTCCCACACCCGTGACGGCAACGTGCCCAGCGCCTCGCGCACCTCGGGCTCGGCAGCGTCGAGCACCTTCGCCAGCACGACCCACGCCTTGCCCGACGCTGGCACCGCCTCGACCACGACGGAGAAGCGCCCCTGCTGGGCCATCAACGCCTCTCGCGCCGCGGGCGTCGGGAGCCCTGCGCTCTTCGCCTCGAAGCCATGCCCACACGCGCACGAGAAGCGCTCGGTCCACGTCAATTGCCCTCGCGAGAGCGCCTGACTCACCTCGAGCGCTCCCCGGGAGCGACAGGCCGCACAGGTGGACGGCAGCGACGCGACGACACGCATGACGGGCTCGACCCTACCCTGCCCCGCGGAATTCTCGGGAATCGAGAAGCAGGTGGAGCGTCCGCGCTCGTCCGGGTCGCGAGATGACGCAGGGCCTTGATCGCCCTCGCGACGCGCGCGGCACCCCGATTGCTCTGGCCCCCGACGCTGACGCGATGGGCGCGTCGCGAACTCGAAGGGGACGGGCGGGGACATGGACGGGGACTGGTTCGACGTGAGCGAAGTGCGGGAGCTGGTCCCGGGCATCGGGGTGCCGGCGCGACGGGCGGTGGAAGACGCGACGCATCGCCTGCAGGCGCTGGGGCCGGCGGCGCTCAGCGATTCGGAGCTGCTGTGCGTGCTGGGCGTGGCGACGACCGAGGCCGACGTGAAGCCGCTGTTGGCGCACGGGCTGCCGCACCTGCTCGACGCGCCCGAGGTGGCCTTCGAAGTGGCGCCGCAGCTCGCCACCCGCCTCTTCGCCGCGCTCGAGCTGGGGCGACGCATTCCGCTGCGCCGTGACGAGCGGCCGAAGCTCACCGGACCCGCCGCCATCGCCGAGTGGGCCCGCGAGCGCCTCGTGCAGCACCGCCGAGAAGAGGCCTGGGTGCTGTGCCTCAACCCGCGCAACGCGCTGCTGCGCAGCGACCGGGTGGCGATGGGCGGCGCCGACCACTGCGTCATCGACCCACGCGAGGTGCTGGCGCCCGCGGTGGCCTGCCGGGCGAGCGGCCTGGTGCTGGTGCACTCGCACCCCAGCGGCAACCCCGAGCCCTCGGTGCCCGACGTGGCGCTGACGCGGCGGCTGGTGGCCTCGGCGAAGCTGCTGCACATCACCCTGCTCGACCACATCGTGGTGGCCGACCGCGCGCACGTGTCGATGCTCGAGCGGGGCCTGCTCGACCCGCCGAGGCGGGGCCCGGTGATTCGCCTCGACGACGTCGAAGTCGATTGACCCGCGATCTTTGAGGGTGCACTCATGCGCGCGGTGTCTGCCGATCTGCCGTTCCTCGACGAGATGACGAAGGGGCTGTCGGCCTTCGGCCTGTCGTCCTTCCGCCCGGGCCAGGCGCAGGTGGTCAGCTCGGTGTTGTCAGGCCGCAACACGGTGGTGGTGATGCCCACCGGCGCCGGCAAGTCGCTTTGCTACCAGCTGCCGGCCACGCTCCTCGACGGCGTCACGGTGGTGGTGTCGCCCCTCATCGCGCTGATGCAGGACCAGGTCGAGGGGCTCTCGGCGCGGGGCATTCCTGCCACCTTCATCAACTCGAGCCTGTCGGACGGCGAGCGGCAGGAGCGCCAGAAGAAGCTGCGCGCCGGTGAGTACAAGCTCGTCTACGTCGCGCCGGAGCGCTTCCGCAGCGAGGCCTTCGTCTCGGCGCTCACCGAGGCGCGGGTGGCGCTGTACGCCATCGACGAGGCGCACTGCATCTCGCAGTGGGGCCACGACTTTCGCCCGGACTACGCGTTGCTCGGCCAGGTGCGAAAGCGCCTGCGCCCGCCGCGCACGGTGGCGCTCACCGCGACGGCGACGCCCGAGGTGCGCGACGACATCGCCCGCGTGCTCTTGATGAAGGAGCCGCATGTCTTCGTGGCCGGCTTCGACCGCCCCAACCTCTTCCTCGAGGTGCTCAACGTCACGGGAGAGGACGACAAGCGCCGGGCGAGCGTCGAGCTGGCGAACGAGGGCTCGGGCATCATCTACTGCTCGACGCGCAAGCAGGCCGAGGGGCTGCACCAGGCGCTGACGACGAAGAAGGTCGACGCGGTGCTGTACCACGCGGGCATGACGGACGACGCACGGCGCGAGGCCCAGGACGCCTTCATGTCGCGCGAGGCCGCGGTCGCGGTGGCCACCAACGCCTTCGGCATGGGCATCGACAAGCCGGGCATCCGGTTCGTCGCGCACGCGGGCATTCCCCGGGCGGTCGAGGCCTACTACCAGGAGATCGGCCGCGCGGGCCGCGACGGGCAGCCGGCCCACGCGGTGCTGTTCTTCAACCACGCCGACGTCTTCACGCAGGAGCGGCTCATTCAGTCGAACCACCCGCCCGAGACGCTCTTCCGCGACGTGTGGGAGGTGCTGCGGCACGAGCAGACGTTCCAGCGGGGCGTCAACCAGCTCGCCGCGCAGGTGGGCTCGAGCGAGTTCGAGGTGTCGGCCGCGCTCAAGGCGCTCGAGCGCGAGCGGTGTCTGTCGCGCGGCGGCCGGGGTGAGGGGCGGTACGGGGTGACGATTCTGCCGGGCTCGGCGGCGCACCACCCGCGCAGCCCCGAGGTGAAGGCGCTGTGGACGGCGCTGCTGGCGATGTTCCCGGTGGGCGCGAGGGGCAGCACCGACCTTCCGACGCTGGGGCGGCGCACCGGGCTCGACGAAGAGCGGCTGCGCACCGGCCTGTCGTCACTCGAGCGGGCGGGCTCCATCACGGTGACGCGGCCCTTCGCCGGCCGCGCGATTCAGGTGCTGCGGGACGAGCCGTGGCACCAGCTCGGCGTCGACCTCGAGAAGGTACGCGCGATGGAGCGCACCCAGCTGCTGCTCCTCAAGCGCATGACCGAGTACGCGTACACCAAGCGGTGCCGGCGTGGCTTCCTGCTGCGCTACTTCGGCGAAGAGACCGCCCTGGGCCAGCGCTGCGGCGGGTGCGACGTGTGCGAGGGCCAGCGCACGAAGGTCCCCGTGAAGTCCGGCGCGCGTGACGAGGCGCCCTCGCTCGCGAAGAGCGCGCTGCCCGGCCAGTACAGCGTGCTGGCGGTGGAAGAGCTCAAGCGGTTTCGCCGCGAGCTGTCGCAGGACCTCGCGGTGCCGCCGTTCATCATCTTCAACGATGCCACCATGTACGGGCTGGCCGCCGCGCTGCCCACGACGCGGGCCGAGTTCCTGCGCGTGAAGGGCACCGGCGAGGGCAAGTGGGAAAAGTTCGGCGCGCGGGTGACGCAGATCTGCCTCATGGCGCGCGCGGCGGGAGACGTCGCCCAGCCGATGGCCGAATCGGTGGGCCGCAAGCGCACGCGGCGCTGACGCCCCTTCGGCCGCGGGCTCCCGCGTCGACGCCTTCCATGGCCTGTGGAATCCTCCACCGCGATGAGTGCCGATTGGGCGAGCTGGGTCGAGCAGGCGAAGAAGCGGAAGGCGGAAGGGGCGTCGCCTGCCGCCATCATGCTCGACCTCGCTCGACGCGGAGCCAGCGCCGGCGAGGCCGAGGCCGTCACACGCTCGATCGGCGCGAGTCCAGAACTCTCGGCAGCCGAGAGAGCCGAGGTCCTTCGTCAGAAGTGCATGGCGCGC
The DNA here is from genome assembly GCA_025459425.1 of Myxococcaceae bacterium. Classification (GTDB taxonomy): domain Bacteria; phylum Myxococcota; class Myxococcia; order Myxococcales; family Myxococcaceae; genus Xiheimicrobium. The sequence continues at coordinate 2,779 of JALOQF010000341.1, read as the reverse complement.
CTGGCGGTCATCGGGGGCGTCCTTGCGCTCGGAGCAGGCCTTGGCGTGCTGGTCTCCGTCGGGCCCGGTGCTCTTCTCGGTGACGAGGGGCTCGTCGCTGGAAGTCTGACCCTCGCGGGGCTCGCGCTCATCGGCAAGAACGTCGGGACGATGTGACGCCGGGTCCGTGCCTCGCCGCTACGGCCAGGCGAGCGTCCTGCCGCTCAGCCGAAGAGCCCGCCGCCACCCTTCTTCACGCCCGACTCCTTCTTGCGGCGCATCTCGATGAGGCGGAGCTCCTGGCTGGCTTCGAGGTGCCGCGGGTTGACGCGCACGGCTTCGCGGAAGTGTTTTTCGGCGCGCTCCATGTCGCCTTCGACGCGGGCGATGACGCCGAGCTGGTAGTGAGCGCGGTCGCACGAGGCGTCGAGGGTGAGCGCCTTCTGCATCATCGCGCGGGCGACCTGCCCTTCGGGCTTGCGTGACGGGTCCATGTAGATGGACCACGCCTGCGCCGCGAGCGAGTTGGCGCCCTTGTCGAGGGCGTGCGCGCGGCCGAAGTGCTCCTCGGCCTGCCGGTAGTCGCGCTTCTTGAAGAAGACCTCTCCCATCTTGAAGAGGTCGCTCGCCTGCTGCGCGGACGCCTGGCTGCCCGACGACGTCGTGGCCTGACCCTGGGCGCGTTGGGCAGCGACGGTCGCGACGTACGCGGTGCGCTTCGCGTCGTCGTAGAGCGTCTCGTACGCCTCCCGAATCGCTTCGAAGACCGCGCTCATCTTCTGCGCGAGGTGCGGGAGCGTGGGCGGCAGCCGGTCGGGGTGGAACGTCTTGGCGAGGCCGAGGAAGGCCGTCTTCACCTGATCGCGGCTCGACTGTTGAGTGACACCGAGGGTCGCGAAGTGATCCTTCTTCTTGAGCTGCTCGAAGCGCGCCTCGATCTGCTGGGCGAGCTGGGCGTCCTGGAGTGACGGCGCGGCCGGGGCGCGTGATGGCGACGATGGCGGCGGAGCGGAAGGCGCGCTGGGCGCCGGCGCCGCAGTGACACCCGACGGCGACGAGGTCACGCCCGATGGCGACGAGGTCACGCCAGACGGTGACGAGGTCACGCCGGAGGGCGACGAGGCGATGCCCGAAGGGCTCGAAGGCGTCGGCATGGTGCCGAGGCTCTCCATCGCGCGTCTGAGGAGGCGTTGGCGGCGCAGCCGGGCCGCTTCAGCGGGATCGGACGGGTCACCCAAGTCGGAGTCCTCCGTGGCGGGCGTGGCAGGCGTGGTGGAGATTTCAGCTTCGATGATGGGCTCGACCGGCGTCGTCAACGGGCGCGGCTGCTGCCCGACGAGGGCCTCGAGGCTCGAGTCGACCCGGCGGAGCGCCTCTTCGAACGAGTTGCTGTTGCCCGGCGCGCCCTGTGACGGACTCGACGGCTGCACCATGTTCCACAGGTCGACGTCGTCGCCCTGCTGATCGCGCCCGAAGACGAGGGAGCGGGGCGCTGACGGGCGCGAGGGCGGCGGCGGCACTGGAGACGGCGGGGGCGCGGCGACCCGGATGTTGGGGTCGGTCTTCTCGTCGCCGCGGCGCGTGGGGTTGGCCTCGGGGGGCGTGGGGGCCGCGTCGGGCGCCGGCGCGACGGAGCGCTTGAGCGCCTCGTTCATCTGGCGCAACAGGTCCTGCTGCTGGCGGTGTCGGGCGAGGAGCTCCTTGTCCTCTGCGCGCGCCCCTCCGACGGCCTCCTGCATGGGCCGTGGCGTCATGGGCTGCGACGGCGCCGGGCCGACGAAGGTCTGGTTCACCGAGGCCTGGCGGCGACGCTCCTCGGCCTGGCGGGCCATGGACTCGGCTTCGGCCTTGAGGCGAGCGAGGCGGTTCTGCTCCTCGACCTGGGCTCGAGCAGCAGCAGCACGTTCCAGGAGGGCTGCTTCTTCCTCCTCGGCCTCCAGCGCTTCCTCTTCGGCGAGGAGCCGGCGGGCCTCCTCGGCGCGGCGTGCAGCGTCGGCCGCGCGGGCTTGTTCGGCGAGGCGGGCTTGTTCGGCTAGGCGGGCTTGTTCGGCGAGGCGGGCTTCTTCAGCGAGACGGGCTTCTTCGGCGAGACGGGCCTCTTCAGCGAGGCGGGCCTCTTCAGCGAGCCGGGCTACTTCGGCGAGACGGGCTTCTTCGGCGAGACGGGCCTCTTCAGCGAGGCGTGCTTCTTCAGCGAGACGTGCCTGGGTTTCGCGGAGAGCGTCGGCGGCGCGGCGCTGTTCCTCAGCGAGACGCTCCTCCTCCAAGGCACGGGCTTCTTCGTCACGTCGTTGAGCTGCGGCGATGCGCCGGGCCTCTTCGGCCTGGTTTCGGGCTTCGAGTTCGGCCTGGTGCTGCGCCTCGACGAAGCGAAGTTCCTCAGCGCGACGCTCCGCTTCTTCCTCCTCGAGTTGCGCGCGTTGCCTTGCAGCCCGCTGTTCCTCGGCGAGTCGTGCTTCCTCGGCGAGCCGAGCCTCTTCTGCACGGCGGGCTTCTTCAGCGAGCCGTACTTCCTCGGCGAGCCGGGCCTCTTCTGCACGACGGGCTTCTTCAGCAAGCCGTGCCTCCGCGGCGAGCCGAGCCTCTTCCGCACGCCGCGCTTCTTCCGCGAGTCGTGCCTCTTCCGCACGCCGCGCTTCTTCCGCGAGTCGTGCCTCTTCCGCACGCCGCGTTTCTTCCGCGAGCCGCGCCTCTTCCGCACGCCGCGTTTCTTCCGCGAGCCGCGCTTCTTCCGCACGCCGCGCTTCTTCCGCGAGCCGCGCTTCTTCCGCACGCCGCGCTTCTTCCGCACGCCGCGCTT
>JALOQF010000340.1 GCA_025459425.1 Myxococcaceae bacterium | reverse complement strand
CACGCCATCGGGCGCGTTCGTCGTGGGGGTCTTCTGATGCGCGCGCTCGGCGGGCTCGTCGTGCTGTCGCTCCTCGGCTGCGTCGACCTGGGCCTCGACGAGGCCCGGCCGTACGCCTGTGTCCGCGGGGCGCCCCTTCCGGAAGACGAAGACCTGGGCCCGTGCGCCGAGGGGTGGACCTGCGGGTACGAGGGGCGCTGCGTCGACCCTGACGCGGGCGAGCCACGGCTGTGCCTCGAAGCCTCCGACTGTGCGCCCGAGTGGCGGTGCGGGCTCGCCGTGCACGGAGCCGGTGATGCCGGCCCCTTCGGCCGCTGCCAGGACACGCGGGTCGCCGCGGCCTACCCCTGCGAGGACGACTCGTGGTGCGAGCAGGGCTGGCGCTGCGGCCCCGAGCGGCGCTGTGTCGATGCGCGCGACGAGGCGCTCGTGCCCTTCCCCGCCGAGGTGGCGCCGGCCGTCCGCGTGAGCCCTGCCCTGCCCGCGCCGCTGGTGGACGCGACGGTGGCGTCGAGCGCGCCGGGGCAGGTCGAGGTCGGCCTGTTGACGGCTTCGGGCGTCACGCTGATTCGTGAAGATGGAGCGCTCTTCAGCGCTTCGCTGCCGTTCGATGGCGGCCACCTGGTGCGGCTGGTCGGCCCGACCCGGAGCGAGCTCTCGCTGGTCGTCGTCGGTGACGGGCGAACCGTGCGCGCCCCACTCGACACGAAGGGCGTGCCCACGGCGCCCGTCGACTTCGCCTGGCCACCATTTCGCGCGCGGGGCGTCTCGTTCGATGGCGTTGCCCGGGGGCAGATGCCGACGGAGCGCCTCGTGGCCTGGAACGACCGGACCATCACGACCCTCTCGTTGCCGAGCGGGCGCACCGACACCCTGCCGCCTCCGCCGGGCGTCATCGAGCGGGTCGAGGGGCACGCAGGCTGGCGTTCGACGCTGGTGGCGGCGACGTCGGCGGGCGCCTTCGTCTCGACCGACGACGGCGGCTGGCGCCCGCTGGAGCTGGGCCTCAAGGCCGACTGTGGCCGGGGCGCGCAAGAGCTCCGGGTGCTGGGCTCGCTCGGGGACGCGCTCGAGCTGGCGGTGGTCTCGAGCGGCGGCGCGAACGCGTGCCTGTCGCTGCTCGGTACGACCGACGCGGGTGCACTGCAGCACCTGGGAGATTCGACCGTGTGCGCGCAATCACAGCGGGTGACGGAGCTGCGGCCGCTCGCGGCGGGCCAGGGCGCCTCGGTCGACTGCGTCTCGGACGCTGGCGTCGAGCAGACGATCTCGGTGTGCCGTTCGGATGTCATCTGTCCCAGTCCGCTCGACAGCAGCCCGGGGCCTGGTGCCGCGCTCCGCGCGCGCGCCGACTGGCCCGACGTGCACCTCGACCTGATCGTCGATCGACGGGGTTTCCCCGCGGTCGAAGCGCTCGACGCGCTCCTGCCCGCGAGGGCGTCGCGCACGAGGCCCGTCGTCGGCTCGTTCGAGTTCGCGATGACCCGTGAAGTCGACGACCTCGTGTCACCGACGCTGACGCCCGACGCCTCGCTCGTGGTGGTGGCGCGCCGGGGGCCCGATGCGGGCCTCGAGCGGTTCGGCGAGGTGAGCGGCGCGGGCCTGGGCGTCGCGCCGTCGGCGGTCCTCGCTCCTGCGCCGCTCGCCGGCATCCCGGGGAGCACCTGGTGGCTCGCCGACGACGCCACCATTCGCGCCTCGCTGCCGCTGCAGCTCGATGGTGGTCCGGGGCCGCTGGCCCGCTTCACGCCGCTCGCTCCGCTGACGAAGCCCCCGCCGCTCGCGGTGCGGTGGCGTGCCGATGGCGGTGCGCTGCTGGTGGTGGCGAGCGACGACGCGCTGCTGTCGGGAGAGCTGGGCACGGGAGGCCCGCTCGAGCTGCGGTTGGTGCCAGCGAGCCGGAGCGTCATCTCGTCGGTGAGCGTCGCGCCGGCGCCCGTCGAGCTCGCGGACGGCGGCTCGGTCGAGGTGACGGGGTATGCCATCGCGTTGGGCAGGCTCCACCGCTTCGAGGCGCGCAACCGGGTCTGGCGGAGCGACGAGTTGGGCCTCGCCAACCTCGCGGTGTCGACGTGGTACGACGCCAGCCGCGCGCGGGTGGGCGTCGACACCGGAGAGGTGCTCGGCCTGCCGAGCCGCGTTCCCCTCAGCCGTCGGGTGCCCTCGCCGCCAGCGACGCAGTTCGTCTGGGCGTGCCGGCAGACCTGGGTGGTGACGGCAACGGGCGTGCACCGGCTGACACCGGGCGACGGGGGCCTTGCGAGCTGGGTGCGCGACGAGGAGCTGCACCGGGCGCTCGGGCCGTTCACGGACGAGGCGCGCATCACGCTCACCTCGTTCGGCGACGAGCTCGTCGCGACGACGGCCGAGGGCGTGGTGGCGCGACGCCGGCTCCAGGGGTGCCCGCCAAGGTGACGCCGCGTCAAGGGGCTGCGACGCGCGCTGTTGCGCGGAGGGCAGACGTTGCTACACGGCCCGCCCATGCGCTTGCGACTGCTCGCCCTCTCGACGCTCACGCTCACCCTCGCCTGCCCGCAGCCGATGCCCGGGCCCGACGGCGGCACGGGCCAGGCGCCCACCATCACCAGCCTGACGCCCACGTCGGGCCCCATCACCGGTGGCACCAGCGTCACCATCAACGGCTCGCGCTTCGCGGACGGCGCGACGGTGCGCTTCGGTGACGCCCCCGGGCTCCAGGTGGTGGTGGCGAACGCGCTGCGGCTCACCGTACGCACCCCGGCGGTCACCAACCCCGGCCGCGTGTCGGTGACGGTGACGAACCCCGACGGCCAGGCAGCGACGCTGGCCGACGCCTTCACGTTCGACACGACCGGCGTGCGGGCCATCACCCAGGCGCTCGTCGTCTCGCCCGAGGAGTCGGTGGACCGCTCCGGCGCGGCGATGGTGACCTTCCGGGTGACGGCGCAGGTGCAGGTGCCGATGGTCACGAACGGCACCGGCCAGGGCGCGGGAGTGCGCGCGCAGGTGGGCTTCGCAGCGACGACGATGGACCCGCCCGTCGAAGGCGACTTCACCTGGACCGACGCGACGTACCTCTCCGACGCCGACGCCGCCACGATGGGAGACGCGCTGCGTGACGTCTACGAAGGCACGGTGACGGTGCCCGGGGCCACGACGATGCCGCGCACGTACCGGCTGGCAGCGCGCTTCTCGGTCGACAACGGCACCACCTGGCGGCTCGCCGATCGCGATGGGCTCGGCAACGGCGTCTCGGTGGCACAGCTCGCGCGGCTGGTGGTCGAGCAGAAGGGCATCGGCTGGTGCCGGCTGGGCGGGCGCACGGCGGGCGCGCCTCCCACGGTGACGGTGCGCGGTTCGCAGGCCGGTCCGGTGATCTTCGCGCAGGTCTTCGTGCAGGGCGTGACGGAAGCGGCGGGCGCGGGCGCGGGCGTGAAGGGCCAGATCGGCGTGGGCATGATGGGCACGGCGCCGGCCTCGTGGACCTGGACGGACGCGATGTACAACGTCGACGTCGGCAACAACGACGAGTGGCAGGTCGCGCTGCCGAACCCGGGGGTGGGCACGTGGCGCTTCACCTACCGGTTCAACCTGAATGACGGCTCGTTCGTGTACTGCGACGCCGACGGCAACGACACGGCGATGCCGGGCGGCTTCTCGGAAGACCAGACGGGCACGCTGACGGTGCTCGAGCCGGGCGTCGATTCGTGCAACCTGCAGTTCCCCGTCTCGGCGAACGCGCTCATCGGGTCTCCGGGGCCGCTCGTCTATGGGCGGGTGCTCGCGAGCGGCGTGACGGATCGCCTCGACGGCGGCATGCCGATGGGCGTGACGATGGAGCTGGGCCTCGGCCCCTCGGGCGTGATGCCCGATCAGTCATCGTGGACGTGGCAGCCGGCGACCTTCAACGTGCCGGTGGCGGGCGGAGGCGTGGAGTACCAGTCGCAGCTCCCCGTCTCGCCCGAGGGCACGTACGCCTATGCGTACCGGGCGCGGCTGGGCACGGGCGCGTGGACGTACTGCGATCTCGACGGCAGCGGGAACGGCTTCTCGACGACGCAGGCCGGGGTGTTCGCGGTGACGCCGTTCAACTTCGCCGAGTGCCGGCTCCAGTTCCCGACGACGCTCACCTCATACGAGGGGCGGCCGACGGGGCTGGTGTACGGGCAGGTCTTCGCGCCTGGGGTGACGACGATCGCGGCCGACGCGGGCGCTCCGGCGGGCATCGAGGCGCAGCTCGGCCTGGGGCCGACCATGGTGGATCCCGCGGCGGCTGACGGCGGCGGTGGCTGGTCGTGGATTCCGGCGACGTTCAACGTGCCGGTGGCCGGCGGCGGCGTCGAGTACCAGGCGCGGCTGACGGGCCCGGCGCCGGGCACGTACGCGTACGTCTACCGGGTGCGGTACCAGGGCGGCGCGTGGACGTACTGCGACGCTGACGGGGTGGCGAACGGCTACCAGTTCGCGCAGCAGGGAGCGCTGACGGCGTTGCCGCTCGACGTCGACGAGTGCGTGGTGGAGACGGCGACGAGCACGGCCATGCCGAACGCGGCGATCGACCAGCCGTACTTCGCGCGGGTGCGGGTGCCGACGATCACCGACGACGCGGGCGTGGGTGCGGGGGTGGTGGCGCAGATCGGCTACGGCGCGCCGAACACGACGCCCTCGGCGTGGACGACGTGGACGAACGCGACCTACGACTCGGACACGCAAGCCACGTTCGATCGCTACCGCGGCAGCTTCATCGCGCCGGCGACGGGCGGCACGTCAGAGGTAGCGTTCCGCTTCCAGGTGGGGACGCGGCCCTTCGTCTATTGCGACCGCGACGGGCGCGCGAACGGCTACACGTCGGCGCAGGCGGCGACGCTGGTGGTGTCGAGCGCGACGGTGGTGACGGCGTGTCAGTTGCTCACGCCGAGCGCGTTCAACCTGCCGAGCGGCAGTCCGCTGACGGTCTCGGTGAACCTCGCAGGCACGGGCACGGCCACGGCGGGCGCGGCGTCTGGCTTCCGGGTGCAGGTGGGCATGGGCGCGCGGGACAACGCCTCGACGAGCGGGCTGTGGGGCTGGGCCGACGCGGCGTACGTGAACGACGTGAACGCGCGTGACGTGTACGCGCTGACGTTCGCGCCCTCGTACACGGGCGATCGCGCGGTGTCGGCGCGGGTGTCGGCGAACGGCGGCACGAGCTGGACGTACTGCGATCTCAACGGCTCGGACGTGAACGGCTACGAGGTGAGCCAGCAGTACAACGTGACGGTGACGCGGCACGAGACGATCCAGTTCTGCAAGACGCAGTTCCCCTTCTCGGTCTCGGTCGACGCTGGGGTGAGCCGCATCTTCGGGCAGGTGTTCCAGGCGGGGCTGACGCCGGACGCGGGGGCTCCGATTCGGGCCGAGTTCGGCACGGGCAACCGCAACGCGGAGCCGGGCCTGGCGTGGGGCTGGAGCGCGGCGCCGTTCTCGGGCTTTGGCCTCGCGCCGAACCAGAACAACAACGAGTACGCGGTGGACTACCGGCCCGACGGCGGCGCGCCGAACTACGCCTTCCGCTTCACGGTGAACGACGGCGGCACGTGGTGCTACGGCGACAACGACGGGCACGGCGCCAATGGCAACGGTCAACCGTGGGACGGCTTCCGCGGCGATCTCTCCGGAGCCGTGAACCTGGGTCAAGTCGTCCCCTGACGGCACCAAGCCCCCCAAGCCCCCCCAGGCCCCCCTGACCTCCCTCCTCGCCCAGAACCTCCTCTCCCCGATGGTGCTCGCCTTTGCGCTGGGCGCCATCGCGGTGCTGGTGAAGAGCGACCTGCGCATCCCCGACGGGATGTACCAGGGCATGTCGATCTACCTGCTGTTCGCGATCGGCCTGCGCGGCGGAGGCGAGCTGGCCGAGACGCCGCTGGCGATCGTGTGGAAGCCGGCGCTGGTGACGGTGCTGCTGGGCATCGCGACGCCCTTGTGGGTGTTCGCGATTCTGCGGTGGGTGGGGCGCTTCAAGGACGTGGACGCGGCGGCGCTGGCGGCGCACTACGGCTCGGTGTCGGCGGTGACGTTCACGACGGCGCTGCTGTTCCTCGAGGCCGCGGGCGCGAAGGCCGAGGGCTTCATGCCGGCGCTGGTGGCGTTGCTCGAGATGCCGGCGATCCTGGTGGCGCTGCTGCTGGGGCGGCGGGCGCAGACGAAGGTGGCGAGCTCGTCGGTGTCGCTGGGAGAAGTGGTGCGCGAGGTGGTGGTGGGCAAGGCGTCGCTGTTGCTGCTGGGCGGCGTGATGATCGGCTGGTTGTCGGGGCAGCACGGGGTGCAGCAGGTGGCGCCGCTGTTCCTGGCGCCGTTCAAGGGCGTGCTGGTGCTGTTCCTGCTCGAGATGGGCATGGTGGCGGCGCGGCGGTTCCAGGACTTCAAGAAGGCGGGGCCGTTCCTCATCGGCTTCGCGGTGCTGATGCCGGTGGTGCACGGGGCGTTGGGCGTGGTGCTGGGGCAGGCCGCGGGGCTGTCGGTGGGCGGAGCCACGGTGCTGGGGACGATGGCGGCCTCGGCGTCGTACATCGCGGCGCCGATCGCGGTGCGCACGGCGCTGCCCGAGGCGAACCCGGGGTACTACGTGACGGCGTCGCTGGCGGTGACGTTTCCCTTCAACCTGTCGCTGGGCTTGCCGCTGTACTTCGCGATCGCCAAGCTGGCCTTCGGAGGCGCGACTTGACGCTCAAGACGGTGAAGGTGCGGCTGCTGACGGTGATCGCCGAGGCGGTGCTGCGGGATCGGCTGGTCGAGGAGCTCAAGCTGGTGGGCGCGAGCGGGTACACGGTGGCCGAGGTGCATGGCTCGGGCTTTGGGACGGTGCGGGCGAGCGAGTGGGCGGGGCCGAGCGTGCGCTTCGAGACGGTGGTGACGGACGAGGTGGCGCAGGCGCTCCTCGAGGTGCTGGCCGATCGGTACTTCCCGAGCTGGTCGGTGGTGGCCTACCTGCAGGACGTCGAGGTGGTGCGCGCGGAGCGGTACCAGCCGAACCCGGCGCTGTCTCCGCCGAGGCCGAAGAAGGGCTGAAGCGTCAGGCCGGAAGGAGGCGTTTCGTCGTGAGGATCACGGTTGACACCAGGGAATCCGGAGCGTATTTGCCCGCCCGCTCTCGAAGCAGCACTGGGCAGGGCGGATAGCTCAGGGGTAGAGCGTCGCCCTTACAAGGCGAGGGTCGCAGGTTCGAAGCCTGCTCCGCCCAAGCTGGTGAAGGACAAGTGAATACGCAGGTCCCCACATGGGGGGTTAGTTCAGCTGGTTAGAACGTCGGCCTGTCACGCCGAAGGTCAGGGGTTCAAGTCCCCTACCCCTCGCAGAGAAGAGAAACCCCGGAGTCGCCTCGAGCGCTCCGGGGTTTTTCGTTTTCGGCCCAGATCCGTCGAGTCAGTCGAAGATCTTGTCTCGGTGATTCATCCTGATGATCGCGAGGAAGCGTTGGAAGAGTGGCGGAATGCGCTCAAGAACCGGAGTTACTTCAGTATGATCCTCAGGTTTCTGACGGCGGGCGGTGATTATCAGTATATGGCCACGCGCGCCGTTCCGGTGTTCAATGCCGACGGCACTTTCCGGCAGTGGATTGGAACCTGTAACGATATTACGAAGCGACTTCGCGCGGAAGAAGCGCTCGTGCAGAACCAGTTACAGCTTCAGGTTGTCGCCGACACAGTCCCGACGGTCATCGCGCAACTTGGTACTGATCTCCGAATCAAATTTGTCAATACCGGCAAAGAATACTTTGCCGACGAAATCGGGATCCTAGGCATCAATCAGATCCCGCAGCAGACCATGAGTGCGGGCACCGTAGGCTACCTCATCTCCGGCATCAAAGTAGCCAAAGAAGTTGCTGTCGGTGATACAATC
>JALOQF010000339.1 GCA_025459425.1 Myxococcaceae bacterium | reverse complement strand
CAGGTTCAGGTCTTCGGCGGCGAGGTCCGGCGGCTCCGACTTCGGGATCTCGGGCTCGGGAACGACGAGCGACGGCGCCGCGGCCTCGACGGTGGTGGAACCCGGCTGCGCGCCCGCGTCGTCAGCCTGCGCCGACGCCGCCACCACCAACGCCGCCGCCAGAAGCCACGCCCTCACGCTGCCTCAGCCCGCCAACGAGACGATACGAATGCCGAGGTTGCCTTCGATCTCGACCAGCTCGCCCCGGGCCACGACCTTGCCGTTCACCGAGAGATCGAGCGGCTCGCCCACCTGCCGGTTGAGATCGAACACGTGGCCGACCTTCAGCCCGACGACCTCTTCGGCCGTGATGGGCAGCCGGCCGATCTCGACCGCGAGCTGCAGCGGAATGTCGTTCAACAGATCTGCCCCTTCGGCCTGCGCGTCTTCCATGTCGGCTCTCCCCGCCCCCGGGTTCGTAGACTCGTCGAGGGCGTCATCACCCAGCGACCGTTGCTCCTCGGCCGCTTCCTCCGACGGCTCACCCTCGCCTCCGTCGGCGGCCTCGACCTCGTCACCACCCTCGATGGGCGCCCCCGGCGGCGCAGGCTCGCCGAGGACGAACCCGGCCAGCTTCGCCTGGAAGCGGTCGTTCTCGACGACCAGCTCGGCGTCGAGGTACCCGGTGCGGCCCAGGCCCATCTTGAGCTTCGCGGTGCCACCTTCACCCTGGTCGGGCCGCGCGGTGAGCCCGTCGACCAGCACCACGTCGCGCTCCCGCAGCTGCGCGAGATCGCCCGACGAGATCTCGACCTGGCCGATCTCGGCGCGCAGCCACACCTTCACGTTCGACAGGCGAGCGGCGTGGGCCTGCGCGTCCGAAGCCCGGCGGTGACGTCGAATCGGCGCATCGGGCGGCGGCCTGGCGACCGCGAGCACGCTCTCGGGCACGAAGATGCGCACGTAGCCGGTGTGCCCACCGAAGAGCGCCTTGAGCTGCACCACCGCCAGGTTCTCCTCTTCGCTCACCACCGCGATCGCCTCGTCGAGCGAAGGGGCCACCGACTCGAGCCGCAGCTTGGGCAGCTCGGAGTCGAGGCTCGGCGACAGCGCCTTCAGCGTCTCGAGCACGACGAAGGTCATCACGCCTTCTTCGATGTCGGTGAGCGGCCGAAGGCCGACGGCCTCGCCCGTTCCGCCCAGCAGCGTGTCGATGGCCCAGTGGGCGAGCCCGATGTCGACCTCGAGCAGCCCGCGGGCCTTGTTGGGCACCGGCGCGAGCACCCCGAGGAAGGTCGGATCGCCGACGTACCGGCGCAGCTTCGACGGGTGAATGAGGTGAACGTACTCGGCGTGGAGCGAGATCTTCTCGTCGAGCATCTCGGACAGGCGCTTGCGCACCGTCTCGCTGACCTCGCCCGTCGAACGCACGTTCGGCAGCATCCACTCGAGGTTGCGCACCAGGCGCGCGTGCGTCTTGGCCACCTTCTCGAGGTTCGCGAAGGTGAACGGCTTCCACTCGCGAATGGGAAGCGCGGGCGCGGTCGGCGGCGCCGGCGGCGGAGGTGGACGACGTGTCTGCGTGCCCGAGGGCGCCGTGGACGGCTTCGGGCGAATCTTCGACACGTCGATCATCATCGTGCGGTCGGCGCCGCCGCCTTCGTCACGGCTCACCTAGCGGCCCTCGACCTTGAAGTCTTCGAGCGACAACCCGCGCGCCGAGAGCGCCTGGGTCAGCGCTTCCTTCTGCTCTTCGACGAGCTTGAGCACGTCGCGGTCGGAGCCCTGGAAGACCGCCTTGATCTTGCCGTTGTGGCTCGAGATCTTCACCGACAGGCCCTTCAGCACGTCGGAGCGCAGGTCGACCTGGAACTCGACCTTGCCCGCCGCGTTGGTGCCGACCCGCACCTTCTCGACGATCTTCTGGGCGAGCTCGTTGGCCACCTTGCGCAGGCGCTCCGAGCCCGACACGTCCTTCTGTTTCGCGACGGGCACCGGGGCCATGAGGGCGGGGTTGAAGCGGAAGCCCGGCTGCATCGCGCCGGCGCCGCCCTTCTCGTCCTTGCCGCCCTGCCCACCGCCGCTCCCGCCGCCCTTGTCGGCGTCGGCCTTGAGGCCACCCTTCTCACCGCGCGCACCGCCCACACCGCCCGACGTCGCGTTGAGCGAGGACGATTCACTGGCCTCGTGCCGCTCCTCGAGCGCCTCGCGGCCCAGCTTCGCGTCGGCCTTGCGGTGCTCCGACACCTGCGAGGTGGTGTTCTTGTCCGAGCCGGCCTGCTTGAGCTGCTGCGTGCCGGTCTGTTGGTCGTTCTGCCGCACCTGCGAGCCCTGCTCGCCCTCGTGCCGGGTCGCCTGCTTCACGTTTTCGCCGAACGTCTTGCTGCCCAGGCGCGACTTGAAGGCGTTGTCGTTCTGCGCCTTGCCCTTCGTCTCGTCGGCCTGCTGCGCCTCGGACGACTCGAGCAGCATCGCGATGGCGCTCTTGCCGATGTTCTCCTGCGCGTGGGGGTCCTTCACGTGGGCCTGCTGCGCGCGCGCCTGCGCCTGCTGCGCCTCGGCCTGCGTCTGCCCGACGAGCTTCTTGAAGGTGGAGGCCTCGGCGGACTTCTTGCCGCGCTGGGCCTCTTCGTTGCGCCTCGCCTCGACCTGCCGCTCCGCGAGCCGTGCTGCCTGGCGATCGTCTTCGACTCGGCTCATGATTTCTTCTCCGCTGCGCGCACGCGGGCCAGGTGGAGCGTGTTGCCGATCTCCTCCTGGTTCATCTCTTCCTTCTGCTGCATTTCCCGGCGGACTTCCTTCTTCCAGGTGTCCTTGTGCTTCTCGATGGCCTTCTTCTCCATCGCGGCCTCGGCCATCTCCTGGCGGCGTTGCTCGACGAGCTTCTCGGCCTGGGTGACCGACTCCTTCTGGCGCTCGATGTCGAGGGCCACCTGCGCCTCTTCATCCTTCAGGCGCTGCTCGAAGCGGCCCATCTGCTGGAAGGCCGCGATGCCACCGCCCTTCTTCGTGGCGTCTTCGAGGAAGGCCTGCACCTTCGCCTTGCGCTCGACCTTTCGGCGGTCGAGGTCCTGCTGCAGCGTCACCAGCTTCTTCTTCTCGGCCTCGAGCGCCTTGATCGCCTCGGAAAACGCGTCTTTGGCGTCTTCTTCGGCCTTGGTGCGAATGTCGAGCAGGGCCTGGAGGCGGTACTGGGGCATAAGGCGCCTTCGAGCCTACACCCCTTTCGGCCTCAGGTGGTGGGAGCGTCGGTGAACATGTCGACGAGCCGCTGCACCGTCTCGTCGAACGGGGTGTTGTCGTGGGTGTCCTGCTTGAGGAACCCGATGATCTGGTCGTACTTGTCGATGGCGTAGTCGGTGCGAGGGTCGGTGCCGTACTGGTAGGCGCCGAGCAGAATGAGGTCGCGCTGCTTCTCGTACGTCGACAGCGTCTGCCGGAGGAGGCCCGCCGCCTTCTTGTGCTCGGGCGTGGCGATCTGACTCATCACACGTGACAGCGAGGCCAGCACGTCCATCGCGGGCCACTGGTTCCGCTCGCCGATGGCGCGGTTCAAGATGAAGTGGCCGTCGAGAATACCGCGCACCTCGTCGGCGATGGGCTCTTCCATGTCACCGCCGGCGACGAGGCAGGTGTAGATGGCGGTGCAGCGGCCCTTGTCGCTGTTGCCGGTGCGCTCGAGCATGCGCGGCAGCATCGAGAAGACGCTCGGCGGGTAGCCCTGGCGGGCAGGCGGCTCTCCGATGGCGAGACCGATCTCACGCTGCGCGCGCGCCAGACGCGTCACCGTGTCGAGCATGAAGAGCACGTTGCCGCCGCGCTCGCGGAAATACTCGGCGATCGAGGTGGCCACGTAGCCCGCGCGCAGACGCACCAGCGACGGCTGGTCGGACGTCGCGCACACCACCACGGAGCGCTTCATGCCCTCGTGACCGAGCGCGTCTTCGATGAACTCGAGCACCTCGCGACCACGCTCGCCGATGAGCGCGATGACCGAGAGCTCGGCGGCGGTGTTGCGGGCGATCTGCCCCATGAGCGTCGACTTGCCGACGCCGGAGCCGGCGAACAGCCCGATGCGCTGGCCCTCGCCCACCGTCAACAGCCCGTCGATGCACCGCACGCCCAGGGGCAGCGGCCGGGTGATGCGCATGCGCTTGAACGGATCGGGGCAGTCGCGGTCGACCGCCCAGTCCTGCATGTTCTCGGCGGGGAGCGGCTTGCCGTCGATGGGCTCGCCCAGGCCGTTGAGCACACGCCCGAGCAGCCCCTCGCCCGCGCGAATCGTCAAGGGCCGCCCGGTGGGGATCACCTCGCTGTCAGGCCCGATGCCCGACAGCTCGCCGAGCGGCATCAGCATCACCTGCTCGCCCTGGAAGCCCACCACCTCGGCGCGCACCGACTCGCGGCCCCGCTTGATGATGCACACCTCACCGACCCGCACGTTCGGCACCGCGGCCTTGATCACCAGGCCCGTCAGCTCTGTCACTCGTCCGCGGACCCGCACCATCTGGGCCGTCTTCAGCAGCTCGTGGTACCGGCGGAGGTCGATCGCCATGGCGGCTACTTGACCTCTTTCTTGCCGGTGTCGGGCATCAGCACGTTGCGGAGCATCTCGAACTGGGTGCGGATCTGCCCGTCGATGGTGCCGTACTCGGTCTGAATGACGCACCCGCCGCGCTCGACCTCGGCATCGTCACGAATGGCGATGTCGACGGCGCGGCCGATGAGTTCCATGAGGCGTGGGCGCTTCTCGCGCAGCACCTTGCCGTCGTCGGGGTGCACCTTCAGCACCATGGCCTTCGAGCCGCGCGCCGCTTCGATGGCCGTGGCGCAGATCTCGAGCACCACCTCGGGGTCGCGCTCGAGATCGCGCCCGATGATCTTCGCCGACATCTTGAGCGCCAGCTCGAGCACGTCCTTCTCGGCGTCGGCGACGATCTGCCCGGCCTGCATCTTGGCCCGCGCGAGTTCCTCGGCGGCGCGCGCCTGCACGTCGGCCTTGGCTTCGTCACGAGCCTTCGAGAACACCTCTTCCTTGAAGCGCAGCGCCTCGGCCTTGATCTCCTCGGCCTTCTTCTGCGCGTCCGCGATGATCTGCTTCGCGGTCGTCATCGCTTCGAACTCCTCGGCGTTGACCACGCCGCCTCGTCGCGGAGGGGGGAGAATGGGCTTGTCTCCGCCATGGGCGTCCCCGCCCTCACCGCTCTTGATGACCTTCCCGAGGATGCGGGAGGCCGGGGCCGGACGCCGTTCGTCTTCCATTCAACCGTGAAGTCTAGCCCGAACGCCCGCCGGGTCCACGGCCCGACGGCCCCTTGAGCACGGGAGAGCCCCGCCCGGTCTCCGGGCTGGTGGGTCCCTTTCGACGCGGCGGCTCCTGGACGGCGGGCGAGGTGACGGCGCGCCGTGGCACCCGCGGTGGCGGCTGAGAGTCGCCAGGCTCCCGGACGAGCGGCTTCCCGTCGCGCATGATCCGCCGCAGGCCCGAGGCCTGGGGATCCTGCCCACCCAGCGGAGGTGCCGCCGGGGGCCGTGAGCTGACGACCCCGGCCCGGCGCGCGTTGCGCTCGGCGATGGGATCTCTGCGGGGCGCAGCGGCAGCGCCCGGTGCGCGTCCAGGCCTGGCTGGGAGCGCGCCTGGACCGGTCGGCGGTGGCCCGACCCTCGAACCACCCTGCGCCGGCGGCTCTCGGCCTGGCGCAGGGCCGACACGAGAGCCCGACTCGGGCCGCGCCGCGGGCATGGGCTGCGACGTGCGCCGTCCGACGGCGAGCGGTACGGGCTGCAGCATCGGCGGGCCACCGGGCGGCGCTCCCGGCGGGCGCATCGGCGGTGGGAGGCGGAGCGGTCGATCGATGACGCCCTTCTGCGCGAGACGCTCGATCTGCTCGACGATGTCGAGCCGCCCGCCGTCTCCCTTCACCGGCTTGCTCTTCTCTTCCTTGAACCAACGCTGGAACAGCCTGCCGAGCTCGTGGCCGGCGTGCCGCTCCGCGAGGCGCTGCGCGAACTCGGGGCTCTGCGCCACCGCCGCTCGCATCACGCGCTGGGCCCCGGCGCTGCGCATGCCCACCGACGGGTTCTCGAGCGCGCCGTGGATCTCGAGCACCGTCTTCGCGTCGGCCTCCGAGAGCCGCCGTGCCCGCCCCGCCTCGGCGGCCTTCGACGCCAACGAGCGCTGATCCGGCGGCAGCTTTGCCAGGAACGCGTCACGGTCGGCGTCGGCCAACCCGGCCACGGCGATGGCCAGTACCCGCGCGCCCATTCGATCGCAGATCGAGATGATCTCGCGCGGGGGCATCGTGAGCAGGTCGGTGAAGCGGAACGTTCCGACCTGTGGGGCGCCCCGCTTGAGCCCCTCTTCCAGCTTCCACCGGACGATCGAGAGAATGTCGGCGCGCACCTCGCGGTTGAGCTTTACCGTGGGCCTGGGCCCCAGCTCGGCGCGACAGGCATCGGCGAGCTCCGAGGGCAGCGCGCGCAGCACGACCTCGACCATGGCCCCGCGCTCCTTCGACAGGAGCGCGGCGAGCCGCTTCGGGTCTGCGCTGCCCAGCTGCCGTCGCCGCGCCGTGACGATGCGCTTGATCTCCTGGATGACGAGCGGAATGCGCTTGTCCCGGGGGATCTGCAGCAGGCTCTGCGCGCGGTGCTTGAGCAGCTCCTCTTCGTCGACCGACAGGTGCTCGTACGAACCGATCGCATCCGACCCGCCGAACGCGAGCGAGGTGAGCAGCAGCATCGTCTGCCGCTTCGACAGTGACGCGAAGAACTGTTCCACTCGTCACCCGCGACGCCAGCGGCGCGCGCTCACCCTTCTGCCTGCGGCTGCGACTGCGTCTTCCGCGGAGGCGGCCGCGAGCTGCCCCCCGGCTTTCGAATCACGAGGAAGCCCGCGACACCCGCCAGCGCGATGAACAACAGCGCGTTGACCGCCACCATCACCTTGAAGGTGTCGGCGCTCTTCTTGTGCATGCGCAGGCCCATGACGTCCTGGAAGCTGTTGTCCGGATCGAGCATGGCGGTGGCGACCTGCCGCGCAGGCGTCATCAGCACCTTGACGTTCTCTTTCTTGAGCTCGGTGACCGCGTTGGCGACGAACTCGCGCACTTCGCTCTCGGTGATGGGCGGCTCCTGCTTGTCGCCCTCGGCCACGTACTTGAGGAAGACCGACGCCGACGGGAGCGGCTTCTTGTCGGGCTGGGTGAGATCGTTGGTCTCGGGGATCATCACGATCGTGCGCGCCTCGAGCACCCCGGGAATGCGGTTGAGCGCGTTCGACACCTCGCCCGCGAGCGCCTCGATGAACATCGCGCGCTCTTCGGTCTGGGTGGGAATCATGCCCTTCATCTTCTTGAAGACGCCGAGGCCATCGGCCTGCGGGCGGGGCAACGAGTTCTCCTTGAGGAGCTGGGCTGCGGCGCCGACCTCCTGCTTCGAGACGCTGATGATGTAGCGCGGCTCATTGCCGCCCTCTTCCTTCAGCTTGGTGGCGCCAATGCCGTTGCGCTGGAGGAGGACGTAGATCTCGTTGGCGTCCGCCTCGGACAAATCGTGCTGCAGCTCGACGCTGCAAGCCGACAGCGCGAAGACGACGGGGAGGAGGACGCGGAGGGCGTGCGAACGCATGCGGCGCAGACCCTACTACGCCTCGCCGGGAAAAGGGCCCAAACGCGCTGCGGGCGACTCCCCGTGAGGGAATCGCCCGCGCGAACCAGCAGCAGCCATCGAGACGTCGATCAGACCTGGGTCTTGAGGGTGTCCTTGAGGCCGCTGGTGGCCTTCTCGACGACCTTGCCGGTCAGCTCGAGTTCCTGCGTGTACTTGTACATGCCGGCCTGCATGGCGAGCATCTCGGTGTTCGAGAAGTTCTTCCAGGTCGAGGATCCCCTCAC
>JALOQF010000338.1 GCA_025459425.1 Myxococcaceae bacterium | reverse complement strand
TCCCGAGTACGAGCCCGGCGTGGCGCACGTGCTCGACGCTTCGCGGGTGGTGAACGTGGTGAGCGCGCTGCTGTCGCCCGAGCAGAAGAGCGGCTTCGTGGCCGAGACGAAGAAGAAGCAGCAGGCGCTCCGGGTCGACTTCGCCGAGCGCCGCAGCGCGCGAAAGTTACTCTCCCTCGAGCAGGCCCGGGCGCGGCGCTTCGCCTGTGACTGGTCGAAGGCCGAGCTGCCGACGCCCGAGTGGTTCGGCGTGCGCGCCTTCGAGGTGCCCGTCGACGAGGTGATTCCCTTCATCGACTGGGGCCCCTTCTTCAACGCGTGGGAGTTGCACGGGGCGTTCCCCCGAATCCTCGAGGACGAGGTGGTGGGCGCCGAGGCGCGCAAGCTGTTCGCCGACGCAAAGGCGCTGCTGGCGCGCATCGCGAAGGAGAAGCGCTTCGCGCCGAAGGCCGTGGTGGGCTTCTGGCACTGCAACGCGGTCGGAGACGACGTCGAGCTCTACGCCGACGCCTCGCGCAGCCGCGTGCTGGGCCGGTTCTCGATGCTTCGGCAGCAGGCCGAGAAGACGCAGGGCGAGCAGAACCTGTGCCTCGCCGACTTCGTGGCCCCGAAGGACTCGGGCCGCGTCGACGCGATGGGCGGCTTCGTGGTGACGGCCGGCGCCGGCGTCGAGGCGTTCTCGCACGAGTTCAAGGCGACGCTCGACGACTACCAGGCCATCATGGTGCAGGCGCTCGGAGACCGCATCGCCGAGGGCCTCGCCGAGCTGATGCACAAGCGCGCGCGAGAGTGGTGCGGCTTCGGGAAGACCGAGAACCTGTCGAACGAGCAGCTCATTCGGGAGCAGTACCGCGGCATTCGCCCCGCGCCCGGCTACCCGGCGTGCCCCGACCACACCGAGAAGCCGCAGCTGCTGTCGCTCCTCGACGCGACGACGCACACCGGCGTGTCGCTCACCGAGTCGATGGCGATGACGCCCGCGAGCAGCGTGTCGGGCTGGTACTTCAACCACGCCGACGCGCGGTACTTCGGCGTGGGCAAGCTGGGCCGAGACCAGGTCGAGGACTACGCCAGGCGCAAGGGCATGACGGTCGAGGCGGCCGAGCGGTGGCTGGGGCCCAACCTCGACTACGAGCCGGGCGCGCGGTCGGCCGCGTGAGGCTGGCGCGCGTGGGCGTTGCGGCCACGCCATCACGTCGGCGACTCGAGGCCAGGTGGTGGGTGGTCCGACGCCTTCTTCGCGTCAGGGGCCTTGGCGCGTCGAACCAGCTCGGCGGAGCGGCCCCTCGCACTCCGGGGGCACGGGTGCTCGCCGACAGGCCTTGCTGACGGGGAAGAGCTCGCTTTGGTGTTCGACCTCTTCGTGCATGGCGGAGATGGACACGTTCGCTTCCCACGACACGAGCAGCCGCGTGCGGTCGGGTGACCACGACACCTTCGGCCTCGCGGAGCCCGGCACGGTGAACGCCCTGCGGTAGCGGCCCCCCTCTGGGAAAAGAACGACCACCTGGAACGCAGAGGCGTCTGCGTCGAACCCGGGCGGCTCGCGCTCGGCGTCGACCTCGACGGGCTTCTCGAGCTCGCTCAGCGTCACCTGAACGCCGCGCTGTGCTTCCTCGGTGAGCTCGACCGGTGGGAGCAGTTGGTCGACCGAGAAGGAGCCGCCGAGCGCGCCAATGACGCTGGCCGGCGTCGCCAGCGGAGGCGCCTGCTGGGGGCCGAGCTCGTCGCGCGGGCACTTCCGAACGTCGACGATTCCGATGGCCTCGAGCGCGCCCGGGGGGATGCGGGTGGCTTTCCGAGGCGAGCCGTCTGGTCGTCTCGTGACGAGCTCGAGCGAGTGGGTCACGCATCCCGTGCCCGACCGAACGACCTTCCCCTCGAGAAGGACGGCGTCGTTCGACCCGCGGACGAACCCCAGCACGTGACGAAAGGTCCTCGAGCCGTGCAGGCAGGCGCTGGCCTCTCGCGCGGTGAGCACGCCGAGCGAGAGCAGCAGGATGACGGTCAAGCGCATGGTTCCTCCCAGGCGGGTGTGCCTACTCGCACGAAGCGACTGAATGCGTTTGGTGACAGCTCGACGAACCCGTCACGCCGCGCCGGGCGAAGAGACGCGAAGACGCAGGCGTGCTTCAGCCGCCGGCCGTATCTCTCCGCAGACAGCGTGACGTCGCTGGGCCTCGGCGCTCGCCGGCCGGCGGCTACCCGGCCGAGCCGAGGCCCGCGAGCACGTCGTGCGCTTCCTTCGCGAGCTGCTCGACGATGGCGCCGATGGGCTTCACCTCGTGCACGAGGCCGACGCCCTGGCCTGCGCTCCAGATGTCCTTCCAGCGCTTCGCGCCTTCGGGCGAGCGGTCGGGCGTGAAGCCCTCGGGCACCGTGGCCTTGAGGAAGTTGGCGTGAATGCCCGACACCGCGTCGGTGTAGACGACGTCTTCGGGGCCCGAGGCGACGACCATCTGCTTGTAGGCGTCGCTCGCGCCGCACTCCGTCGAGGCGATGAAGCGCGTGCCGAGGTAGCAGAGCTGCGCGCCCAGGCTCAGCGAGGCCACCACCTGCCGTCCGTCCGAGATGCAGCCGGCGGCGATGATGGGCACCTTGAGCTCCTCGGCGAGCCACGGCACCAGCACGAAGGGGGAGATGCGTCCGGCGTGGCCGCCCGCACCTGCGGCCACCGCGATGATGGCGTCGACTCCGGCGGCCACGGCCTTCTTCCCGTGGTGCAGTGAGATGACGTCGTGGAACACCAGCCGCTTCTTCTCGTGCGCCCGCTTCACCACCTCGGTGGGGTTGCCGTAGCTGGTGAGAATCACCGGCACGTCGAACTCGAGGCACGCCGACAGGTCCGCCTCGATGCGCTCGGGTGGCGTCAGCCCGATGGTCAAGTTGATGCCGATGGGCTTGTCGGTGCGCTGGCGGACCCACGCCAGGTCGTCGCGGAACTGCTGCGGCGTGCGCGCGTTGAGCGACGGCATGCAGCCAAGAATGCCGGCCTCGGCCGAGGCGAGGAGCATCTCTTTGTTCGAGATGAGGAACATCGGCGCGGCGACGAAGGGGTACCGCAGGCCCAGCTTCTTCGAGAGGTCGGTCGACAGGCGCATGGTGTCGCCAACCTTGAACCAGCCCGCCCGTCGACGCACGACGGAAGGTGAATCACTGGCGGCTCGGCCCGACGGACGACAGATGGACGTGATGGCGACTCCCACGGTGAAAGAAGGGCTGACGTTGCCGAACGCCCGCGCGATGGCCAGCGATGCGCCGGGGTTCCTCCTCGAGACGGCGCGCCGCGTCGGGCCCTTCTTTCGCCTCGGAGCGGGCCCGCTCACGCTGCCCGTCGTCGCCGAGCCGGAGCTGCTCCAGCACGTGTTCCAGAAGAACTCGAAGGCCTATGGCCGCGGCGCCGCGTACGACATCTATCGGCCCCTGCTCGGCAACGGGCTGCCGGTGTCGGACCCGCCGGTGTGGCTCTACCGCCGCCGCACGATGCAGCCGGCCTTCCACCGCGGCAAGGGCCCCGACTGGGTCGTCACCATTCGCGACGCGACCCGGCCGCACCTCGACGCGCTCGCGGCCGGGCAGGCCCTCGAGGCGCGGCCGTTCTTCATGAACGTCACGCGCGACATCATCATGGCCGCGTTGTTCTCGAGCGCGAGCGTCGAGACCGCTGGCCTGCAGGAGACCTTCACGAGCGTCGACGCCTTCGTCGGGTCCTTCGGCATGAGCCCCGTGCGTCTGCCGCTGTGGGTGCCCACGCCCACCAACCGCCGCTTCATGGCGGCCATTCGCCGCATCGACGAGCTGCTACTCGGCCTCATCGAGCGGCGCCGCGCCGACCCGTCTCCGCCGGCCGACCTGCTCACCACGCTCATTCGCGCGAAGGACCCCGAGACCGGCACGTCGCTCACCGACGTCGAGCTGCGGGACGAGGTGGTGAACCTCTTCATCGCCGGCCACGAGACGACGGCGAGTCTGCTGGCCTGGTGCGTGGTTGCGCTCACGCGGTGGCCAGAGGCGCGGGCGCGCGCGCAGGCCGAGGTGGACAACGTGCTGCAGGGGGCCGAGCCCACCGCCGAGCGCGTGGAGCGCCTCGACTGGCTGCACGCGACGGTGCGCGAGGTGCTCCGATATTTCCCACCCGCGTGGTTGCAGGCGCGTGAGGTGTTCGAGGCCGACACGTTGCGCGACGTCACGCTGGCGCCGAAGGACCGGGTGCTGCTGGTGCCGTACGTCACGCACCACCGCGCCGACCTGTGGGACGAGCCGGAGCGGTTCGACCCGTCGCGGTTCCTCTCGGAGCGCTCCATCGACGCGGCGACGTGGAAGTACCGGTACCTGCCCTTCGGCGCGGGCCCGCACGTGTGCATCGGCAACCACTTCGCCGTCCTCGAGGCGGTGACGGTGCTGGCGATGCTGTTCCAGAAGGGGCACCTCGAGGCGAAGGCGCCCGAGGCCGAGCGGCCGACGATGGGCCTGGCGCTCATGCCGTCGAACGGCGTGCCGGCGACCTTCGTGCCGCGCGCGGTGAAGTCGGACTGACCTGCCCTGGGAGGGCGCTTCCTGCTCGATGCGCGCTCGGGACTCGGTCGTTTCGGCGAGCTGCGGCAGCAGGCCTGTGGGCCTTTCCGGCACGTCCTCCCGGGCGGTTGGTGGTCCGAAGCGCCCGCTCGGTGGCGCGTCGCCGTCGCTGAGCGGAAAGACTCTCGAGCCGTTCTGTGCGAGGTGGCGCCGCGTGTTCGCCGACGCCGTCTGGAACGCCCGCCGCCCGTGGGTCGCCGTGCTGGTCGTCTTCTTCGGCGCGGGGCTCGTCGCGCGCTTGTTCGCAGCGCTGACCGACCTGGGCGTCTACTGGCCCGACGAGGTGTACCAGTCACTCGAGCCGGCGCACGGGCTCGTCTTCGGCACGGCGCTGTTGCCGTGGGAATTCGTCGTGGGCGCGCGCAACTGGGGGCTCCCTGGAATCCTCGCGGGCGTCATGAAGGGCTTCGCGGCGCTGGGAATCACCGACCCGCACACGTCCCTGGTTGGAATCCGGGTGGGCTTCGCGCTCGCGTCGATGGGCACGGTGCTGGGCACGTTCCGGCTCTCGCGCGTCGTCGGGCTGTCGCTTTCATCATCGGTGGTGGGCGCGGCGGCGCTGTCGGCGATGAGCCTCGCCGTCTACTTCTCGCCTCGAGCGATGAGCGAGGTGGCCGCGGCGCTACCGGTGGTGTGGGGGCTGGCGCTGCTGCTCGAGCGTGGGCGCACCTGGCGCGTCATCGCCGGGGCGTCGTTGCTCGGGCTCGCCGTGCTGCTGCGAATTCACTGTGGCCTCTTTGCGGTGACGGCGCTGGTGACGCTCGTGCTCATGGGCCGGCGACGTGACGCCGCGCTCGCCTTCGCCGTGTTGTGCGGCTGGGCGCTCGTCTACGGGTTGCTCGACCTCGCCACCTGGGGCCGTTTCTTCCACTCGGCCCTGCTGTACCTGCGCTTCAACGTGGTCGAGGGCCGCGCTGCCGACTGGGGCGTGCAGCCGCCGGCCTATTACACGAAGCACCTCGTCTCGAGCCTCGGTGCGCTGTGGGTGGCGCTGGCGACGTTCGCGGTGTTGGGCGCGCGGAGTGCGGCGGCCGTCGTCATTCCCGCGGCGCTCTTCCTGGGCGCGCACATCGCGCTGCCGCACAAGGAGCTGCGCTTCATCGTCCCCATTCTCCCGCTGGTGTGTGTCGGCGCGGCAGCGGGGCTCGAGGTGGTGGCGCGCTGGCGGCCGGTCGCAGGGCTCGTCGGTGCCGTCCTCGTGCTGGGCGTGAGCGCGCGCTCGCTGGCGACGCACCGCGAGCTGACCTTCTGGCAGGTGGGGCGGGTGAGCGAGGCTGGCAGCGCGTGGGACTCGGGTGGGCCGGTGACGCGGCTCCTCTTCCGCGCGGGGCGAGAGCCGTCGCTGTGTGGCGTGGGCCTCGTCGGTTGGTACCGGCACACCACCTTCGCGTACACGGCGCTGCACCGAGACGTGCCGTTCTACGAGGCGCCGTTGCCGCCGGTGGAGTCAGGGTTCTACGACGTCGTCATCGCGCCGGTGGGACAGCAGCCGGGCACGGTGATGGCGCGTGAAGGCGACTTCGAGCTCGTTCGGCTCACCGAGCGCCCGTGCGTGAAGGACCCGGGCTGGGAGCCGTACCTCGACGAGCGCACCGCACGGCTGGCGAAGGATCCGACGGCGCTCTGACCGTCAGCGGGAAGGGCGCTGGCCTCCGAAGTGCTGGCGGTACCAGTCGCGCTCGTGGTGGTCGACCGCCGCCTCGATACGCGGACCATCGGGGTCGAGCCGCCGAAGGAGCGCGTCGAGCGTGAAGAGGTCGCGCTGCGCCACCACGTGCACACCGGCGCGAGCCAGCGCCGCCGCAGCCACGCCGAAGCCCACCTGGTAGCGGCGGTCTGAAACGCCCCGCGCGCCATCCGAGATGACCTGCGTGCCGCACGCGGCGCTCATGTCCATCAGCACGGCGAAGCGCACCCGCTCGCGGAGCGCGGTCTCCACCATGACCCCGGCGGCGCGAATGAGCGCGTCGGTAACGTCGCGCCCATCGTCGAGCCGCACGTGCGCGCGCCCCTCGAGCGCATCGAAGCCATCGCCACCGTGCAGGTCGGGCATGCCGCGCGGAGTACCCAGTGCGAGGTCTTCCGGGCAGAAAGGAACGGCTCTCAGCGTGCGCAGCGCCAGGAGCCGCTGCATTAGCGGGCGTGGCCCTCAGCCAGTTGTCCGTGCCGTCGACGCCGCAGCGCAACCCGGCGAGGCAGCAAGAGAACAGCAAGTCTCTCGGTCCTGGGCGACAATCCGTCCGGCAAAATCAAGCTGGGCAAGTCTTGGGACTACGTCGTCGTCGAGGGCTACGTCTCGACAGCCCCCTCGAGCTACTTGCAGCACGGGCGACGTGAAGCCGCAGCGCGAGACTTCTACGTTCACTGTATGGGCCCTACGAAGTCGCTGAAAAAGGAAGCACACAGAGAGTTGCTCAGCCCCACAGCGCTCGCAGCGAACTCTGATTCCTTCAAGCACCCGACTTCAACCCTCCCGCTTAGGCCTACATTGTAGACCTTACCCGAATCCAAAGTGCCCTCCGAAAGATCCAAGGCGGACATCGGAACCACTGTCAAGAAACCCTGAATCTCCTGGTCCTTGTTCAGAACAAGTTCCGCGCCAGCAACGATTGCTGGCCCACCAACGTCGAGAAAAGTCTCTGACTCTGCCGGTCTCTGGCTCGGTTCTTCCGGAAGGGAACCCGACGGTACCGGCGAATTCGTTCCCTCTTCCGGTTGGACTGAGGGCGGAGCCCGGAGAGTCCATGCGAACTGAGGTTTCGAACCAGTAAGAACATCTTGGTAAGTGAGATTCGTCTGGTATTTGACCGTCACGCCGTTCTCCTCTCGCTTTGCTGCGACTAAGTCGAAAGGCAGGTTCACGTTCATCGCAATGGTCCCGCGTTCAACCTGACCAGTCGCGCGCAAGTAAAGGTCCAGACGGTGCTTCTGGTAGCCGTCGACCAACTTAACGTGGCCTTGGCCTTCCGCTTGCCCCTCGGGAGTCACGACCTTTAGATTCACGCCAAGGTAGCGTGGAACCTCGTCGACGACTCGAGTCGAAACCTGCTCCGATTTACTGCTACATCCAACCATCAACGAAGCTGACATGACAAGTGAGAGAGTTCGCATTGGAGTTCACCGGTTCTTGAAGATACGCCAGGGAAGCGTGAGGAAGTTATCGCGAGGATCGCTGTCTCCCGCGGCAGCTGAAACTTCGATTACAAAAACATACCCCTGAACCCGGTTGCGGCGGATCCCGTGATGTGATCTTCGCCGTGCATGGCAATCGACCAACGCACGCGACGCGCCGTCATCCGGCT
>JALOQF010000337.1 GCA_025459425.1 Myxococcaceae bacterium | reverse complement strand
CCACATGGGCGGCAAGGTGCTGGTGCCGACGAGCCAGTTCATCCGCTCGCTGGTGGCGGCGCGGCTGGCGGCCGACGTGCTCGACGTGCCCACCATCATCGTGGCGCGCACCGACGCCCAGTCGGCCAAGCTCATCACCTCGGACATCGACGAGCGCGACGTGCCCTTCATCGCGTCGAAGGAGCGCACCGCCGAGGGCTTCTACCGCCTCAAGGGCAACGGTGACGACTTCGCCATCGCGCGTGGGCTCGCCTACGCCGAGTTCGCCGACCTCGTGTGGTGCGAGACGAGCACGCCGGACCTGAACCAGGCCAAGCGCTTCTCCGAGGCGATCCGCTCGAAGTTCCCCAACAAGATGCTCGCCTACAACTGCTCGCCCTCGTTCAACTGGAAGAAGAACCTCGACGACGCCACCATCGCGAAGTTCCAGCGTGAGCTCGGCGCCATGGGCTACAAGTTCCAGTTCGTCACGCTCGCGGGCTTCCACGCGCTCAACTTCTCGATGTTCGAGCTCGCCTCGCAGTACCGCGACTCGGGCATGGCCGCGTACTCGACGCTGCAGCAGGCCGAGTTCGCCGCCGAGAAGCACGGCTACACCGCGACGCGGCACCAGCGCGAGGTCGGCACCGGCTACTTCGACCAGGTGGCCGAGGTCATCTCGGGCGGCCTGTCGTCGACCAAGGCGCTCGTCGACTCGACCGAAGAGCACCAGTTCTGAGGTTGTGTCGCCGGGGCCCCCGTGCCTGCTCCCAACGGCGCGGGCGCCCAGCGCCGGTCGACCAGCCCGCTACCACGTCGTCGAACACCACGAAGCTCGTCCGCCGAGCCCCTGGTGACGTCATCGGGCTTGACCGGCCGGGGTGAACGCGCGACGTATCCGCTCCAGCGGAACCGTTGGTGGACCTCTGGAGGGCGACGAGATGGCCGCAAGGAAGAGCCGAACCCCCGAGACCGCGCCGGGCGAGACGAACGCCGACCTGGCGCCCGTCGTGGGCAAGAACCTCCGCCGCTTGCGCACCGAGCGAGGCCTCTCGCTCGAGCGTCTCGCCCAGGCCTCCGGGGTGTCACGCGCCATGCTGGGGCAGGTCGAGCTCGGCCAGTCGGCCCCCACCATCAACGTGCTGTGGAAGATCGCCCGGGCCCTCGACGTGCCCTTCTCGGCGCTCATCTCGTCCACCCAGCAGTCGCCGGTGAAGGTGCTGCGCGAGAAGGACGCCAAGCGGCTCTTGTCGCACGACGGCTCGTTCTCGTCGCGCGCGCTCTTCCCCTTCGACGAGCCCCGCCGCGTCGAGTTCTACGAGCTCGTCATCGCGCCCAGGGGCGTCGAGGCGGCCGATGCGCACGCCCCCGGCACCCTCGAGAACCTCGTCGTGTCGAAGGGCCAGATCGAGCTCGAGACCGCCGGCGAGACGTACGCGCTCTCGGCCGGTGACGCGATTCTCTTCGAGGCCGACAAGGCCCACGCCTACAAGAACCCCGGCACCACCGAGGCCCGCGTGTACCTCGTGATGACCTAC
Organism: Myxococcaceae bacterium; assembly: GCA_025459425.1. Taxonomy (GTDB): domain Bacteria; phylum Myxococcota; class Myxococcia; order Myxococcales; family Myxococcaceae; genus Xiheimicrobium. Next base: position 6,413 of record JALOQF010000337.1, on the reverse strand, counting down.
GCCGAGCAGGTCGGCTGACGCTCACCGCTCGAGCGAGGCGCCATGCAACCGTCGCAGGGGCGGTCGAACAAGACGCTGCTGGTGGTGCTCCTCGTGGTGGGCGGCCTCTGCGGCGTCTGCGGCGTGGGAACGCTCGCGCTCGTCGGGCTGGGCGTCGTCGCTGGAGCCAGCGAGGTGGGCCCCTCGTTCGCCGCGCCCGAGGCCCGGCCCGGGGTCGAGGGCGGCTTCCGGCTGACGTTCCCCGAGTCTTTCGCCTCCGTCGACGAGCACCGCCACCGCTTCACCCTCGAAGAAGGCGGCTCGCGGCACACCGTCGACGTCATTCGCCTCGAGGCGGTGCCCGGGCTCGACGATCCCCGCGGCAAGCTCGACGCGCTCTGGCGTGGCACCATCGTGCGTGACTGGCCCCAGGCGCCCACCGTCACGCTGCCCTTGCGCCGCTTCGTCCAGAACGGCGCGCGCGCCCACTACACCTTCGCCACCGTCGAGGTCCCCGGCCAGCGGCGCCGCTCGATGGTGAGCCTGTACCTCGTCGAGGCGGGCGATCGCCTCGAGCCCTTCGCCGTCGTGCAGGAGTTCTTCGACACCGGCATCGGCGCCGACTTCATGAACAAGTACTCGTTCGACACCACCCACCCGGCCGTCGAGGAGCTGCTGAAGGGCGTCGAGGGCAGCCCCGTCGGGCTCCCGCTCGTGAGCGACGACGAGCTCGTGGGCCGGTGGGCCTTCAGCACCGGGGCGCTCGGCCAGTACGTCAACGTCATCACCGGCAGCACCAGCACCGAGACCGTCTCGTACGCCATCCGGTACCAGCTCACCGGCGATCGCCGCTACGTCTACCGCTTCCTGGGCGCCACCACCGGCTCGGCCGGCGCCCGCTTCTCGGTGAGCCACGACGAGGGCTCGTGGTTGGTGCAGCACGACCTGCTCGTGTTCGACGGCGCCGAGTTCGACTCGAAGTACTTCCTCATCGGCGCGGGCGTGGGCGCGAGCGGCAAGCGCGTGTTCTACGTGCTGCCCGAGGGGAAGTGGTCGCTCACGCCAGGCGCCATCGCGCAGTTCGGCGAGCTGTACGAAGAGGCGGGCGACTGACCGTCACTGCACCTTGTAGGCGAGCGGCAGCGTCACGGTGACGGACTTGTCGACGTGCGCGGGGAACTTCACCACCTTGAGGCGCTCCTCGAGGCACCGGCCCACGGCCGCCCCCTTCAGGGCGCTGTCGACGCTCGACACCCGGCCGGACGCCTCGATGGTGATGGTGACGTCGACCTTCCCCGAGGCCGCGGGCAGCTCGGCGCGGTGCTCCTGGAAGCACTTCACCACCGGCCCCGCGTGCTTCTTGATGACCTGCGCGATGACGGGCGTGCCGAGCACCACCGGCCGGGGCGGCGCGGGCGTCTTCTGCTTGTCCACCGGGGGCGCCTCGACGGGCACGCCCGCATCGACGCTCGGCGCTCCAGCGTCGACCGGGGCTGGCGGCTCGGCGGCGCCCGCGTCTTCGATGGCCACGGGCGGGGCGAGGGTGGGCGGCGGCGGCGGTGGTGGCCGCGGCAGCTCGGTGGGCTGGTTCGGTTGGTCCCGGCCGCCGACGCCCTTCAGCGCCAGCACGGTGCCGCCGATGCCGACGACGAGCGCCACCGCCACCGCGCCGACGACGAGGCCCAGGCTCCGGGGCCGCTGCTCGACGACGGAGCGGGGCGCGCCGATGGAGCGGGTCCCGTCTTCGACGACGACGTCGATGGACTGCGAGACGTTGGTGGGCGGCGCCGGCACGCGTATCGACGCGCCCGAGGGCGTCACCAGCACGGGCGCCTCGGGCTCCGGCAGCGCGACGCCCCGCGCCTGGAGGTCCTCGAGCGAGTCGATGCGCGTCTTCTGCGCGACCCGCTCGGGCCCGAAGAACGCCGTCATGTACTGCGTCACCGCCGCGCCGCTCGCCACCGACGTCGACGCGCGCAGGTAGTTCTCGAGCGCTGCCGCCAGCGCCCCCGCCGACTCGAAGCGCTCCGCCGCGTCTCGCGCGAGGGCCTTGACGATGATCTGCTCGACCTCGACCGGCAGGTCTGGCCGCGCCTGCCTCGGCGGGCGGTACTCGTTCTTCAGCACCGCGTTGAGGATCGCCAGGTCGGAGTCCCGCGCGAAGGGCCGCGCGTTGCAGGTGGCCTCGTAGAGGCAGACGCCGAGCGAATAGACGTCGGCGCGCGCGTCGACGGGCAACGACTGCGCCTGCTCCGGGGCCATGTACTGGTACTTGCCCTTCACCACGCCCGCGGTGGTGTTGGTGACGCGCGACTCGGCCTTGGCGATGCCGAAGTCGAGCACCTTCACCTGGCCGGAGTAGGTGACGAAGACGTTCGAGGGCGAGACGTCGCGGTGCACGACGTTGAGCGGCTGCCCCTTCGAGTCGGTGAAGGTGTGCGCGTAGTGCAGCCCGTGCGCGGCGTCGGCCACCACCTTGAGCGCGATGTTGAGCGGCACGTACGCACGCTGCTTCGCCGCGGAGCGGATGACCGTCGAGAAGTCCTCGCCGGGCAGGTACTCCATCGCGATGAAGTAGCAACCGGCCTCGAAGCCGAGATCGAGGATCTGCACGACGTTCGGGTGCGACAGCCGCGACGCGAGGCGGGCTTCGTCGAGGAACATCGCGACGAAGTCGGGCACCGCCGACAGGTGGCTCAGCATGCGCTTGACCACCACGTTCTTCTCGAAGCCCTCCACGCCGACCTGCTTGGCGAGGAAGATCTCGGCCATGCCGCCCTCGGCCAGCTTCGAGACGAGGTAGTACTTGCCGTAGCGCTGAATGGGCACCGGGCCGACGGGCGTGCGCGAATCGACCTGGCTCATCGCGCGCCCCGCCCTCCCAGCCAGCGCACGATGAAGGTGTCGGCGCCCTCCTGCTGCGCGCGGAACACCACCCGCGCGCCGGGCAACGGCGTCACCGAGCCCGAGAAGCGGGCCTTGGCGTCGAGCGCCACCGGTTGCCCGTTGGCCGTCACCTTGATGCCGATGGGGGCGATGCCAGCGACCGCCACCTTGGGGGCCGGCGGGTCGCCGTTGCGTGGGCTCTTGATGACGAGGGCGCGCACGGCGTTGTCATAGTTCAGCTCGAGCTGGTTCATCTTGCCGGCGGTGCCGATGGGCGTGCCCTTCGCGTCGAGCCAGGTGACGTCCCACTGGTACTGGCCTTCGCCGAGCGCGCCGAGTGGCAGCTGCGCGGTGGTGCTCGTGACGGTGCGCTCCTGGAGCGGCGCGCTCAGCTGTCCCGCCCGGTACACCTTGAGCTGGTAGCTGGCGACGGGCTTGTCTGGTGCCTTCCAGATGAAGGTGAGGGCCGGCGGCTTGTCCTGGAAGAAGATGACGGTCTTCTCGGGGCCGGCGGGCACCTCGTTGGTGATGCCGCCCAGCTCGTCACCCACCTTCTCGGGGGCGCACGCTACCGAGCCCTTCGCGACCTCTCGCTCGCCCCGAGTCACCCGCCAGTGGAGGACCCCACGCGCCGGCGCGGTGGTGTTGAAGAAGGCCTGGTGCAGCACGCCGTCGACGAGGGGCCGCGCGAGCGAGGGCTCGGTGCCGAGGGTGAAGCGCACGGGGCCGTCCTCGTCCGGGCTCCACACGAGGGCCACCCGCTCGGCGCCGGGGTGCAGGAGCCGCAGGCCAGGGTGGCTCGGCAGCTGGAGCGCCTCGCGCGCCACGTCCTTCGCCGTCACCTGGTCGTTCGTCACCGTCGCCGTCTGGCCGCCCTTCACCAGCGTCTGGCCGCCGCCGTCGAGCGTCACCAGCACGTCGCCCGCCACCGAGTTGAGCTCGAGGCCGTTGCGCCCGCGCACCACCGAGAGCTGACCGCCCTGCTCGGCCACCAGCGTCGCGCCGTTGCCCGGCCGCAGGGTGCGCTTCTTCCCGAAGGGCAGCACCACCGCCAGCTGGCCCTTCTTCAGCTCGAGGCCCAGGTCTTCGACGCCGCCGGCCTTCACGCTCTCGCCCACGCCCACCTCGGTGCCGGCGCCGAGCGTCACCCGGGCGTCGCCGTCGGCCGGCGCGAGCGTGGCCGAGCCGCTGGTGACGCGCACGCTGTCGCCCGGGGCGAGCGCTGGCGGCTTCTTCGGGTTCACCGCGATGTAGGCCCTGGCGCCCTTCTTCTTCACCTCGATGCGGCCCGCGCCCGACGAGATGACGACGGTGAGGGGCTCGAGGGTGACGCGGCGGCTCGCCCCTTCCTTGCCCAGCGTTCCCGCGGCGCCCGCGGGCAGCTCGAGGGCCGCCCCTTCGCGTCCCACCAGCGTCACTTCACCGGCCAGCACGTCGACGCCCGCCTCGCTGGCCCCGACGCTCACCGAGAGCCCCGCGTTGCCGACCCGCACGAGGCCGTAGGGAGTGTCGAGGGTGAGCTGCACCGTGGGCCCGTCGCCGCCCGTGCGCTCCCGCGTCACCACGACGCCCTGGCCCACCTCGAGCACGAGGCCGTCGTTCGACGCGTCGACCTCGAGGCGCCCGTTCTCCGACAGCTCGAGCGTGCGCCCGTCGGAGAGCCGCACCACGGCGCGCGCCGCCTCTCCCGTCTCGAGCACGTCACCGTCGAAGAGCGGGCCGGCCGTCGCCGGGGCCGGAGCGCCGCCGCGGGTGACGGTGACGGGACCGACCGCCTCGAGCAGCGTCGCCGCGGCCGCCGGCGCCGGCGGCCCCGCGTCGACCGGCCGTGCCGCCGGGGGGGGCGCCACCGGGGCCACCGCGTCGGGCCCGGAACAGGCAGGAAGCCCGGCGAGCGCACCGCCGAGCAGCAGGGAGACGAGGGGGCGCATCACTTCGGCTGGAGGTCGACGTTGAAGATGGCCTGGTCGCCGTCCTTCACGGTGACCTGCTTGGTCTGCGTCACGAAGCCCCTCGCCGAGATGGTGACGGTGTACGTCCCGCCGGGGAGGCGGAACACGAAGGCGCCCTTGTCATCGGCCTTCGCCTTGAGGCCCGCCTCGGGCAGCTCGAGGTTGGCGGTCACCGGCGCGCCGCCGCGGGCGCTGCGCACGAAGCCCGACACCGTGGCCGGCTCACGCTTCTTCGCGCTGACGAGCTCGAGCGCGACCGTTCCCTCGACGGCAGGCAGCACCGTGGCGCCCTCGCTGAGCGGCGAGAAGCCCACGGCCGACACGTCGACGCTGACGGCTCCCGGCGAGAGGCCCTCGAAGCGCACGCGCCCGGCGGCGTCGGTCGTCTTCTCGGTCGAGCCCACCTTCACCGCGGCGCCCGCCAGCGCGGCCCGCGTCTGCTTGTCGACCACCGTCACGACGAGGCTGCCCACCTTCGGGGCTTCTTTCTGCAGGCGAACCACGACGGGCGTCTCGGCCCCCGCGGCGACCTGGGCCGTCTGCTCGACGTCGACGTACCCGTCGAGCGCCACCCGCACGGTGACGGCGCCGGGGGGCACGTCGTCGAGCCGCGCCCGGCCCGACGCGTCGACGGTGGGGAGCTTCTCGCCATCGGCCGACTGCACCGTCAGGCGCGCGCTGGGCGCGGGGCTCCCATCGTCGAGCTGCACCGCCATGGAGAGGCTGCCCAGGCTGGGGTTGGCGTCAGGCTCCTTCCATTGCAGGTCGATCGACGCTCCGCCGCGAACGTGGCTCTGGCTGGCGTCGAGAGAACCGACGACGACGCGGTCGGTCGAGTAGGCGCCGTCGAGCATTACGCCCCACAGCGCGAGGCCCGTGCGGAACAGCGCCACGCGCACACCGCCCCCCACCCAGAGCCCCTGCGACGTGGCGCGCGCGCCCGCACCGTCGGTGGCGGCCAGCGCGAGCGGGTACTCGAACCGGCCCTCGAGGGTGACGGGGCCCAGGTCGACGAGGCCTCGCGCGGCCAGGAGCAGGCCGTGACGGGTGGCCGGGCGGAACGTGGGCGCCGCCGAGTCGGCGAACTCGGCGAGCTGCGCCAGTGAGTAGCCCACGACGGGCTCGAGGCGCGCGGGCCCGAGCCGGAAGCGCGCGGTGACGCCGGCCTGCGCGCGGAGGAGACCCCCGCCCGTGACGCGCGCGTTGGTGGTGCGGTCGAAGAGCGCGAAGCCCTCACGGCTGAACCCGGCCGTGAAGCCGAGCAGCCCGTCGAAGAGGGGAAACACCCACCCCTGCAGCCCCGGGTCGTTCGGCGTCAGGCCGTCGTACGAGAGGCCCGGTCCGGTCGCGTCGACCTGCCGGCCGGTGCGGTAGGCGAGGCCGTAGCGGAGGCGGAGCTCGAACAGCTCTTCGGGGCGCTTGCGGGCGCTGGGGCTCGGCGCCGACGACACCGCGGCGTCCGACGCCGGCTGGGGCCAGGCGACCATCGGAGCCACCACGAGGAGCAGCCCCACCACCGGCCCTGCGCGACGTGTCCGCACGTCAGCGAGTATACGAGGCGACAGCCACCCGACAATTGTCCCCGTGGTGCCGTGG
>JALOQF010000336.1 GCA_025459425.1 Myxococcaceae bacterium | reverse complement strand
CGCGTCGCGGTGCGGAACGCCACCAGGGCCTTCGCGAGATCCTGCCGCTCGAGCGCGACGTCGCCCAGCTTGAACCACGCGTCCTCCAGACACGGGTTCTTCTCGAGCGCCTTCTCGTAGAGCTCCTTCGCCTGGCTCGAGCGCTGCCGGGCGCCGTAGAGATCGGCCAGGTACAGGTACGCTTTGCCGTCGTCGGGGGACAGCTCGATGGCGCGCTTGAGCTCCTCGACGGCGCGCCCGGCGTCGTCGACCCGCGCCGCGGCGAGCCCCAGCAGCGCGTGCAGCACGCCGAGATCGGGGTACTCACGCAGCAGCTCCTCGAGCTCCGAGATGGCCTGCTGGGGCACGTCGGCCACCTGGAGCCAATTGAGCGCCTGATCGAGCTTCGGCCGCCCGGCCTTCGGGAAGCCGGCGAACGGGTCCGAGATCTCATCCATCAGCGCCTTCGCGGTGGCGGCTTCCTGCGGTGTGCAGTCTTCGGTGACGACGCGGCGCACGGCGTCGATGGCGTCCTTCGTGCGGCCGATGCGATGCAGGGCCTTCGCGCGGGGCAGGTTCCACCCGGTGCGCTGGGGGCTCAAGCCGACGGCCTTCGACAGGGCCACCTCGGCCGCGGGGAAACGCTCCGACTCGAGCAGCGCCAGGCCCAGGCGGTACTGGAACTCACCCTCGGCCGGCGCGAGCGCGATGGCCTGCTCGAAGGCCTCGATCGCCGGGCCCGTCGCGTCGCGGGCGTTCGCGTAGAGCGTGAGGCCCCGCGCGTACCACTCGACCGCGTCACGCGGCGCCTGGAGCCGGGCCAGGAGCGCTCCGGCCCGATCGGCCTTCACGTGCGCTTCGACCCACGCCCGCGTGACGTCGAGATCCTTCGGAGACTCGGCCCGCAGCCGCTCGAGCTGCTCGAGGGCCCCGGCGGTGTCGCCCTTCTGCAGGGCGAGCAGCGCGCGCTCCCGCGGCGTCACTGGCCCCAGGCCCGAGGCGTCGGTCGTCACACACCCGGTGAGGACGGCGAGCGCTGCGACCAGCCACCTCATGCCCGGGCCTGCCGGTCACGCGCGCGCGCCACGCCCTCGCTGCCCTTCGCCGCGACGGTCGTGGACTTGTCGCCACCCTTGCCGCCGAGCTCGAGCGACAGATCGATGATGCGGTCCCGCACCGCCTTCATGAGCGCCTCGCGATCGTCTCCGAAGGCCTTCGGGTCGACTGGGTCACCGACCGAGATCGCGATGGGGCCCGGCGTGATGTTCCACGAGTTCTTCGGCATCAGCTTGCCCGAGCCCTCGATCGCCACCGGCACCACCGGCACGCCTGCCTTCATCGCGAGCGCGAAGGGGCCCTTCTTGAAGGGCATGATGGCGAGATCGGGGCTGCGCGTTCCCTCGGGGAACATGGCGATCGAGATGCCTCCACGAATGCGCTCACCGGCCAGCTCGAGCGACCGGATCGCCTTCTTGTGGTTCGACCGATCGATGAACACGAACTTCGCGAAGGTCATGTACCAGCCCATCACGGGCACGTACTGGAGCGCCTGCTTCGCCACGAAGCGGAAGTTCACCGGCAGCGCGAGGAACAGCGCGGGGATGTCGATGGTCGACTGGTGGTTGCAGACGTAGATCGCGGGCTTCGTGAAGTCGACGCGCTCGAGGCCCTTCACCGAGAGCTTCGCGCCGCCGGCCCACAGCAACACCGGGCTCCAGATGCGCTGGACGATCACCATCGAGGTCGAGGCGTCGAGGGTGAGCAGCGACACGAGAATGGTGAACGGGAAGAGAATCGTCGTCCACGCGCCGGCGATGAAGATGCAGAAGAGGTTGCGAAGCATGGCGAGGGCTCAGGGCCCGACCACCTCAATAAACCCGGGGGTGCCCACGAGGAAAGCGAAGGCGGGGTCGGCCTCGACCGCCGAGCGGGGCCAGGCCGCGCCGAAGCGGGCCCGCGCTGCCTTCAGGTAGAGCAGGGTGTCGGTCGCCCGGCGCTGCGCGGCGGCGAGGCGGGCCAGGCCATACGGCCCGAGCGGCGAGGCGCCGTCGGCCTTCTCGAGCGCCTCGAGCGCGGTCTGCGCCTCGGCGAAGCGCCCGAGCGCCACCAGCGCCGAGCCCTCGAGGTAGCGGGCGGGGGACGAGGAAGGCTCGAGCTTCAGCGCCGACTGGGCTTCGGCGAGGGCGCCTGCCGCGTCACCCGGGCCCCCACGCAGCAGCAGGGCGCGGGCCCGCAGCAGGCTCGCGCGCGTCGACGGCTGCCCGTCGAGCAGCTCCAGCGCCGCGCCGGCGTCGGCCGCGAAGAGCGCGGCCTCGCTCCAGCGGCCCGCCTTCGCTTCCGCATGGCCCGCTTGCACCTGGCGCTCCGCCGTCGACGGGCAGCCGCTGGCCACCGCCAGAAACACGACGAGCCTGGCGGCGCGTGACCGCCAGGCTCGCGTGTACCGTCGTTGACCCCATCGGGATTCGAACCCGAGTTTTAGCCTTGAAAGGGCCACGTCCTAGGCCTCTAGACGATGGGGCCGACTGGTGAGTCGCGGGGGATTTGAACCCCCGACCCTCGGCTTAAAAGGCCGGTGCTCTACCAACTGAGCTAGCGACTCGCACCTGTTGTTTTCGTGTAGCGCCACTCCTCACTTCTTTTTCGCGGTCTTGTCGGCTTCGACGGTGACTCCCACCGACGCGGTGATGCCGTCAACCTGAATGTCCACGGTGGTGGTGCCGGGGTCTAATGGCAGCACCGAGTCGCCGCCCACGATGGTGGCGATGGTCTTGTCCTTCACCGAGTAGGTGGCGCCGCGCTTGCCCAGGTCCTTGCCATCGAGTCCCAGGAATTTCAAGCGGATGGGCTGCGCATCGCCGCCCTCGACGAGGGTGATGGTGGGGCTCTGCACCTCGATCTTCTCGACGAACTTCACCCGCACGGGGATCGCGGCCTCGACGTCGTCGTACTTGGCGATGACCTCGGTGACGCCCGACTTCTTCGGCTTGAGCTGGGCCTTCGAGTTGATCTCGGCGATCTCGGGGTCCTTCACGCGCCAGGTGGGCACGGCGCGCTCGGCCCGGTTGCCCGCCCGTGACATGCAGCGCGCCGAGAGGTTCTTCGACTCGCCGCGCGACTGGAACTCGACGTCGGACGGCGCGATCTCGATGTAGTCGACCTTGTCACAGGCACACGCCACCACTGCGAGGAGCGTCAGCATGAGTCGTCGCATGGCGCGCGCGCATAGCACGAGTCGGCGTCAAACTCGTGCTACCAGCGGTGCGCATGGCGACGCGACGTGACGAAGACGAACCGGTCGAGGGCGAAGAGGGCGAGTTCGCGCCCGACGAAGACGAGGCCGAAGACGAGCCCGCGCAGAAGGGCACCCGCTACATCACGCCGGCGGGCCTCGAGGTGCTGCGCGCCGAGCTCAAGCAGCTGCTCACGGTCGAGCGCCCGAAGGTGACGGCCGAGGTGAGCGCCGCCGCCGCGCTGGGCGATCGCAGCGAGAACGCCGAGTACATCTACGGCAAGAAGCGCCTGCGCGAGATCGACCGTCGCTTGCGTTTCCTGCAGAAGCGCGTCGAGTCGCTCGCCGTCATCGACCCGAAGGACCAGAAGGAGAAGGACCGCGTCTTCTTCGGCGCCACCGTCACGCTCCAGAACGACGAGGACGAGACGAAGGCCACGTACATGCTGGTCGGCCCCGACGAGACCGATCTGAAGACCGGGAAGATCTCGGTCGACTCACCCGTCGCCCGCGCGCTCATTGGCAAGCGGAAAGGTGACTCGGTGACGGTGATGCGCCCGAAAGGCGACGCCGACTTCACGATTCTGAGCATCCGGTACGTCTGAGCGGGTATGGTCGAGCTGCTACAGGCTCGTCGCACTCCCGTTCAACTTCCTTCGAGGGGGCCGTTTGGCGCGGAAGAACTTCGTTCTCGACACCAACGTGCTGCTGCACGACCCGAGGTCGATCTACAGCTTCGGTGACAACACGGTCATCATCCCGATCTACGTGATCGAGGAGCTCGATCAGTTCAAGAAGGACATGAGCGAGCTCGGCCGCAACGCGCGGCAGATCGCCCGGTACCTCGACGCCCACCGCGTCGAAGGCACGCTGGCCGAGGGCGTGCCACTGCCCAACGGCGGTTTCCTGCGGGTCAGCTTCGTCGAGCGCGATCTGCCCAAGTCGATGGCCGACGGCGGCCTGATGGACAACCGCATTCTCGCGGTGGCCATCGAGACCCGGCAGCGCGACCCGCAGTCGCAGACCGTGTTCATCACCAAGGACACGAACCTGCGCATCCGCGCCGACGCGCTGGGCCTGCTCGCCGAGGACTACGAGCCGGAGCGCGTCGAGATCAGCGAGCTCTACTCGGGGTTCTCCGAGCACACGGTGTCGGCCGAGCTCATCAACCAGCTCTACAAGCCCGGCGGCGAGGCGACGGTCGACGCCAAGCTCTCGCCCAACGAGTTCGTGCTGCTGAAAGACGCCGCCAACGGCTCGCACACCGCGATGGGCCGCTTCGACGGCCGCCGCATCGTGCCGCTCAACCGCCAGGTGAAGGACGGCTCGTGGGGCATTCGCCCGCGCAACATGGAGCAGGGCTTCCTCCTCGACCTGCTCCTCAACGACGAGATCAAGCTCGTCACCATCGTGGGCAAGGCCGGCACCGGCAAGACGCTGCTCGCCATCGCCGCGGGCCTGCAGAAGGTGACGGAAGACGCCGCGTACCAGAAGCTGCTCGTCAGCCGCCCCATCTTCCCGCTCGGGAAGGACATCGGCTACCTGCCCGGTGACGTCGAGCAGAAGCTCAACCCGTGGATGCAGCCCATCTTCGACAACGTCGAGTACCTGCTGAACCTCTCGCGCTCCGACAAGAAGGCCGGCCGCGGGTACCACGAGCTGATGGATCTCGGCATCGTCGAGATCGAGCCGCTCACCTACATTCGTGGCCGCTCGATCCCCAACCAGTACATCATCGTCGACGAGGCCCAGAACCTCACGCCGCACGAGGTGAAGACGATCATCACCCGCGTCGGCGACGGCACGAAGATCGTGCTCACTGGAGACCCGTTCCAGATCGACAACCCCTACGTCGACTCGACGAACAACGGCCTGGTGCACGTCGTCAACCGCTTCCGCGGTGAGAAGATCGCCGGGCACATCACCATGAACAAGGGTGAGCGCAGCCAGCTCGCCGAGATCGCCACCAACCTCTTGTGAGCTCGTCTCCGCCCGGCCAGCCGCCGCTCATCGAGTACCCGACGGCCTACGCCTTCAAGGTGATGGGCAAGCCCGAGGACGACTTCGTGGGCTTCGTGCGAGGGCTCTTCTCGCGCGTGCTGGGCGTCGAGGTGCCGGCCGAGGCGATCGTGACCCAGCCGTCGAGCAAGGGCACGTACGTGTCGCTCACGGTGACGGTGACGCTCCATTCCGAGGAGCACCGCCGCAGCGTCTACGCCGAGCTCCACCAGGAGAAGCGCATCGTCTACTACCTGTGATCCGTCGCCCACATGACACGCGACGGGAATTGTGTGTAAGGGCACCTCCGCTCCATGGCCGATCCGTTCCCGCTGTACCTTCCCGCTGAAGCGCGACGCCTCTTCCAGAGCGAGTCGCTGCTCCGCCGCTTCGCGCAGGCCGCCCACTTCTCCGGGAATTCCCGGCTCCTCGAGCTCCACGCCAGCCTCGGTGGCCTCGCGTTGTGCCGGGCGCTGAACTGCACGATGACGATCGTCGAGCCGGATCTGAAGGTGAGCGAGACGCTGAAGGAGCGCGCGCGGCTGGCCGGCATCGGCGACAAGGTGACGTGGCTCAACCAGCCGGTGTCCACGGTGTCGTTCGCCGACGGTTCGTTCGACGGCATCTTCTCGTTCGGCCGCATCATCGGGCCCCCCGGAGCGCTGGCGCGCCGGTTCCGGCCCTGGCTCGACGAGAAGGGGCGGCTCGCGCTCACGTGGATCATGGCGGTCGGTCGTTCGCCCGCGCAGGTGGCGCTCGAGAGCTGGGAAGACCGGCTCGGGCAGCCCATCGTCTCTCCGCGGGACACGCTGCTGACGGTCGAGCCCGAGGGCTACGAGCCGGAGCTGGTCGAGTCGCTGGGCGACCCAGAGCTCGACGAGTTCTACAAGGACGTCGAGGCGGCGCTGTTGCGGCACCCGCAGGACTCCGAGGGCGTGAAGGCCGTCAGGGCCGAGATCGCCGTGCACCGGGCGCAGCAGGGGCGCGCGGGGGCCACGTACGGCGTGATCGTCGCCCGTCGCAAGGAGCCCGGAGAGAAGCCGCCGCTCTCGCGTGACGGCGGCTGAAGGCTGCGTTGGGTCGTACGCGGACCTCGCGCCCCAGGCGCCGAGGTCGTGAGCGCCCGACGGGAATCTCAGCGGGACCTCTTCGCCGGGCGAGCTCCCCTCGGGCTGAAGACGGTCGTTTCTTCTCGGCGGCGACGCGCCTGCACGTTCTGCGACTCGTCCACGGCTTCACCGACGGTGCGCCGAGGTCATCGGGGCCGCGACGTCGACTGGATGGCATCACTGCGAACGCGCTGCCGCGAGCGCTCACCGCTGCATGAGGTGAGCGCTTCGTCGCATCTGCTCGTCGGGACAGAGGCTGCCGGAGGTCAAAGTTTCGAGCCTGGAGCAGGGCACGTAGACTGTCGTTCGTGTCCGACGCGCTGCTCGATGTCTACATCACCTACCTCCGCGCCGAGCGGAACGTCGCTCCGAAGACCGTCGATGCGTACGCCCGTGACGTGCGCGACTGGCTCGACGATCTGTCGCGCCGGAAGGTGGCGGTGGAGTCGGCGAGCCGCGACGACGTGCTCGAACACCTCGCGTGGCTGCGGCGAAAGGGGCTGTCGCCACGAAGCACCGCGCGACACCTCGCGGCGCTGCGCGGGTTCCACCGTTTCCTCGAAGACGAGAAGCTGGCCCCCGGGAACCCCACCGACGATCTCGACACCCCTCGCCACGCGCGCACGTTGCCGGTCTTCCTCACGCTCGACGAGGTCGAGGCTCTGCTGAAGGCGCCGAACGTCAACTCGCCGGCGGGGCTGCGCGACCGGGCGATGATCGAGGTGCTGTACGCGACGGGCCTGCGCGTGAGCGAGCTGGTGAAGCTCCAGCTGAACGACGTCAACCTGGTCGACGGCTACGTCATGGTGATGGGCAAGGGCCGCAAGGAGCGCGTGGTGCCGCTCGGCAAACACGCCATCGAGTTCGTCGCCGCCTACCTCGGGTCGGCGCGGCCGATGATCCTCAAGGGGCGGGAGACTCGGGCGCTCTTCGTCACGCCGCGGGGCGCGGGCTTTTCCCGCATGGGGTTCTGGAAGCTGCTGCGGCGTCACGCGCTGACCGCCGGCATCACCAAGGCGCTGTCGCCACACAAGCTGCGTCATTCCTTCGCGACCCACCTCGTGGAGCGTGGCGCCGATCTCCGCGCGGTGCAGGCGATGCTCGGCCACGCCGATCTCGCCACCACGCAGATCTACACGCACGTCGACACCCAGCGGCTCCGCACGACGTACGATCGCCACCACCCGCGCTCGCGGAGGAAGGCTTCGTGAGCCCGTGGCTCCTGGTTGGAGTCGGGGGCGCGCTCGGATCGATGGCGCGATACGGCGTCGGGTTGTTGTCGGTGCGACTCATCGGCTCGGCGCTCCCGGCCGGCACGCTGGCCGTCAACCTCGTCGGCTCCTTCTTGATGATGGTGGTGGTGACGCTCTCCGTGCGCACGGGGCTGTCGGACGAGACACGCCTCTTCCTCACCACCGGCGTGATGGGCGGCCTGACGACGTACTCGGCCTTCAACACCGAGACGCTGGGCCTGCTCCAGGAGCGTCCCTTCGTCGCAGCGGGTTACATTGCCGTCACGATCGTTGGGTGTCTGGTCGCTGGTCTCGTCGGCCGCGTCGTCGCCAGCTGAGCGCGACGAGGATGGAGAACCAGCCGCCAGAGGTTCCGCGACAGCCGCAGCCGACGTCGTAGGTGGCTTCCGGGGATGGACCGGGCAGGTCGATCGAGCCGGCGTCGGTGAGTCCAGCGTCGGTGAGTCCCGCGTCGGTGAGTCCAGCGTCGGTAAGTCCAGCGTCGGTGAGTCCGGCGTCGGTGAGACCCGCGTCGGTGAGTCCAGCGTCGGTGAGTCCAGCGTCGGTGAGTCCAGCGTCGGTGAGTCCAGCGTCGGTGAGTCCAGCGTCGGTGAGTCCAGCGTCGGGACGGCCAGCGTCGGTGAGTCCAGCGTCGGTGAGTCCGGCATCGGTGAGTCCGGCATCGGTGAGTCCAGCGTCAGAACGACCCGCATCTCCGTTCATCATGTCGCCCGCGTCTGGCCTGACGACTTGAACACTGACGGTCTGCGATCCGAGCAGGTCAGCCGCTCGCGCACTCAGCGAGATGACGTCCTGGTCGGCTGGCCTTGCATACAGCCTGAGCCCACCAGCCGCCGGGAGCGTCAGCTGCGCACTCACCGTAGTCATGCAGGCCGAGTCGATGAACGGACCTCTGCCCCCGTCGAGGCTCACGGCCGTGATCGACACATCTCGCGGAAGTGCGGCGGCCTGACCGGTGAAGGTGTCGATCGCGTCGAACTCGAACGCCACGCAATCGGTCGCCGCCACGGACGCGTCAGCGCGAAGTCGCAACGTCGAGGCCAGTGGCCGCACGCCGATGCGCAGCTCGTCGAGGGTGAACGCACCCGCGTAGCCGAGCTCGGTGGCGCAGAGCCCGATGAACGCGAAGACTGGCCGCCGGTTCGTCCAGTCGATGGGCAGCGAACATCGCAGCTGCCCGTCGATGGCGTACCGGGCAAGGCCCGCGTCGGTGCCGACCCCATTCATGGCCAACTCGACGAGCATCCACGTGTTGGGTTGGAGGCGGGGCGTGGTGGACGGTTCGACGCAGGGAATGAACGAGCCGCTGGCGTTGACGGCCTGAAGAACGGCCCCGAATTGCTGCAGTGGCGCCTGCGCCGAGCCCACGAAACGAACCTCGGCGATGGTGTCGAAGGGAGACTGCAGGATGAGCGGGTAGGGCCCATACGTCGTGTTCGTTCCGGTCGTTCGCACCCAGTAGCGCGCGTAGACCTCGGTCGAGGTTCCGGCGTCGAAGGAGCGCACGCGGCAGGGCGCGCGGTTGGCGGTTCCAGCCCCTCCGCCCGGCTGGCTCACCTGCCACGCGTTGCCGACGACGCCGCCGTCGAGCACCAAGGCCTCGAGCCCCAGTGGCATCTGCGCATTCACCGTCCACCCGTTGGCCGTCGGCGACGTGGAGAAGGGCTCGTCGAGGACCAGCTGTGCCCGGGCCACCAGCGGCGAAAGCACGAGCAGCAAGGCCACACGCATCGCCCGATCATGCCAGAGCTTCGGCGTCAGCGGGCGTGGACTTCACGCGTCAACTTCGGCACACAGGCGGTCGCGATGGCACTGAGAATCTTGAGCGGCGTTCAGTCGTCTGGTCGGCTCCACCTCGGCAACTACTACGGCGCGATTCGCGAGTTCGTCCGCATGCAGCACGAGGGCGAGGCGCTGTACTTCATCGCGAACTACCACGCGCTCACCAGCGTTCGGGATCCCGCGCTGGCGCGGCAGCTCACCTTCGAGACCGCGGTCGCCTTCCTCGCGCTGGGCATCGACCCGGCGAAGGCCACCCTGTTCCGGCAGAGCGACATTCCCGAGATCACCGAGCTGTACTGGGTGCTCGGCTCGGTCGTGCCGATGGCGAACCTCGAGAAGGCGCACAGCTACCGCGACAAAATCGAGAACAAGGGCATCGCGAGCCCCGAGTTCGGGCTCTTCGCGTACCCGGTGCTGATGGCAGCCGACATCCTCCTCTACGACTCCGACGTGGTGCCGGTGGGGAAGGATCAGAAGCAGCACCTCGAGTTCACGCGCGACTGGGCCACCAAGTTCAACGTCGAGTACGTGAAGGGGTACGACCCGCAGGACCCCACCGGCGAGAAGTCGAAGAAGCCGGGCGTGTTCAAGCTGCCGGTCGAGCGGACGCGTGACGAGACGGCGGTCGTGCCAGGGCGTGACGGCCAGAAGATGTCGAAGAGCTACGGCAACACCATCGACCTGTTCGCCTCGGACAAAGAGGTCGAGAAGCAGATCAAGTCGGTGAAGACCGACTCCACGCCGCCGGACCAGCCCAAGCCGATCGCCGACCAGCCGCTCTACCAGCTGCTCAAGGTGGTGCTGCCGCCCGACGCGTTCGCCGCGGCCGACACGGCGTGGCGCACCGGCGGGGACCCGAAGACGAACGGGT
>JALOQF010000335.1 GCA_025459425.1 Myxococcaceae bacterium | reverse complement strand
CCGTTGAAACGTCATTCTCTACCGCGAGAAGAACCCGGCGGGTTTCGACACCCGTGAGCGGGAGGCGAATCAGTTCGCCGCCGAATTGCTCATGCCTGCGACGTTGCTGAAGGAACACGCCCGAGTTCAGCGCCCCAAGGGCCCCCTGACCGACTTGGATGTCGAGCGCCTCGCAGACAAGTTTCAGGTGAGCCAGCAGGCGATGACCATTCAGCTGATTGGCCTCAGGCTGCTGTAGGTCGCTTCGACCGGAGATGGCGTGGTGCAAGAACTCCGGAATCACGGCCGAGTGCGAGCACCTCGTCGCGCAGCGCGGGGTCGAGCTTCTGCTCAGCGACAGCGAAGCGCGTCAGCGGGTCCAGGCTCACGCTGCGGCTCTACTCAAGGTCGACGCGGCAGGCGACCGAACAGGGTCGTCGCACCCTCCCGTGTTCTCCTTCACGCTCTGCGGGTAGAGAGAAATAGAGAGTCGCGGTAAGCGCCCGCAATGACGGGCCTTGGTGTTCTCGCTCTTCTTGGCGAAGAGCCGCGACCACCCGTGCTGGCCGGCGCTCAAGAGCACCTTGGCCGCTCTGCGGGTGCTCTCGCGACCGCGCGAGAACGACCTGGAAAACGGTGGCCGGTTAAACGCTCGCCGAGCCGTCCAGTGGCCGGTTAAACGCTCGCCGAGCCGTCCAGCAAAACGGGGCGAGGCGTTAAACGCTCTCTGTCTCTCTCTCGTGGCTGGCCGGAATTCGCGGCCGATTTTCCGTCCTTCCCTCGAGAAAACGTCGCCGGCGTGCGCCTCGTTCGCTCTCTGCGCGAGCTCCGTCCAGCTGATCGAGGCGCCCAAACCAGCGTCGAACTCGGCGAGAACGTGGGCAGAAACTGAAACGGCCCCGAGGATTTCTCCGCGGGGCCGTCGGTTAACTTTCATGAGGCGACCGTTGGTGAACGGCGACCTTCAGCTCCTCGACCTGGGCTCGAACCAGGGACCTACGGATTAACAGTCCGCCGCTCTACCGACTGAGCTATCGAGGAATACAACGCGCGCGTCTCTACGTTCGACGCTCCACCCTGTCAACCCTGACCTTCATGACCACCGCCTTCGCTCCCTTCCCCGTACCCGAAGGCCTCATGCGGGTGGCCATCTCGGCCTACGCCACGCCGCCGCGCGCGTACCATTCCTTCTCCCACGTCCAGGAGGTCCTCCGGCACCTCGCCACCGTGCCCGCCTGGACCCACCCCCGCGAAGTCTTCCTCGCCGCGCTCTTCCACGACGCCGTCTACGTCGCCGGCCGGAAGGACAACGAAGCCCGCTCCGCCGACCTCGCCGCCGAGGCCATCGCCACCTTCCTCCCCACCGCCGGCCTCGACGTCGCCCGCGTACGCCGCCTCATCGAGCTCACCGCCCGCCACGGCGCGCTCTCGGCCGCTGAGCTCACCTCCGACCTCGACGCCGCCCACTTCCTCGACGCCGACATGGCCATTCTCGGGAGCGCCCCCGCCACCTTCGACGCCTACGACGCCGCCATCGCCGACGAATACCGCCCCGTCACCAACGCGCTCCTCTACCGCCTCGGCCGACGCCGCTTCCTCTCGAAGCTCCTCGACGCCGAGCGCCTCTACTTCTCCGACCACTTCCACCAGCGCCTCGACGCCCAGGCCCGCGCCAACCTGCGTCGCGCGCTCGGCCGCGAATGACCTTCCCGTCTGAGGCCCGCCTCGCCGACGTGCCCTGGGCCGCGCTCGACGGCCTGGGGCCGACCCTCGAGCCCGCGCTCGCGGCGATCCTCTCCGGCCAGCCAGCGGAGACCGTGCTCGATCGCCTCCTGCGCGCCCACCGCGACTTCACCGCCGACCAGCGCCGCGTCACCGCCGAGGCCCTCTTCGGCGTCGGCCTCTGGCGCCGTCGGTTGCGCGCCCACGCCGGCCCCGACGCGCCGCCCCTCGTGCTCCTCGGCGTCCTCGCGCGCGACCTCGGGCAGTGCGCTGCCGTTCCGCTCGACGTCGCGCTCCCTCCACCCGCGCCGACACCCACCGACTGGCGCGACCGCTGGTCCATGCCCGACTGGATCGCCGCCCACCTCGAGCGCCTGCACGGCCCCGACGCGCCGCTCGCCGCCGAAGCGCTCTGCCGCCCGGGCCCCGTCACGCTTCGCGCCAACCGCCGCTTCACTACCCGCGACGAGCTCGCGCGCGCCCTCGCCGACGAAGGCCGCCCCACCGAGTCCGCCCGCTTCGCGCCCGACGCGCTCCACGTCACCACCCGGCCCGCCAACCTCACCGCCACCACCGCCTGGCAGCGTGGCTGGTTCGAGGTGCAAGACGAGGGGAGCCAGCTGCTCGCCGAGGCCGTGCCCGCGCGTGACGGCGACTCCGTGCTCGATCTCTGCGCCGGCGCCGGCGGCAAGACGCTCGCGCTCGCCTCCCGGCTCCCGGCCGCCACGCTCCACGCCTTCGACACCGACCGGGAGCGCCTGGCCCGCCTGCGCACTCGCGCCAGCCGCGCGGGCGCCCACGTGCACGTCCACCTCGCGCTGCCGGAGGACTTGCGCGTCCACCACGTGCTCGTCGACGCCCCGTGCTCCGAGCTCGGTGCGCTCCGACGAGGGCCCGACCTGCGCTGGCGCCTCACCCCCGACGTCATCGCTCGGTGGCCCCCCGTCCAGCGCGAACTCCTCGGCACCGCCGCGCGCCACGTGCTCCCCGGTGGGTCGATCGTCTACGCCACCTGCACCCTCACGGCCGACGAGAACGACGCCGTCCTCTCGAGCTTCCTCGCAGCAGACGCCCGCTTCGCCCTCGAGCCGGTGGCCTTGCCGTCGAGCGCGCCAGATGGATGCCTTCGTCTCTCGCCGCACCTCCACGGCTGTGACGGCTTCTTCGCCGCCGTCCTGCGCCGCACGCGCTAACCGCGCAGGGCCGTCTTCAGCACCTTGCCCCGATCGCTCCGCGGCAACGCGTCGACGAACACCACCGCGCGCGGCGCCTTGAACGCCGCCAGGCTCGAGCGCACGTGGGCCTTCAGCGCCTCGGCCAGCGCGTCGTCCGCCACCTGGCCCGGGTGCACCGCCACGAAGGCCTTCGGCTTCTCGAGCCCGTCGGCATCCTTGAAGCCAATCACCGCCGCCTCGCGCACCGCCGGGTGCTGGAGCAGGGCGTTCTCGACCTCGACCGGCGACAGCCACTTCCCGCCCACCTTCAGCATGTCGTCGCCACGCCCGCAGAAGAAGAAGTACCCGTCTTCGTCGTGCTGGAACTTGTCCGCCGACACGCACCAGTCTCCGCGGAACGTCGCCTTCGACTTCTCGTGCTGCTGCCAATACTCGAGCGCCATCGAGTCGCCCGACACCCACAGCGTGCCGACTTCACCGCGGGGCAGCTCCCGACCCTCGTCGTCACACACCTTCGCCCGGTACCCGTTCACCACCTTGCCCAGCGAGCCCAGCTTCACGTCGCCCAGCCGGTTGGTGATGAAGATGTGGAACATCTCGGCCGAGCCGATGCCGTCGAGAATCTCGACCCCCGTCACCTTCTTCCACTTCGCGTACAGCTCCGCCGGGAGCGCTTCACCCGCGCTGATCGCCAGCCGGAACGACGAAAAGTCGACCTGCTCCACGCCGGGCGCATTGAGGATCTGGTTGAGCGCCGTCGGCACCGCCGTCAGCACCGTCGGCCGGTGCTTCTGAATGAGCGGAAACAGCGCCTCGGGCGTCGGCTTCTCCTTGAACAGCACCGCCGAGCCACCCGCCAGCAGCGGGAACAGGAGGTTCGTGCCCAGCGCGTAGCCGAACGCCAGCCGCGGCACCGACAGCCCAACGTCCTTCGGGCCCAGCCCCAGCACCGGGAGCCCATACGTCAGCGCGTTGAAGACGAAGTCGTGCTGTTTGTGCACCGCGCCCTTGGGAAACCCCGTCGAGCCCGACGTGTACAACCACACACCCGGATCATCACGATGCGTCGGCGCGAACGACTCGTCGGGCGTCACCTTCGCGAGCTCGGCGTCGTACGACAGGTGCCGCCCGGGCTGCCCCACCACCAGCACGTGCTTCAAGTGCGGGCACTGCGCGCGCACCGCGTCGACCGTCGGCACCGTCGCCTCGTCGGTCACCAGCACCTTCGCGCGCGTGTAGTTCAAGTAGTACGTCACCTCGTCGGGTTTCAGCTGCGGGTTCACCGCGCTCACCACGCCGCCAGCCTTCACCGCCGCGAACCACGCCGAGGCGAACTGCGGCACGTCGGGCAGCATCAGCAGCACCCGCTGCTCCAGCTCGAGCCCCAGCCCCTTCAGCACCGCCGTCGCGCGGTTCGTCGCCTCCGCCAGCTGGCCGTAGGTGATGACCTCACCCTCGAAGTACAGCGCCGGCGCCTGGGGCTGCTTTCGCGCCTGCGTGAAGAGGAACACCTCGGCGAGGTTGAGCGACTCCGGCAACTGGAAGGGATCGAGCGTCATGACGGGCGCGGAAGGTACCCGAAGGCCGCTCCGCTGGAGCCCGCCGTCGTCGCCCCGTGACGTGCCGTGTTACCGCCGCCGCAGCCAGAGCCACCCGCCCGCCGCCACCGCCGCGCAGCCCACCGCCGCCAGCGTCTGCAGCCGCGCGATGGACGAGGCCAGCTGCTCTTCGAACGTGCACTCCTCGGGGCCCAGGCCCGTGCAGTCGACCTGCAGGCGCACGACTGCCAGGGTGAGCAGCACCACCGCTCCGCACACGAGCCCGCCAACGAGCCCGAACGCCGCCGCCCGGCCCAGCCGCCTGCTCACGGTCTCCATCGACGTGCGCACCTCCTGCGCAGCCTTCTGCGCATCTCCCTTGCCCAACACCCCAGCGCCTTCGCCTCTTTCCGCGCGGGCCTTCGCCCTGCAAGCCGCTACGCTGTCACACCACGGGAGACCACATGAAGATCCTCTACGGCGTCGTCGGTGAAGGCATGGGCCACGCGACCCGCTCGCGCGTCGTGCTCGAGCACCTCACGAAGCGCCACGACGTGCACATCGTCGTCTCGGGCCGCGCGCGCGACTACCTCGCCAAGCGCTTCGAGAACGTCCACAACATCTGGGGCTTCACCATCAGCTACGAGGGCAACTCGGTCTCGAAGTGGCAGACCGTGCTGCAGAACCTCAAAGGGGCCGTCACCGGCTGGCCGCAGAACGTGAAGACGTACTTCGATCTCGTCGAGCGCTTCGAACCCGACGTCGTCATCAGCGACTTCGAGTCCTTCAGCTACCTGTACGGGAAGAACCACCGGCTGCCCGTCATCAGCGTCGACAACATGCAGATCATCAACCGGTGCGCCCACGAGCCCGAGCTGCTCGCCGGCTTCGAGGAGTCGTTCGAGCTGACCCGCGGCATCGTGAAGGCCAAGGCGCCGGGCTGCTTCCACTACCTCGTCACCACGTTCTTCCACCCGCGCGTGCGCAAGGAGCGGACGACGCTGGTGCCGTCGATTCTGCGGCCCGAGATCCTCGCGGCGAAGCCCGAGGCCGGCGAACACCTGCTCGTGTACCAGACGATGACGAGCAACACGCAGCTCATCGACGACCTGCGCCGCTGCGGGCGTGAGTGCCGCATCTACGGGTACCGGAGGGATCTCACCTCGGACGTGCGCGAGGGGAACCTGCTGTTCCGCCCGTTCTCCGAGGCGGGCTTCATCGACGATCTGCGCACGTGCCGCGCGGTGGTGGGCGGCGGCGGCTACACGCTCATGAGCGAGGCGGTGTACCTGCACAAGCCCATGCTCTCGGTGCCCATCGGCGGCCAGTTCGAGCAGGTGCTCAACGCGCTGTACCTCGAGAAGCTGAACTTCGGCCTGTACGCGAAGTCCCTCGAGGGTGACGTCATCGCGAAGTTCCTCGAGCGGGTGCCCGACTGCCAGAAGGCGCTCGGCGGGTACCTGCAGGACGGCAACCGGGTGATGCTGTCGACCCTCGACGCGCAGCTCGCGGCCGCGGCCGAGCGGAAGGGCGTCGCCTGGGACGAGGTGACGGTCGCCTGAGCCGCCTGTGCGAAGATGCACAGCCCGTGTGCGGTGCTGTGCATTCCCGGGCTCCCGCCAGAGCGCTACGACGCGGGGCCTGGAGGCGTTCCATGTCGCAGCGCTGCTTCATTCTCGTTTCGTTCGTCACGCTGGCGTCGGCCTGTGGCGGGCCGTCGCCGATGGTCTCTCCCGAGCCTGGTGATGCCTCGGTGCCCGTCGAGCGCACCACCTTCGTCGGCGTGGTGCCCGCAGTCGA
Organism: Myxococcaceae bacterium; assembly: GCA_025459425.1. Taxonomy (GTDB): domain Bacteria; phylum Myxococcota; class Myxococcia; order Myxococcales; family Myxococcaceae; genus Xiheimicrobium. Next base: position 2,435 of record JALOQF010000335.1, on the reverse strand, counting down.
ACCCGGCTCCTTCGGGCCGCTCATCGTGGTGCCGCGCCTCGACGGCGGCGTCGCGACCGCCGAGGTGAGCCTCACCATCGCCCTCGCGCCCCGACCGGTGACGTCGGTGCGGGTCGAGCTGCTCGACGAGCTCTTCCTCGCGACCGCACAGGGCCGTTGGGACGCGCGATGGCTGGAAGCTGCCGGTCCACCCGAGGGCCTCCGCGCGATGCTGGACCCGGCGTCGGGCCTGTGGCTCGAGCTGTCGCGAGAGGGCGTCAGCCGGGTCGAGCTCCGCGGTGAGTTGACGAACGCGCAAGCCCGCTGGCCCCTGCTGGTGACGCTGACGGTCGATGCCCGCGCGGTGAGCGGGTACCGCGTGCGCTCGGCGAACCAGTACACGCCCGCCTGCGAGCGGCAGGTTCGGGTCGCCGCCGGCGAGTTCGTTCCGCTGCCGGCGCTGCTCCCGGTCGATGGCGCCGGCCGCGACTTCAGGGCGCTCAACCTGCTGCGCCCGGTCGCGCTCGAGCTCGAGAGCCCAGCGCGCGTCGAGTTCGACGACCGAGGGGTGTCCTTTCGGCTCGGCCAGCCGGGGATCGTCTCGGTGCGGGCGCGCACCCCGCTGCCGGTCGATGGCGTACGCACCATCGAGTTCGTCGATGCCTCGGTGCTCACCGAGCTCGAAGGAGAGCTGGTGCTCGAGCGCATGACGGCCAAGGGGCCCACGCCGATCACACTCGTCGAGGGCGCGTCGTACCCGCTCTTTCGCCCCGACGAGCTCAACCGCGTCGTCTTCCGGCCCACGCTCATCACCGCCGACGGCCCGTTCTGCTCGGGCATTCCGGCGAGCTGGTTTCAGTGGACGTCACAGACGCCCGACACGTGCGAGGCCCGCGCCGAAGACGTGCGCATCGTCGCGCCCGGCACCTGTCGGCTGTCGCTCACCGTGCCCGGCGCGCCGTTTCAGTGGAGCCTCGGCTTCTCGACGACTCGTTGAGCCCGTCAGGGCGCGAAGAACTCGGCCCAGCGCGCAGCATTCGACGCGCACCGCAACGGCGCCGAGTGGGGTGTCTCGCCGGCGCACACCGGGCCGTCGTCGGTGCGGTTGACGGCGAGCACCCCGAGCGCAGTCCACACCTCGGGGGCCCGCCGACACGTGGTGTCGCCCATCGACCACAGGCCGCGCAGCCGCGAAGGCTCGGTCTTCCACCCGGCGGACGACGACAGCCAGGTGGCCGGGGTCATCGCGTCGCCATCACACGGAGACGCCAGCAGCACCGCGCGCCCGACACGCTGCCGCTTCGCCACCAGGGCCGCGTGCCCGCCACCCTGGGAATGGCCCGCCACGAAGACGGACTCCCACCGAATCGCAGCCTCTGCGTCGGGCAGCTTCGTGCGATCGACGAACGCCTCCCACCCGCCCGTCGGGTCGCCCTCGGCCAGGTGCAGCAGCGTCTTCGCGAGGCGCTCGAAGGCGCCTTCGTCGGGCGACAAGTCGTTCACCGCGTCGGCTGCCCCAGGCTGCGGGTCACCCAGCAGAATGCTCGCGCGCGTCGGCTCGAAGCACGCGTCCTGGCCCGCGCAGAGCTGCGCGACCGTCGTGTCGCTCGAGTAGCTCACCGCCAGCACGTGCAGCCCCTGCGCCCGCGCCACACCGTAGAAGCTGCCCGCCGCCGACCCGGTGCCCGCGCGCGGAGACCCGCCGCTGCCGTTGAAGAAGACGAGCAGGGTGCCGCGCGCGTTCGTCTGGGGCCGCAAGGCGTACTGATCGACCGTGGCGTTGGTGCCCGACGCCTCGAGGCCCGTCTCCGAGGGCGTCACCACGAAGCAGACGTCGCCTTCCATCGCGCCCTGGCCCGTCGTGGGGCATCGGCGGAGCTCGACCCGCTGGCCACCATCGGGCAGCCGGCCGGCGTCGGGCAGCACGAAGCCTCCGTCACGCGGCGTGAAGTCGCGACCCGGGCAGGCCATGAGGCAGAGGCCCAGCGAGATGATCGAAGTCCGCATGGGGCCACCTTACCCGGGGCTAAGATGACTGCAGCCGCCCGATGAGCGACGAGCCGTCAGACCCGCGCCTCGCGGACGTGATGTCGACGCTGGGCTCGCTGGCCGAGACGGTCGTGAAGCGGCCGCGGTCGACCGTCGAACCGCCGCGCGACGCCAAAACCGGCCGGCGGGCGCTCGAGGTGCTGCGGGGCCTGACGCACGATCCCCGCGCGCTCGTCGAGGAATCGGTGCTCGGGCAGGGCGCCATGGGCGTCGTCACGCGCGCCCGTCAGGTGGCGCTGGACCGCGCGGTGGCGGTGAAGACGCTCAAGAAGAACCGCTCGGGTGACGACGTCGAGGCGCTGTTGGCTGAAGCGTGGCTCGCCGGCTCGCTCGAGCACCCCGGCATCTTGCCCATCTACGCGCTGGCGCTCGGCGCCGACGGTCAGCCGCAGCTCGTGATGAAGCAC
>JALOQF010000334.1 GCA_025459425.1 Myxococcaceae bacterium | reverse complement strand
GCCGAACGACAAGAACGCCTCGCTGCTGTACCGCAAGATGGCCGGCACCCAGCCGACGGCCTGCGGAGGCGTGATGCCGCTCGGCACCACCGCCATGCCGCCCTCGCCGCTGAGCGCCCTCGTCACCATCGGCACGTGGATTCGCCTCGGCGCTCCCAACGACTGAGGCGTCGCAGGGGCTCGGGTCGGAGCGCGTCGAGGTCAATCCGCAGGGCCCGTATCGGCCGCGCGTTGAGCGGCGCGCCTGGCCTGCTAAACGCGCGCGCCCATGAGTGAGCCCCTGCGCGCCTTCACCAAGCTGCTCGTCCTCGACCTCGCGGCGTCCGCGACCTTCTACGAGGCGCTGGGCTTCACCCGCGTCGCCACCGACGGCACCTTCGTGCACCTGCGCTGGCAGCAGGCCGGAGACGTCTTGCTGGTCGGCCTGCCGCGCGGCGTGTCGTTCGAGGGGCGCCGCGGCTGGGGCGTCTTGCTGGGCTTCACCTCGGACACGAGCGTCGACACCCTGGCCGAAAAGGCGCGGGCCCTGTCGGCACCCGTGCAGGGCCCCGAGGTGCAGCCCTGGCACACGAAGGACATCGTCATCACCGACCCCGACGGGTACCGGCTCAACTTCGTCCAGCAGGCCTGAATCAGCGCCAGGTGGTGCGACAGTGGACGGAATGGGTCGTCCTCGGTCATGTCACGGCGCGAGCCTACCCATGATGACTCCTTCGACGTTGCGTTCGGCCTCTGTGTGCCTGCGCCTGGCCCTGGTGTGTGGCACCTCGCTCTGGCTCGGTGCCTGTACGCCTTCCTTCGACCAGGGCGTGTGGTGCAGCAGCGATGACAACTGCCCCAGCGACCAGCGGTGTCGGTGCAACGAGTGCGTCGAACCGAACGAACCGGGCCCGCAAGGCTGTGTCGTCGACGGAGGCTCCACCGGAACGGCCGGTGGGTCGGCTGGCGGGAACACGGCTGGAGGTGGTGGTTCGACCGGTGGTGGTGGCGGTGCCACGGCAGGCGGAGACGCGACCGGGGGCGGCGGCGCCGCGGGCGGTGATGTCGGCGGTGGCGGAGCTGGAGGTGGCGGCGGCACCGGTGGAGGCGGGTCGACGGGAGGCGGCGGAGGTGGCGGTGGCGCGACCGGTGGAAGTGGCGCAGGTGGCGGCGGCGCGACCGGTGGCAGCGGCGCAGGTGGCGGTGGCGCGACCGGTGGCGGTGGCGCGACCGGTGGCAGTGGCGCTGGCGGTGGTGGCGCAACGGGCGGCGGTGGTGCGATGGGCGGAAGTGGCGCGGGCGGGGGCATCGTTGCACCGCCGCCAGCTCCGGCGCGGGGCGCATCGACGAACGCGAACATCGAGCTCCACATGGCGGCCCAGTTGTCGACCGGGCGGCTGGTGGTCGTAGGGACCCGAAACCTGCTCACCGGCGGTGACCCGCGCGACGGGCTCCTGGTGACCTTCGACCCGATGCTGACCTCGGGAGCGACGTACGGCGGGACGGGAACCGAGCAGTTCTTCGCCGTGGCTTCGAGCCTCGACCGGTACTGCGCGGGCGGCTTCACCCGCAGCTTCCGGGGTACGGCGCTCAACAACCAGGCGTTCTTCGCGCTCGGCTCGGCGACGGCGGGGCCGACCATCGTTCGCCAATTCGGGTCGACCGACCCGGCCCTCGAAGTTCGCGCCATCATCCCCAACGGGACCGGCTGGCTGTGGACTGGCGACCACGGGCCCTCGCTGCTGCTCGCGTCGATGAACAGCGCCGGGGTGTCGAGTGGTGCCCAGGCCGTCTCGTTCCCCATGGGCCTGCAGGAACCCCGCGCCCGCTCGCTCGAGAAGCGCGGGACGACGCTGGTCGTCGTGGGAGACATCGCCGTGTCCGGCGCGATGCCACAGCCCGTGCGCGGCTTCGTGTTCGTCTTCGACGAGACGACGCCGGTCGCCTACTCCTTCCGCTGGGGGCTGGTGACGACCGGGACGAACTTCACCAGCCTGATGGACGTCACCTTCGACGCCAGCGGCCAGCTCCTCGTCGCGGGCATCGACGGGGCCGATGGGGTGCTGCTGCGCCTCGACGCGTCGAACGGGGCCCGCCTCGCCGAAGCCCGGGTGCCCACCTGGCAGCTCCGCACCATTCGCAACACCAGCCCACCGCTCGTGGTGGGCTCGAGCTCGATGGCCCCGAGGCTCCTCGTCGCCCGTTGGGCACCCGGGAGCCTCACCGGGACCGAGTTCGTCGGGCTCGAGCCGACGTCGCTGCGCAGCCCGGTGTCCACCTTCCAGGCCGATGGCGGTGTTCGCCTCGTGGCGAAGCTGGGCACCTCGACGGTCGACGTGCGGCTCAACCAGGCGCTGCAGGCGAGCTGCGACGGCGGGGTGTCGGGTCGACCCATCACGTTCTCGCCCCCCTCGACCGCCGGGCTGTCGTTCAGCGCGCTGACGCCCAGCCTCACCAGCGTGACGCTCCAGAGCGAGACGCTGACCGGAGCGTCACTCGGGGCGCTGGCGTTCACCTCTGGCCCCGTCTGCGTGCAGTAGGCACTTCGGGCACGGGCGCCTGAGTCAGAACCGGCCCTGGAGCGTGAGCACCAGCATCGAGAGCCCAAGCATGCACGCCTGCGTCGCACAGGCCGCGTCGGAAGTCAGCCGAGCGCCGCCCACGCATTCGTGCGCCGGGCTTCGCGAGCCTTGCCCGCGAGCGCCATCAGCGGGCGGTCGCGCTCGAACCGCGCGGCCTCTTCGGGCGCCACCAGCGACCAGTGCGCCCGTGTCTCGTCGAGAAAGTCCGTCGTGCGCGCGAGGAGGCCAGCCAGCGCCAGGTGCGTCGAGGGCGCGCGCGCGTCGAGCTCGCCGAGGGCCAGCGCGCTCGCCACCAGAGCCAGCAGGTGCTCCACCGAGGACTGCGGCCAGGCGCTCCGGCGCGCGACCGAGACGAGCAGGCCCAACAGCGCGCCGTGGACGTGCAGGTCCTCGAGCGTGCGGAACGGCTTGAGCGCGTCGGTGTACCCATCGCCCGGAAACACGTCGTCGGCCTCGACGGCCACGCCCTGAAACTGCACCGAGGCATGGGGAATCTCGGGAACGAAGGGCAGCTCGGGCTGCACCTCGAGCAGCACGCCGGGCGCGTCGGGCCGCACGCGCACCAGCCGGAGCCGGTTCCGACCATCGCCGGCCAGCCCTTCGCTCGCCACCACGAGCAGCCGTGTCGCGAACGGCCCACCCGAGACGAAGCGCTTGGTGCCCGTCAGCCGGCCGCCCGAGAGCGACGTCTGAATCGCCCGCGGGTGCGCGCCGCCGTCCTCCGTCGCGCAGAGCGCTGCGACGTCGTCGACCCCCAGCGATGGGTCGAGCCGCGTCAGCGCCGAGGCGTACCCACCCATGAAGGCGAAGGCGAGCCGGTCAGCCGAGAAGCCCAGCGCGACGGCCCGCGCCATCGGCCCCCGGAAGCCACGACGCAGCCCGGCCGTGTCGCGCCAGAACGTCGGGAAGTCGGCTCCGGTGCGCGGTACGGGTCCGCACAACGACTCCATCACGGCGGCGAGCTCGGCCATGGCCGCACTGTGCCAAACGCCTCATGGGATGGCACCCGGCTGACTCGCGCCGGTGGGCCCCGCGTAGACTGTGGGGCCGTGGCGATGACGCGATGGCTCGATCTGCTCGACGCGCTCTACGACCTCGAGGCTCCCGAGGCGCGCTGGCTCTCGTGCGTGGCCGACGCGGCGAGCCGCGCCTTCACCTCGGGCGACGGCGCGGCGGCCTACCGCTACTCCCTCGCGCACGAGGCCGAGGTCGGGCCCATCGCCGGCACCCGGGAGATCGCGTCGCTCCCGATGATGGTGCACGACGAGATGCCACTCGAGGCGGTGCGCCTGGCCTACGGGATGACGCCGCGCGCGTTGCCCGTGAGCTGGGCCTGGGCGACGCCCCAGGGGCCTCGGCTGCCCAAGCGCTTCGCCAGCGCGCTCGCCGGGCTCGAGCTGGCCGACGGGTACGCCATCATCGCCCCGATGGGGCTCGAGGGCCTCGCCATCGGCCTGGGCATGCCGCGGCGGCGCTTCACCCGCGCCGGCACCACCTCCATCGACGCGGCCAACCGGCGGTGGACGGCCATCGCAGCCCACGCGAGCACGGCGCTCGCGCTCCGCACCGCACACGCGGCCGGGTCTGTCGTCGACCTCGGGGCTCGCGCCGAACGACAGGCGGGGCCGCTCGCAGACGTGTTGAAGGCGCTCGAGTCACGACGCACCACCTCGCCTCACGACGCCTCGGCGCTCGAAGCCTGGGCCGGGCTGCTCTCGGGCCGCTTCTCCATCGTGCGCACGCGCCTCGACGGCGGGCGGCTGACGTGGCTGGCCGTCGAGAATCCCCACGCCGAGGCGCTGCGGAGCCTCACCCCCGCCGAGCGCGTGCTCGTCGAGCGCGCGAGCACGGGCGCGGCGCTCAAGCACGTGGCGCTCGACCTTGGCCTCGCCGAGACGACGGTGGCCACCACGCTGGGCCGGGCGCTCCAGAAGCTCGGGCTCAGGTCGCGCGCCGAGCTCGTCACCCTCGCCTCGGGCCTGCGCGCCAAAGCGCCCGCCCGTCTGGATTCAGCGACGCCCGCGCGCTGAACGACGACCGGGACCAGCGGCGTCACGTCGCCGGTTCGTTCATCGAGACCCTCGTGGTTGGCGCGCCGACGCGCGACCGGACGTCGAACAACACCGCCTTCCCCTTGCCACCCGACTTCCGAGCCGTCGTAGCGACGCTTCGAACTCCAGCAGGGTCGAAGTGAAGAAGCTGGCGCGTCCTCGCTCGCCGGGCGCCGTCTCACCTCGCGGCGCCGAACGCCGTCTCACGCAGCGCCGCCTCGGCCGCCGCCACGTCGCCCACGGTGCGCGCCACCCAGGCCTCGTCATGGAACGTCGGCAGGTAGCGCTCTCCGGCGTCGCACAACAGCGAGAGCACCGAGCCCTGGGTGCCCGCCCGGAGCAGCTCATTGGCCAGCGCCAGCATCACCACGAAGTTCGTCCCGCTCGACGGCCCCACCCGGCGCCCCAGCAGGGCCGACAGCACGCGCATACCCGCGACGGACTCGACGTCGGACACCTCGACGAGCCGGTCGACCAGCGTGCGAATGAAGCTCGGCTCGACGCGCGGGCGCCCGATGCCCTCGATGCGGGCGCCTGCCGAGGTGAGCGACGCGTCTCCCGTGCGCCAGAAGGCCCCGAACACCGAGCCCTGCGGATCGGCCACGCAGAGCCGTGTGTCGAGCTGCCGGTAACGTGTGTACCGGCCGATGGTGGCGCTGGTGCCGCCGGTGCCCGCGCCGACGACGACGAAGCGGGGCACCGGGTGCCGCTCCTTCGCCATCTGACTGAACATCGACTCGGCGATGTTGTTGTTCCCGCGCCAGTCCGTCGCGCGCTCGGCGTAGGTGAACTGGTCCATGAAGTGGCCGCACACCTCGCGCGCCAGCCGCGCTGCCTCGGCCGACACCTCGGTGGCCGAGTCGACGAAGTGACAGCGGCCCCCGTGGAACTCGATCTGCGCCACCTTCTCGGGCGACGTCGAGCGCGGCATCACGGCGATGAAGGGCACCCCCAGCAGCCGCGCGAAGTAGGCCTCGCTCACCGCCGTCGAGCCGCTCGAGGCCTCGACCACCGTGGCGCCCTCTCGCAGCCAGCCGTTGCACAAGGCGTAGAGGAACAGCGAGCGCGCGAGCCGGTGCTTGAGGCTGCCCGTGGGGTGCGTCGACTCGTCCTTCAGGTACAGGTCGATGCCCCGCGCGCCGAACCCCGGCAGCGGCAGCGCGATGAGGTGCGTGTCGGCGCTGCGCTGGAAGTCGGCCTCGATGCGCGCGATGGCCCGGCTGATCCACTCGGAAGAGGCGCTCATGGCCGCCACTCAAGCACTGGCCGCGTGCACGCAAAGCCTGTTGTGCAGGGCCGCCCTTGTGCGAGACAGCCGCCCCGTGACGTTCCTCGGTGGCCTCTACGACGAGCTGCTCCTCGCTTCGACCTCGGCGGCGCGCCGCGCCCTGATGGACGGCCTGGGCCTGCCGTACCGGGCCGTGGCGCCGGGCGTCGACGAGACCGTGGCCGAGGGCACGCCCGTGCTGCACGCCGTCGCGCAGCTGGCCGAGCGCAAGGCCCGGGCGGTGGCGAGCCGGCACCCGCGCTGCCTCGTCATCGGGGCCGATCAGCTCGTCTCGCTCGACGGGCGCGCGCTCGGCAAACCGCCCGACGCTGCCACTGCCCGCGCGCAGCTGGCCGCGATGGCCGGGCGCACGCACGAAATCCTCACCGGCGTCTGCGTGTTGGGCCCGGGCTACCTCGTCACCGAGGTCGACGTCGCCAGGCTCCACGTGCGCGCGCTCTCGCCCGGCGAGCTCGACGGCTACGTGGCGCTCGGAGAATGGCAGGGCTGCGCGGGCAGCTACCGCGTCGAGGGCCGCGGCCAGGCGCTCTTCTCGCGCATCGACGGCGACCGCACCTCGATTCAGGGCCTGCCGATGCAGCGCGTGGTGCGGCTGATGCGTGAAGCCGGCGTGCAGTTCTTTTGAAGCGGCCTTTTCCCTGCGCCCTGCGGTAAGGCGCGCCCCATGTCCACGACGACGCAGACGGCCCCGCTCACGTTCGACGTCTTCTGGCGTTGGCTCCAGGACCATCGCAACTGCGTGTTGCGCGTCGGCGCCGGCGACACCGTCATCTTCGACCACGAGCTGGCCCACTGGGAGTTCTTCGACGAGCCCGACAACCGCGCCGTGGTGCAGCTCGTTCTGGGCAAGGGCCTCGTGGGCGAGCTCGTCATCGAGCGCTCCGACGTGCTCTTCGTGCAGGTGCACCCGGACCCGGAAGACCCGCAGCGGCAGGCCTTCGTCTTCGACTGCATCGGCGGCCCGCGCGACGACAGCTACCCGCTGTACCACTTCGTCTTGAGCCACGGCATGGACGGCGGCGGGGGCGGCCAGCACGCCGTGCTCAAGCACTGACGGGCCCGACGCTCAGAGCGGAGGAATCTCGGCCCACTCGTCGTCGCAGATGGTGCCGATGAGCTCGCGCCGCCAGCACTGGCCCGCCACGCACACGTCTTCGGTGCTGGCGCAGGCCATCGACGGGCTGCACGTCGCGCCCGTCAGCCTCGGCTTGAACACCGCCGCCTGCGACCACGACAACAGGTCCGTCGGGCACCCCATGCCCGAGTGCGACACCATGCCGACGTTCGTGCCCGTGGCAGGGGGCGCCGAGGTCAGGCCGACGACGTTCGGGCACCGATTTCCATAGACACCGAGCGTCAGCTCCGGTCGCTCCTGCACGGGGGCCGTCGTCGACAGGTGCTGGAAGATGCCGCGCGCCGTCTCGCTGCAGCGGCAGAACTCGCTCGTGTACGTCGCGCTGATGGGAATGGCGCGGCCCTGCAGGTACGAGCGGATGTTGACGATCTCGGTCATCGCGGCCGGGTCGGTGAGCTGCCGCGCGAACGGGCCCTGCGTGGTGATGGTGACGCCGCCGTCGGGCGCCGCGACGTACGCCCCGCACACCGTCGGCGCAGCGGTGCTGCGGCACGTCTTCCACCAATCGGGAATCGTCGGGTTGGGCGGGCTGCCGAGGCTGAAGTCGTCTCCGCACGTCACCGCCGAGGCGTGTCGCCAGAAGAGCGTGTAGCCACCCTTGAGCAGCGCCTCGGTGAGGTTGCGACGGAAGGTGAGGCGGGCCGGCGATGGGCTGCAGCCCGAGGCGGAGCAGCCATAGACGGCGTAGTGGTAGACGCGCGGCTGGCGCTGCGTCATTCGGCTCGCGAGCGATGGCTTGGTGCCAGAGCCGCCGAAGGGGTATCCGCGGTACGGCATGTCAGGCAGGAGCTGCTCGACGTCCTGGTCGAACGAGGCGTTGGGCCCCTGGTAGACGACCGTGGCCATGGCGTCGCTGTCGCTGGAAGGCGGCGTGTCGAGCCGCATCAGCACCTTCACCTGCGTGAACGACGCGTCCACCGGGTTGGTCCAGCGGAGCGCGATGCTCGCCCGATTCGCCGAGTAGGCCGCCGTGAAGCCCGTCGGTGTCAGCGGCCCGACG
>JALOQF010000333.1 GCA_025459425.1 Myxococcaceae bacterium | reverse complement strand
TCCGATTCGCTGTCGGCCATCACCGCGAGCCAGTCGATGATGTTCACGCTGACGGGCTTCGGCAACGACTTCGCGGGTTTCTTCCCCTCGTGCTCGCTCGCTGGCGCGGAAGACCGCGTGCATCGCATCACGATTCCTGCCGGCTTCCGACTGACCGCGTCGACGACGTCGACGGCCGACCATGGCCTCAGTCTCGTTGGTGGTCCGGCTTCGAACTGTGCGCCGCTCACCGGCTGCCTGGCTCGCGCTGACGCTACCTTCGGCGGCACGCCGGCCGTGACCGAGACGATTCGCTTCGACAACGCGAGTTCGATGCCACGCGACGTCTTCCTCATCGTCGATCGCTTTGGCACTTCAGGTTCAGCGGACTACCAGCTCTCCATCGACCTTCAGACACTCCCCACGCAACTCGCTCCCGCTGCAACCTGCTCGGCGACGCCTCCGGCGCTTCCGACGAACGGTACGGTGGCGTCGAACACCACCGGCCTGATGAACAACTACACGTTCGGGGACACCATGGGCTGCCAGGGGCAGGCGGCATCGTCGGCCGCGCCCGATGGGGTCTTCGCTCTGACGATTCCACCCAATTCGCGCAGCACCATCACCTCGGTGGCTTCGTGGGACATGGTACTCAACGTGGTTGACAGCCCCGATACGAACTGCGGTACGGGCATGGGCACGGGCATTGCCTGCCTCGGAGGCTCGGACACGGGCGCGACGGAGACCGTCACCGTCGAGAACACGTCGATGACCGCGAGCCGGACCGTGTTCGTTCTCCTCGACGGTTGGTCGACGTCAGACTTCGGGCCCGTCGACATCACGGTTGTGACGGCCGTGATTCCTCCACCCGCCTACACGAAGACCGTGACGGCTCAGGCTTGCGACACGTTCACGGCTGGGGCGACCACGGTGACCACTGCAATCGGTGATGATGTGGCCTCGACGTGGGCTGCGCTTCCCTTCGCGTTCAACTACTTCGGCGCAGCCGTCAGCTCGTACTCCGTGTCCTCGAACGGTCTGGTCGGCTTGAGCAGCCTGACGACCGGCAACATCGAGACGTTTGCTGGGAACTCGAGCATCCCCACCACCGGGACTCCGAACGGCATGATCGCTGCGCTCTGGGATGACCTGAACAGTGTATCGCCGACGTCAACGGTACAGGCAGAGGCATTCGGAACAGCTCCGAACCGGCGCTTCGTGGTTGGCTGGTCAGGCGTCGGATTCTACGATTTCAGCCAGCCTGGCAGCGTGACTCCGCATCGGCTGACGTTCCAGGTGAAGCTATTCGAAGGGACCAACGTCGTCGAAATCCACTACTGCAGCCTCGACGCGAACGGCGCGACCGGTGGTCGCGAGACGGGGACCTCGGCGACGGTCGGTATCGAGAATGCCGCCGGCACTGCGGGCGTGCAGCATTCGTTCAACACGCTCAACTCAGTGAACACCACCGACGCGCTGCGCTTCACGCCGTAACGAATTCTCGAAGATGAAATCGACGGGGGCGCTACTCGGCGACGGGTGGCGCCCCCGGTTCGTTTGCAGGAGTCCTGGTCATGCGTGTCGTCGGCTTGTTCCACTACCCGGTGAAGGCGCTCCGTGGCGTCGCGGTCGAGTCGCTCGTACTGGGTCCGAACGGGCCCGTGAACGATCGCGAGTTCATGGTCGTGGACGAGGCGGGGCGCTTCCTCTCGCAGCGCAATGCGCCCAGGCTTGCGACGCTGTCGGCGAGGGTCGACGCGTCGGTGCTCCGACTCAAGGACGACCAGGGCGCAGCGCTCGAGGTACCGGTCGAGGCCAAAGGGCCGCGCCGCGACGTGACCGTCTGGCGTGACACCGTCTCAGCGGTCGACTGCGGAGACGACGCGGCCCGCTGGTTCGAGTCGCGCCTGGGTCTGCCGTGCCGGCTCGTGCGCTTTCCATCCGACGCGTCTCGCGCGGTCGACCCGAAGTACACCTCCCGGCCAGATGCGCAGACGCGCTTCACTGACGGCTACCCACTGCTGGTGACGAACACGGCCTCGCTCGACGACCTCAACCGTCGGCTCGAACGCCCGCTCGGTATGGAGCGTTTTCGCCCCAACGTCGTCGTCGAGACCGCCACGCCGTGGTCCGAGGACGAGTGGCGGACGCTCAGAGTCGGTGACGTGGTGCTCGACCTCGTGAAGCCGTGTGCCCGCTGCGTCGTCATCACCACCGACCAGCGCACGGGAGCGCGTCCAGACGGCAGCGCACCGCTGTCGACGCTCGCCGCCTTCCGCACCCAGCCGCCTCACGGCGCCATCTTCGGGCAGAACGCCATTCACCGAGGGCCGAGCACCCTGACGCTCGGCGCCACCGTCGAGGTGCTCCAGGCGACGTGAGGCGTGATGGCTCGTCTGGCCTGCGGTACACCGCAGAGCCCATGGACTGCCTCTTCTGCCGCATCGTCGCGGGCACCATTCCCGCGAAGAGAATTCACGACGACGAGCACAGCCTCGGCTTCCTCGACATCAACCCCCAGGCGCCCACGCACGCCCTGTTCATTCCGAAGCGGCACCTCTCGACCGTCAACGACGCCACCGCCGAAGACCGCGAGCTGCTCGGGCACCTCACCTTCGCCGCGAGCCGCTTCGCGCAGGCCCAGGGCCTCGCCGATGCCGGCTACCGCCTCGTCATGAACTGCAACGGTGATGGCGGGCAGACCGTCTTCCACGTGCACCTGCACCTCCTCGCGGGCCGCAAGCTGGCCTGGCCTCCGGGCTGAGCCATGGACTTTGCCTCGCTCGTGCAGCGCCACGTCCTGGTGGCCCGCGCCCGCGCCCGCATGCTCGAAGACGTGCGCGCCGACAAGGTGTGGGGCGCCGACCTCGTCGCTGGCACCGTGTCCATCGGCGACCAGGCCTACGAGGCCCAGCTCGTCGGCACCTTCTCGCTGTCGAGCCACACGTTCCTCTGGGGGTGGGCCAACCCGGGCGCGCCCCAGTGGAGCCGCGCGCTCACCCTCGCCACCTCGCTCAAGGGCAGCGGCGGGCCGTTCGCCGAAGCGAAGCTCCACGCGAATGACGTGAACCCCAACGAGCTGGCGGCCGTCGCGGGCGAGCTCTCGGGCGGCTTCCCCGTCTTCGTCGGCACCTATGACGGCGGCGCGGCGTTTCTCGTGCTGACGGGCCTGCCGATGCCGCTCGAGCGCTTCTCGCTCGCCTACCTCCCCGGCGTCGTCCTCGACCTGCCCGTGCTCACCACCCAGCCGCCGCGGGCGTGCGTCGAGCCGCTGCTGCAGGCCCTCGGCTTCACCGTCACCGAGAACGAGCCGGCCCGGCTGTCGGCCACCCGTGGGCCCTCGCTCTTCCGGCTCGAGTTCGACGCCGAAGGCCGGCCCGGAAAGCTCGAGCTCAACCACCGCGGCTGAGTCACCATCGCCGATGACGCCCTGCGTCCCACCCGCGGCGTCACGAGACTGAGACACGCCGCCCGCTTCCGCTACCGTCTCGGCCCATGGCCCACCTCGAGCTGGTCGAGAAGAAAGACGTCAGCAGCTTTCGCAAGCTGGCCATCGGCACCTGGCGCACGGCGTACGACCCGACCGTCTACGGCACCCTCTCGGTCCGCATGGAGAAGGCGCTGAAGTACATCGAGCGCTTCCGCGAGGTGCACGGCGTTCGACTGACCGTCACGCACCTCGTCGCGAAGGCCACCGCCGAGGCCCTGCGCCGCTGCCCCGACGCCAACGCCATCTTGCGGTTCAACAGAATCTACCTCCGCCAGCGCGTCACCCTCTCGGTGCTCGTGGTGCAGACCGACCAAGGCGACGGGAAGGTCGACCTCACCGCCGCGAAGATCGAAGACGCCGACAAGAAGTCGCTCAAAGAGATGGCCGCCGAGATGGCCGCCACCATCGAGAAGGTGCGCCAGCGCAAGGACCAGTCGCTCGAGAAGGGCAAGAGCACCGTCGGGCTCATTCCCTTCTTGTTCATGAACGCGTTCCTCAAGCTGCTCCACCTCTTGATGTACACGTTCAACCTCGACCTCTCGGCCTTCGGCATGCCGAAAGACGCCTTCGGTGGCGTCACCATCACCAACGTCGGCTCGCTCGGCCTCGACATCGCCTACGTGCCGCTGGTGCCGTACACGGCGGTGCCCATCTTCATCGCGCCGGGCGCGGTGTCGGACGAGCCGGTGGTCGACGACGGCAAGGTGGTGCCGGGCAAGGTGATGCGCATCAACGCGAGCTTCGACCACCGCTTCATCGACGGCGCCCACGCGGCCGTCCTGTCGCGCACCGTCAAGGAGATGATGGAGAACCCCTTCGAGAAGTTCGACCGTCTCGACTGATTCGTCCCGCTGCGACACGCCTCGGGCACAAGCGCGCGACACGGACGCCCGCCCGCGATAACCCTCTGCCGCATGCACACCGTCTGCATCGGCGGAGGCCCCTCGGGGCTCTACTTCGCGCTGCTCCTCAAGAAGGCCTTCCCGCACGTCCAGGTCGACGTCTTCGAGAAGAACAAGCCCGACGACACCTTCGGCTGGGGCGTCGTCTTCTCGAAAGAGACGCTCGGCACGCTCGCCGAGGCCGACCCCGAGAGCTACGCCGCCATCGAGGCGCGCTTCGCCTACTGGGACGACATCGAGGTGCGCGCGAACGGCCACACCACCGTGTCGACCGGCCACGGCTTCTGCGGGCTGGCACGACGAGACCTGCTCTCGATTCTGCAGGCGCGCTGCGAGGCGCTGGGCGTGCGGCTCCACTTCCAGGAAGAGCTGAAGGCCGACCCGCTGCCCTCGGCCGACCTCGTCATCGGCTGCGACGGCGTGCACAGCCCCCTGCGCGAGCGGTACGCCGACCACTTCAAGCCCTCGGTCGACTGGCGAAAGTGCAAGTTCACCTGGCTGGGCACCACGAAGCCCCTGCGCGCCTTCACCTTCCTCTTCAAGGACACGCCGCACGGCCTCTTCCAGGTGCACGCGTACCCCTTCACGAAGACGCCCATGGCGCCGTCGGGCGCGGTGTCGACCTTCATCGTCGAGTGCCGTGAAGAGACGTGGCGCAAGGCCGGGCTCGACGGCATGAGCGAGGCCGACAGCGTGGCCTTCCTCGAGCGGCTCTTCGCCGACGACCTCGAGGGGCACCGGCTGTGCCCGAACAAGTCCATCTGGCGCACCTTCCCCACCATTCGCTGCGAGGCCTGGGTGAAGGACCACCTCGTGCTGATGGGCGACGCGGTGCACACGGCGCACTACTCCATCGGGAGCGGCACCAAGCTGGCGATGGAAGACGCCATCGCGCTCAAGGACGCCTTGGTGAAGGAGGGCCTCGACGTCAAGCGCGCGCTCGCCCGCTACGAGGTGGAGCGCAAGCCCGAGGTCATTCGAATTCAGAAGGCCGCGCAGACGAGCCTCGAGTGGTTCGAGAACGCGTCCCGCTACGCGCCACTGCACCCGCTGCAGCTCACCTTCTCGCTCATGACGCGCAGCAAGCGCATCACCTGGGCCAACCTGCGGCAGCGCGACCCGGCGCTGGTCGAGCAGGTCGACGCCTTCTTCGCCGAGCAGCACGGCACGCCGCGCAACCACGACGGCTCCGTGCCGCCGCCCCTCTTCGCGCCGCTGAAGCTGCGGAGCCTCACCTTGAAGAACCGGGTGGTGGTGTCGCCCATGTGCCAGTACTCGGCGAAGGGTGACGGCGTGCCGCACGACTGGCACCTCGTGCACCTCGGCGCGCGGGCGGTGGGCGGCGCCGGCCTCGTGATGACCGAGATGACGAACGTCTCGCCCGAGGGCCGCATCACCCACGGCTGCACGGGCCTCTGGAACGACGCCCAGCGCGACGCCTGGCGCCGGGTCACCGACTTCGTGCACCAGCACAGCAGCGCGGCCATCGGCCTCCAGCTCGCCCACGCCGGCCGCAAGGCCTCGTGCCAGCTCCCGTGGGAAGGTGACGGGCCGCTGGGGCCGCACGAGCGCCCGTGGGAGACCCTCGGCCCCTCGGCGCTCCCCTTCTCGAAGGGCTGGCACACCCCGAAGGCCATGACGACCGAGGACCTGTCGCGGGTGAAGCAGCAGTTCGTCGACGCCACCCGCCGGGCGCTCTCTGCCGGCTTCGACTTCATCGAGCTGCACCTGGCCCACGGCTACCTGCTGTCGTCCTTCCTCTCGCCCCTGTCGAACCGGCGCACCGACGCGTACGGCGGCACGCTCGAGAACCGCATGCGCTTTCCACTCGAGGTGTTCGACGCGGTGCGCGCTGCGTGGCCTGCGGAGAAGCCCCTCGGCGTGCGCGTCTCGGCCACCGACTGGCTGGGCGACGAGGGCATGACGATCGACGACACCATCGTGCTGGCGAAGGTGCTCGAGGCGCGCGGCTGCGACGTCATCGACGTCTCCACGGCCGGCAACGTGCCCGAGTCGAGGCCCGACTACGGGCGCATGTACCAGGTGCCCTTCGCCGAGGCGGTGAAGGTGAACACCTCGAAGGTGGCGGTGATGACGGTGGGCGCGATTCAGGGCGCCGACCACGCCAACACCGTGCTCGCCGCGGGCCGGGCCGACTTGTGCGCGCTCGCGCGGCCCCACCTGTCGGACCCTTCGCTCGTGCACCGGCACGCGCAGGCCGAGGGTGTCGACGGCATCGACTGGCCCAACCCATACCTCACGGTGAAGCCCACGCGGCGGCCGACCCGCGCCGAGTGAGCGCGCCCCTCCTCGGGTCGACCTCCACCTCCACCCGAGGCCAGCAGCCCGACGGCCGCGGGGGCGGTGTCGACTACCCCAGCTTCGACAAGAACTGAGCGGCGAGGGCGACGCCCGCGAAGAGGCCGCAGCAGCAGAGCATGATGGTGAACCACAACGAGGCCACGATGGCCTTCAGCGTCGTCGTCTTGTGCACTTCACGGAGCGTCCACACCTGCACCACCAGCGTGTAGAGGCCTGCGAGGCCGCCCACGACGGGAATGGCGGTCAACAGGTTCGGGGCGAGCGCATAGGTGTTCGCGCGCACGGTGGCCCCAAAGGGCTGACGCGGGTTGACGCCGGCGATGACGAGCCCCACCTGCTGCATCGCCGCGACGATGAGCATCGACAGGGGAAAGATGGCGATGGTGCTGACGCCGAAGCCGGCGGCCGTGAGGAAGGGGTGGTCTCCAAGCCACGAGTAGAAGTCGCCCATCACCTTCAGCGGCCCGCTCGAGTCCATCTTGCCGAACGTCTCCTTCATCTGGGCCCCCTGCGACCAGAAGTTGAAGGTGTTGTACGGAATCGACAGCAGGCCCGCGAGCGACGAGAGGAGCCAGCCATAGAAGAAGGCCTCCTGCCACGGGCGGTCGGGCCTGATGGAGGCCGCGAGCTGGCCGGGCTGCGTGATGCCGAGCTTCGTCTGCTCCCAGAAGGCCTTCACCAGGCCCAGCTGCTCGCGCTGCTCCCACGGCAGCTCGATGGCCGACGACGCGCCGATGAGCTTCACGCAGGCGGGGCAGTTCCTCGCCGCGTCGAGCACGCACTGGCCGCAGACGAAGTTTCCGCAGCGGGGGCAGACGCCGGTGGCCGCGGTGTCGGTGTGAATCGCGCAGGTGGCAGACATGGCGGCGTGTCGTAGCAGGCCGCAAAGCCGCGTCACGTGCCGTTGCCACTTGCTATGCGGTGGCATCATGGCCGACCTCATGTGGACGGGACTGACGGCGCGGTGTCTCGAGCCCGATGCGCTGGGGCGCTTCGTCACGGCGGAAGACACGGGCCCGGGCCGGCACTTCCTGCGCTTCTTCGGCGAGGCTGACTTCGAGGCGGCGCGGGCCGAGACGGCCCAGACGGGCGTGCTGTCAGAGGCAGCGGCCTGTGCGCTCGTCGACTGCGTGCTGCGCGCCGGAGAGCCCTGTGGCGGCCTCGACGTGCCCTCCGCCGAGGCGAACGACTTTCCCGCGCGGTTCCTGGGGCTCGTCGCCCTCGCGCTCGACGACGAGACGTGCGCGCAGCGGCTGCTCGATGGCGGGGTGCTCGACCGGCTCGGCCGGGGGCGGCACTTCGTCGGCTCGCTCCCGGTGCGCGTCATCGCGCGCCAGCTGAGCGCCCG
>JALOQF010000332.1 GCA_025459425.1 Myxococcaceae bacterium | reverse complement strand
GGCGTGGTGGGCAAGCAGCCGCGCCTCGAGCCCGGAGAACGCTTCGAATACACGAGCTGGGCGATGCTGAAGACGCCCTTCGGCACGATGCGGGGCAGCTACCAGATGGAGCGCGACGACCGCTCGATGTTCGACGCGCGCATCGGGGAGTTCGCCTTGACCCAGCCGAACGCCCTCAATTGAAGTCCCACGGGAACCAAACCGCGTCGTCGGGTGGGCCGTAAGTCCCAACTGAACCCCGGTTGACACCATGTCCGACGTGAACGCACCTGACGACCTGCTGGCGGACTACGTGCTGGGCACGTTGTCGGCGGTCGACCGGGCGCGCGTCGACGAGGCGCTGCGGCAGTCGCCGGCGCTGGTCGAGAGCCTCCGGGAGCTGGAGGACGCGATGCGTCTCGTCGGGGTGGGGCTCGAGGCCCCGAAGCGTCCGTGGGCGAAGGTGGAGCAGTCGTTGTCGGGAGGCCGGCGCTTCGAGCACCTCGTGCCGAAGCTGGCCGAGCTGTTCGACGTCGACGAGGCCGCGGCCCACGCGTTGGTCGAGAGCATCGACGGCGGCGACGGCTGGGGCGAGGGCCCCGGGCCCGGCATCACGATGCTCCCGGTCGCCGCGGGCCCGCGCTGCGAGGGCTTCATCACGGTGCTCTTGCGCGTCGAGCCCGGCGCCCAGCTGGGCCTGCACCGGCACGCCGACCGCGAACGGGTGCTGGTGCTCGAGGGCGGCTACCGCGACGACCCGTCGGGCGCCGAGTTCTGGCGCGGCGAGCTCGACGTGCGCGAGGCCGGCTCGTCGCACAGCTTCACCGCGCTCGAAGGCGTGCCCTGCATCTGCGCCTCGGTGGCGAAGCTCGGAGAGGACGGGTGACGGTGGTCGACGAGCGCCAGCTCAGCGACCGTCTCGCGCGGGGCGACCGACAGGCCCTGTCTGCCCTCTATTCGATGTACGGCTCGCTGGTGTTCGCGGTGGCGCTCAAGCTGCTGAAGGACCGCGCCGAGGCCGAGGAGCTGGTGCAGGAGACCTTCCTCGAGGCCTGGCGCCGCGCCGCCCAGTACCAGCCCGAGCGCGCCAACGTCGCCGCGTGGCTCGTCACCATCACCCGCAGCCGCGCCATCGACCGCCTGCGCGCGAAGGGCACGGTGACGCGCACCCTCGAGGTCGAAGGGCGCGGCGTGGTCGAGCCGCAGGCCCGACCCGACGACGAGGTCGACTCGCGGCGCGTGCGCAGCGTCATTCGCTCGCAGGTGGCGCGCCTGCCCGTCGAGCAGCGCACCCTGCTCGAGCTCGCGTGGGACGAGGGGCTGTCGCAGAGCGAGATCGCCGCCCGCACGGGCCTGCCGCTGGGCACGGTGAAGACGCGCACACGGTCGGCGTTGATGACGCTGCACGCCGAGCTCAAGGCGCTCGGCGTGAGCGGTTGACCCTCAGCCCAGCAGCGGCTTCAGCGCGTCGGTCAGCGCCGTGGTGCCCCGGGTGATGGTGGCGGGGCGCTCGAAGCTGACGAGCCCCTTGCCCATGCCCTGGTACATCTCGGCGTAGAGCGTGGCCATCGGCTCGGGCACGCCAGCCTGCATGAGGCCGGCCTTCGCGCCCTCGACCGGCGCCGACACCGCGTGCACCGGCTTGCCGAGCAGCGAGCCCAGCGCTGCGGCGATGTCCTGCACCGACCAGTCCTGCTGGCCGGCGAGCTCGACGATGCGCACCCCGTCGGCCGGCTCGAGGAGCGCCTTCACCGCGGCGAGCCCGATGTCGCGCGTCGACACCTGGGGGAACTTCACGTCGACCGGCCCGAAGTGGGGCAGCACGCCCTGGCCCTTCGCCACCGGCACCATCGAGCCCCAGTTCTCGAGGAAGTACGCCGCGCGGATGAAGGTGACCGACGGCACCAGCTTCGAGAACGTCTGCTCCGCGCGGTGCACCGACACGATGGGGCCCGTGCCCGCCGGGTGCTGCGCGGCTACCGACGAGAGGAAGACGAGCCGCTTGAGGTCCGCCTTCGTGACGGCCTCTCCCATCTTCGCGACGAGGGCCGCGCGGTCGGCGAGGAAGTCGGCCGCGGCGAAGTTGGGCGGCGACAAGAGGTACGCGGCGGTGGCCCCGGTGAGGGCCTTCGTCAGCGCGGCGACGTCTCCGAGATCGGCGACGGCGACCTCGGCGCCGCGCTTGCGAAACGCCTCGCCCTTCTCGGTGCTGCGCACGATGACGCGCACCTTCTGGCCCTGGTCGAGCAGGGCGTTCGCGACGACGGCTCCGGTGTGGCCTGAGACTCCAGCGATGACGAACATGGTGACTCCATGGGGGGCTGCGGGTTGGTGACGACGCGCCCTTCATGCGCCTGGAGCTGCTATGTGTCCAATGCATGAGGCGCACAGTTCAAATGCATCAGACGCATGTCGTGCAGGACCTCAACCTGCTGACGACCTTCCGGCTCCTGCTGGCGACGGGGAGCGTGACGGCCACCGCGGAGCGCATGCGGCTCTCGCAGCCGGCCGTGTCGCGGGCGCTGGGCCGCTTGAGGGCGCAGCTGAACGACCCCCTCTTCGTGCGCACCCAGGGCCGGCTGGTGCCGACGCCGCGCGCGGCGCAGCTGGGCCCCGAGCTCGAGGCGCTCCTCGGCCGCCTCGACGACCTGCTGGCGTCGGGCGCCGGCTTCGACCCGGCGAGCTCGACCCGCACCTTCGTGGTGGCGACGAGCGACTACACGGCCCTGGTGCTGGTGGGGCCCCTGCTGGCGCGCCTGCACCGCGAGGCGCCTTCTGTCACCGTGCGGGTGGTGCAGACGGTGCCCGACGCCGAAGCGGCGCTCACCGACGGGACGTGGGACGTGCTGTGGGCGCCGCAGCGCTCCTTCAGCCAGGCCATCGTGTGGACGAAGCTGTTCGACGAAGACTTCGCCTTCGTGCTGCGCGCCGGGCACCCGCTGTCGAGGCCGCCGCTCACGCTCGAGCGCTACCTGTCGGTGCCGCAGATTGCGCTGTCGCCCGAGGGCAAGCCCGGCAACCCGCTCGATGCCCAGCTCGAGCGCATGGGCTTCCGGCGGCGCGTGGTGGCGCACGTGTCGACCTTCGCGTCGGTGCCGCCGCTGGTGGCGACGAGTGACTTCGGCGCGGTGCTGCCGCGGCGGGTCATCGCCCAGCAGGCCAGGGCATGGGGCCTCGTCTCGCGGCCGCTGCCCTTCGAGCTGCGGGGCTTCACCCTGAAGCAGGCCTGGCACGTGCGTCACCGGCACGACGCCGGGCACGCCTGGTTCCGCCAGCTCGTCGCGGGGCTGGTTCACCCCTGACGTGGTCTTTGGGCTTGCAGCCCGGCGCGGTCTCGACGACGTGAGGGCCATGTCGCGACTGCTCGAAGGTGTGCTGAAGGGCGTTGGCCGGCTCGCCGACGGGGTGGTGCAGGTCTCGGCGCCGGCCGCGGTGAGCTGGCTCACCGTGCCCGCCGCGTGGATGCCGCTCACGCCGCTGCGTGACGACGTCTGGTTCGCCGAGACGGTCGACGTCCCGTCGCACACCGTGCTTCCGGTGGCGCTCGACGCGACCGCCGTCGCCGGGCGGCTGGTGGGTGGCGCCGGGCCGCGCGGCCAGCTCGTCTCCTGGGAGCGTCGCTGGGCTCCGTCGGGCCTGGCCCCGGCGTCGATGCTCCGCGCGCGGCCGCTCGTGGTGCTGCGCCACTGGGAGGTCCCCCGCCCGAAAGCGCAGCTGTTGCTCGTGTCGGGTTTCAACATGGGCTGGGGGTTCCTCGACGCGCTGGTGCTGCGCGTGCGCTGGTTCCTCGCGCGGGGGTACTCGGTGACGCTGCTCGGGCTGCCGCTGCATGGCTCCGAGGCGGTGGTGGCGGGGCCTCCTCCGTGGCCGTCGGTCGACCTCGAGCTGACGCGCGACGCGGTGGCGCTCGCGACGCACGACGTTCGCTCCGGCGTCGCCTGGCTCCGCGCGCAGCACGCCGCTCCCGTGGTGGTGCTGGGCGTCTCGCTGGGCGCCTGGCCGGCCGCGTTGGCAGCGACGGTGCCCGGCGCGCCCGACGTCTTCGCTGCGCTCACGCCGATGGTGGACTACCCGCGGCTCCTCCTCGACCACCGGCCGCCGTGGGTCGCACGCGGCGCCATCACCCGCCTCGCCGCGAGCCTCGAGCCTGTCAGTCCGCTGGCCCGCCCGCCCGTCGTGGCGCCCGGGCGCGTTCGGGTCTTCGCCGCCGCGGAGGACCACGTCACCCCGCCGGGACACCACGCGGCGCCGCTGGCGACGCACTTCGGCACCGACGTGATGGTGTTCCCCGGCAGTCACCTCGTGCCGCGCGGCCTCGAGACGGCCTGGGCATCGCTCGACGCGCTGGTCGACTCGTTGGACGAGACGCGCAGCGCCAGGTGAGCCGGCCTTCGGCGGCAGTGGAACCGGCGGTGCGTTCTGCTTCCCGGCCTTCGACGCGAACACGCCCTGCACGGTCGAGCACGAAGACGGCATCGCGCGGAGCTCGACGAGGCGACCGCCGCCGACGGGACGCGCCTCGAGGCCCCGAGGCGGGTGCGGGTGGCCCTGGCGCTCGAGGCGCGTGGGAGCCCACGTCGGGTCGACGGCAGCGGGAAAGTCAGCCTCGCCTCAGCGCGTCGCGCGAGCGGAAGACCGCCCGACTCGACGGCGCGTTGACGTCTCAGCGCGTCGCCGGCCGGGGCGCGGCGGCACGACGCAGCCGGTCCAGCACCGCGAGGCCCACTCCCGTCGCCGACGGCGGCACGGCGAGCACCACGTCGAGGCTACGCTCGTCCACCGCCCGCAGGGTCGCGTAGAGCGCGCGCGCGTACGCGGCGTCATCGCCCGCGACTTCGAACCGGACCACTCCCGGCGGCGTCGGCACCCCCGCTGGCACGAGCGCGGCGACCTGCACGCCCTGCGCGAGGCGGCGGGCGGCCTCGGCGGGGAGCGCCTCGGCGTCGACCACCCACAGGCCCGCGCGCGGCGCGTAGTGCGAGGCGACCAGGCCGGGCGCGCGCACGTCGGCCGCTTCCGTCACCAGCGCCACCGTGCGCCCCAGGGCCCGCTCGATGGCCTCTCTCGGCACCCCGCCGGGCCGCAGCAGGCGGGGCGAGGGACCGCTCACGTCGACGATGGTCGACTCGACCCCCACCCGACACGGGCCTCCGTCGAGCACCACGTCGACCTCGTTTCCGAGCTCGTCGATGACGTGCTGCGCGGTCGTGGGGCTCACCTTGCCGTACCGGTTCGCGGAAGGCGCCGCCACGCCACCACCAAACGCGCGGAGCAGCTCGAGCGCGAGGGGGTGGTCGGGCACACGCAGCCCCACCGTGTCCTGCCCGCCGGTGACGGCGTCGCTCACCGTCGGCGCCCGCCGGACGATGAGGGTGAGCGGCCCCGGCCAGAAGGCGCGCGCGAGCACCTCGGCCGCCTCGGGCCAGCTCGCGGCGCGCGTCTTCGCCTCGTCGACGTGCGCGACGTGCACGATGAGCGGGTGATTCGAGGGCCGGCCCTTCACCGCGAAGATGCGCCGCACGGCGAGCTCGTTCGAGGCATCGGCGCCCAGCCCGTACACCGTCTCCGTCGGGAGCCCGACGAGGCCACCGCGCTGCAGCACCGCCACCGCCCGTTTCACGTCGTCGTGCACGTCGCCGATGGTAGCGGCTCCCGGGCGCGCCGGCAGAACGTTCCCACCCGGCAGCGGGCCAGCCCCCCCGGGGAGTGGCAGCCCGCGCGGGCCCTGCTATGGGCGCGCCCATGCCTTCGAAGCCCAGCAAGACCCTCGAGACGTTCCAGAACCCCGCGCCCGTGCGCGACTACGAGATTCTCTTCGACTGCCCGGAGTTCACCTGCCTGTGCCCGCTCACCGGCCAGCCCGACTTCGCGCACTTCAAGATTCGCTACGTGCCCGACCAGAAGTGCATCGAGCTCAAGAGCCTGAAGAACTACCTCTGGAGCTACCGCGACGAGGGCGCCTTCCACGAAGCGGTGACGAACCGCGTGCTCGACGACCTGGTGAAGGCCTGCGCGCCGCGCACGATGACGGTCGAGGCCGACTGGTGGGTACGCGGCGGCATCACCACGAAGGTGACCGTCACCCACGCGGCACCGGCGAAGAAGAAGCGCTGAGTCGCGCCTGACCCGGCGCGGCCGTTCGACCCGGGTCGAACACCGTGCGATCAACCACGCCCGCCGGGCCCAACCCTTGCTGTCGACAGGGCCGTGGCGAAGGCTCCGAAGCTGATGCGGGTGGGGGTGCTGGCGGCGACGAAGGCCGACGCCCAGCGGCTGTTGCCGCGCCTCGACGTGGCGTGGCTCGACCCGTGGCCCTTCGGGCTCGACAGCCCCACGCTGCACGAAGACCTCAACTTCGCGGGCGTCAGCGCGGTGGTGGCGGCGGTCGACCCCGGCGAGGGCCTGGCGGCGCTGCTCGGGCACCTCGAGGCGACGAGCCACGGCGACCGCCCGGTGCTGGTGGTGACCGACGAGGGGCGTGACGCGCCGTGGTGCCATGCGTTCCGCCTTGGCGTGGTCGACCTCGTCCCGGTGCGGCGGCTGGCGGAGCCCGTGCTGCGCAGCGCCCTGCTCGAGCTCGACCAACGCCCGGCGATGATGCGCGGCACCGGCGCCTACCAGGAGCTCGGGCAGCTGCTCGCGCACGTCGGTACCTTCGCCCGCACGGGCGTGCTCGAGCTCACCGGCTTGGGAGCTCGTGGCGAGGTGCACTACCGCTGGGGCCGTGTCGTGCACGCCCGTGGCGTTCCGCTCGACGAAGCGGGGCAGCCAGCGCTCGCGCCCAACGTGCCGTGGACGTTCCGTGAAGAGCGCCCGCCTCCGACGGCGGCGGCCGGGTTTGAGTCGCTCCCCAGCGCCGAGCTGCCCCTGCTCGAGGCCGTCGTCGAGCCGCCGCCCGTGACCGCAGCCGACGTGGTGCCCGCCGAGACCCGCGTGCTGGTGGTGGACGACGACCCGAGCGTGCTGCGGCTCGTGCACGACTTCCTGCGGCATCGGGGCTTCCATGTCTCGGTGGCTGCGGGGGGCCCACCGGCGCTGCAGCAGCTCGCCCAGCAGGCCTACGACGTCGTCATCCTCGACCTCGACATGCCCACCATCGACGGCTGGAGCGTGCTCGGCGCGCTGCGCGACGACGTGCGCACGTGGGACACCCAGGTGTTGCTCTACTCGGCGCACGACCAGTACCGCGAGGTGCTGCTGCGCGCGGGGCCGAGGGTGCACGCCGCCCTGCCGAAGACGACGAAGCTCACCGAGCTCGAGCGGTACGTGCGGGAGCTGGTCGTCCCGAAGGTGGCCTTCGAGCGGAAGCTCCAGGGCCGCGCGGTCGACGAGACGGTGCGCCTCGACGAGCTCGACCGGGTCGGGCTCGGGCGTGCGCTCGCGTTGCTCGAGCGGCACCACGTGACGGGGCTCGTGCGCGGAGCGGTTGGCACCGCCCACTTCGGCCTGTGGTTCGTCGACGGCCGGCTGGTGCAGGCGCAGGCCACCTTCGCCGACGGTCGCTGCACGGGGCTGGACGCGCTGCGGCTCGTGTTCACGTCGCGCCCCGACTCGCTCGTGCTCGAGCCGGGCACCGTGCCGCCGGGCGAAGGCTTCGAGCGCCACCCGACGGGCAGCATCCTCTCGGTGGTGGTCGAGCGCCTCGCCATCGAGCAGTTCCACCTCGGAGAGCTCGCCGCGTCACGCATCGCTGCGGTGTCGGTGAACGACCAGCTCTACCGGCTCTACTCGGGCGTGGTGCCGCTTGTGCACCGGCAGGTCGCCCACGCGCTGTGCGAGGAGCACGTCTCGCCGTCGGACCTGAGCCACCACCTGGGGCTGCCGCAGGAGACCGTCACCCTCGTGCTGCGCGACCTCGTGCGCCGGGGCGTCATTCGGCTCAGCACCGTCGAGCTCGCCGCCTAACGCAGCAGCCGCCACCACCGCCGAGCCTCGCCCCGGCGGAAGTGGGCTTCGTCCTCGGCGCGCTCGGGTGGAGTCCTCCACGGGCGCAGCGAATGGGCCACACGCCTTCCCACGTCGGGGGCAGCAGCGCGTCGTTGGTCCACAGGTCGTTCACGAGCCGATCGACGAGCCGGTGGGTCACCGCCTGGAGCACGCCGACGGTGGCCGGGCGCGAGAGCGGAACGGTGGGCGCGACGGCGTCGACGAGGGCCGCGCGAAAGTGCGGCAGGCTCTGGAAGCGATGCGCGGGGGCCTGGGCGGTCGCGCGCTCGAGCACTTCCACCACGGCCGGGCTGGCGGCCAGCTTCCACCCTGCCGCGAGGGGGCGCTCGCCGCGCAGCAGGCCGCCGACGTGCCCCTGGGCCTCGGCCTCGAGCGGGTGCCAGCCGGTGAGCAGCCACGTCGCCGTGACGCCGAGCTGGAAGACGAGCGAGCGCTCGTCGGGAGTGGCGGTGGGCGAGACGTGCTCCGGCGCCCCGAGGACGAAGGTGTCGCGCACGTCGTCGGACCACGCGAGCACACCGTTGAGGCACAGCGGCGCGAGCACGAGCCGGCCGTCGAGGGTCCACCCGATGCCGCGCGGCCCGAGGGGCTCGGCCACCACCGTCGCCGCGTGCCGCTCGAAGGCGTCGAACAGGTCGAGGGTGAGGCGCAGCCACGCGGCGGGCGGCAACACCCACCGTTCCTCGGCGAGGTTGCGTACGACGTCAGCGAGCGTGACGCCGACGAAGCGCTCGACGACGGCGGTGAGGCTGGCGTTGGCACGCTGCACGTCGGCGTCGATGACGTCCTGCCAGGGCGGCCCGCGCCGCGTGTAGCCCTCGAGCCAGGCGCCGAGCGAGCCGAGCACCGCCGGGGCGATGGGCGCCGAGACGACCTCGAGCGCGAGCGGCGCCGCGACACCGTCGCGAGGCTCGATGGCCCACGTCTCGGACAACGTCGTGCTGAGGAGGTGTTGGGCCGCCACGGGAGCGACTTGAAGCGTAGCGCCCGGAAGGACCGCTGGCGCGCGCAGGACGACCAGAGCGCGGTCGAAGCGCGTGATGCCCCCGCGGTGGCGGCTCCTGCACGAAGCTCGCCGTGTGCCTCTTCGCCGCGCTGCGAAGCCGCGACGGTTCAGCGGGTGACGAGCACCGTGTTGAGCGCGTGGCCCGGGTCCGGCTCGTACGCGCCGGTCGACCGGCTCCAGTGAAACCGCGTGATGCCGACGCGGTGCGCACCGGGGTCGATGTCGTAGAGGTTGTACCCGCAGCGCATGTGCAGGTCGGTGGCGCTGCCGGCGTTGACGACGTGCCGGCGCTTCGTGCGCAGCGTGAAAGGCCGATGCAGGTGGCCGTGCAGCACGAGGTCGACGGTGACGTCGTCGCGGTCGAGCAGGGCCATCAGCTCGACGTCATCACGCAGCCCGTGGGTGCGTGAGTCACGCTGGCCGTTCATGCGCAACAGCCCGTAGTGCAGCGCCACGATGACGAACCGGTCTCGCAGCGAGGCGTCGGTGAGCAGCGAGAGCAACGCCGAGCGCTGGGCTTCGCCCACGAGGCCCGACGAGTCGACGAGGCTGGTGGGCCGGGCCACGTCGAGCAGCACCAAGGTGACGCCACCCGGCAACGCCTTGACGGCGGGGAAGCGCGCGCCCTCGCACAGCGTGGCGAAGTGCCGCTCGAAGGCGCCGCGCGCCGAGTTGACGTACCGGTCGTGGTTTCCGGGAATCACGGTGAAGCGCTCGGGCTGGCCGAGCCTGGGGCCAAAGAGCTCGGCGACCCGGGCCAGCTCGGCGTCGGTCGACACGCCCGTGAGATCGCCCGTGCACAGGGCGTGATCGACGCCCTGGGTGTCGACGTGTGAGAGCAGCCGGGCGATGCGCTCGTCGCTGCCCTCGAAGTCCTTCCCGCGGCCTACCAGCGAGTAGCTGGCCACTGCTGCGAGCCGCTTGAGCGCGAACGAGCCCGAGAGCGGGAAGTGCGTGACGTGAATGTCGGAGAAGTGAGCGAGCTTCATGGTCGGTGCGGTGTCAGGCGTTCACCGTGGCGCGATACAGCGTGCCCTCGCCCGAGCAGACGAGTGGCCCTTCGTCGAACGCCGCGAAGCCGGCGGCTCCGCGCGTGAGCGTCAGGCCGTTCACCTCGACGGAGCCGGCCGTGCACAGCACCACGTCGGCGCCCAGGCGCTGGAGTTGGAGCGGACCTCGCACGTCGACGCGCGAGAGCCGGAAGTCGGGGAAGGTGGTGGGGTAGACGGCCTCGGGCTGCCCGAGGGGGCGCACGATGGGGGCGGGGCCGCTCGAGAAGTCCAGCACGCGCACGAGCTCGGCGACGTCGACGTGCTTCGGCGTCAGGCCCCCACGGAGCACGTTGTCCGAGTTCGCCATCAGCTCGATGCCCGTGCCCTCGAGGTAGGCGTGCAGGTTGCCGGCCCCGAGGGCGAGCGCCTCGCCGGGCGCGAGCTCGACGAGGTTGAGGAGCAGCGCTCCAATGACGCCCACGTCTCCAGGGTACGCGCGCGCGAGCCCCACGGCGTTCGTGCACTCGGCTTCGAAGCCACGCACGGGACGTGTGGCGCAGGCGTGGGCCACGTCTGTGACGAGCGCTGCGGCCTCGGCGGGCGAGAGCGTCATCACCTGTCGGAAGAAGCCGGCGAGCCCGGTGTCGAGCGTGGCGAGGAGCGGGGTCAGGCGCTCGACCCGAAGCCTCGAGAGGAGCGCGCGCGTCGCGTCGAGGGCGCGGAAGCCGCAGAGCGCGCGGAAGGGAGTCAGCGCGCAGATGAGCTCGGGCTTGTGGTTGTCGTCCTTGTAGGTGCGGTGCGGCGCGGTGAGCGGCACGCCTGCAGCGTTCTCGCGCGCGAAGCCCGCCTGGGCCTGCGCTCGGCTCGGGTGGGCCTGGAGTGACAGTGGCTGGGCCGCCGCGAGGACCTTGAGGAGGAAGGGGAGCCGCGGCCCGAAGCGCTCGACCGACGTGGCGCCGAGCAGCGCGTCGGGTCGCTCAGCGATGAGGACGTCGAGCGAGCGGCCATCGAGGCGTGAGGGCGCGAGCGGGTGCGCGCCGATCCACAGTTCGGCCTGGGGAGCTCCCGTCGGCGCGAGGCCAAGCAGCTCGGGAATCGCCGTCACGCTGCCCCACGCATAGGCCTGGGTCTGGTTGTCGAGTCGCCTCACGGAGTCCCGCTTCTGCTTCACTGGCAGCGCGCGCGCCACCGATGCGTGCGGTCGTTCGGACGGCGAGATGGAAGGGACGCGCGCCGGGGTGGAGTACCGCCGGAGGGCGCGAGCGGAAGGGCGATGCGGCGACTGCGACGTGTCTGGCTGCACGCCGTCCGGTCTCGATGCGTGTAGTCTCGATGCGTTTGGTTGCGATTCGTCCAGCGGGGACCGGCCTGCGATGCGTCCGGCTCCGTGCAGCCGCACGGGCTCGTGGTCGACGAGTTCGGGTCCCTCGCCTACGGCGATGCTGCCGCGAACGCCCTCTTCCACGTCGTGAACGAGGACACCTCGAGAAGCGCTCGATGATCTTCACGACGAACGAGCCGAAGAATCACAGGGGCGCGTGCCGCACGCCGACGACCTCGTGGTCGTTCCCAAACTCGACGGCCCGTCGGTCCGCGGCCGACACGTCGACCACGCGGAGCTGGAAGGCGAAGCTCAGCTCCAGCCACCGGCCACGATTCCCGGAACAAACAGAAGCGTCCGGGTGTGACGTGGCACTGCGCGGCACGACCATTACGGGCAGCACGACGATACCTCCAAGCTACCGACCGGCACGCCTGCCTCCGGCCTGACCGGTCGAACCGCGGCTCGGATGGCGCGCACTCGATGCCGCGCGCCGTGGTCAGCGTCACGGCCAGCTCTCGACCGTCAGCGCGAGCGCGGCTTCTTCGCCGCGCGACCCGTGGTCGCTGGCTTGCGTCGCGGCGTCGAGCCCGCGGCCTTCGCCCTTCGCCTCTGCGTAGGAGCGGCGTCGCCGGTGCGCTGGAACCGCAGCACGTCATCGGCCTCGAGCGGCGTTTCGGTCACGCCACGCACCACGCCGACGAGCAGCTCGAGCGAGCCCGCGAGGAGCAGCAGATCGTCGCGCGTCGGCTTGCGCGGCTTCATGCCCTTCGTGGTGATGACGACGGGGCAGGGGACGCCGAGCGGGTCGAAGGCGTTCGACAGCGCGCCGGCATCGGCGAGCACCGACCGGTTGTTGCCCTTCATCACCCCGGCGTCGAAGAGCCGGTGGAAGTCCTCGGCGTCGTCGTACACGGCCACTCCGAACTCACGCCCCGACTGACCCAGCACCGACGTGGCAGGGGTCGAACGTCGGCCCTGACGCACCCGCTCGAAGGGGAGCGCCATCTCGGGAGGTACCTGGTCCCACAACGCCATCGGCCAGAAGGCACACCAGGCCTCGATGAGGCGCTGGAGCGCGTCCTGCCAGGTCGGTGGGAACTCCGAGGCGATCGACAGCGCCAGCGACGCGCGAAACACGAGCTCGTCTCGCGTGAGCGCCCGCGCCGTCCACCCGAGCGGCCGGCCGACGAAGGCGAGCGGCTCTTCACAGACGACGTCGCGGTCGAGCCGCCCCGCGAGCTGTCGGGCCGCCTCGGCCAGGGTCGCGTCGATGGCGAGGTCGATGGTGCCGTCGGGCTTGAGCGCCACCACGGCTTCGGCCGTGCCCCGCGCGACGTCGAGGCTCCCCAGACTCAGGACGAGGGCCGGCATGCGTCACGCGAGGAGGCTGCGCAGCATCCACGCGGTCTTCTCGTGAATCTGCAGGCGCTGCGTGAGCAGGTCGACCGTCGACTCGTCGCTCGCCTTCTCGGCGACGGGGAAGATCTTGCGCGCCGTGCGTGCCGCCGACTGGTGGCCTTCGACCAGCAGCTTCACCATCTCGGTCGCCTCGGGCACGCCCTTCGTCTCGGGAATCGAGGTCAGCTTCGCCAGCTCGCTGTACGTGGCCTTGACCGGGAACCCCAGCGCCCGAATGCGCTCGGCGATGGCGTCGGTCGCCAGCCACAGCTCGTTGTAGTGCGTCTCGAACATGAGGTGCAGCGTCTGGA